>JAGBDD010000263.1 GCA_017937685.1 Thermoguttaceae bacterium | reverse complement strand
GCGACGCAAATCGCGATGGGGCTCTTGAACCCGATGATGATTAGCGCGGGCGTCGAGAAAATCGGCTGCGTCGTTATCGGAACGGTCAAGGGCGATATGCACGACATTGGGAAAAATCTCGTCGCCGCGATGCTCGAAGGCGCCGGATTCGAAGTGATCGACCTCGGCGTCAACGTCGCGCCGGAAAAATTCGTCGAAGCGGTCAAGGCGCGCGGCGGAGCGAAAACGTTCGTCGCGCTCTCCGCGCTGTTGACGACGACGACTCCGCAAATGAAAGCGACGATCGAGCTTCTTGAAAAAGAAGGGCTTGCCGAAACGACGAAGACGCTCGTCGGCGGCGCGCCGGTAACGGCGGAGTTCGCCGCGTCGATCGGAGCGGACGGATACAGCGACGGCGCCAACGCTTGCGTCGCGCTGGCGAAACGTTTGCTCGCCGAATGGAACGACGCCGTTTGACGCGGAAAAAGCCGACGGTAAGAAAGCGCAAGGGCGCGTTTCGGAACTTCAGGGTTCGAAACGCGCCCTTTTTGTTGGGAAGTTCGAAACGCGTCTTTTTTATCTTAGAGGGAATGAGGAAATTGCCAAAAACGACGCGGTTAGTCGACCCGATTGAACGCGTCGTCGAGCGGCAAGAGCCCGTAGGACGCGGCGAGAAGTTTCAGAACGTGCGCGACGCGTTTCGAACTTTTGCGAGCCCGTTTGTCGACGCCTTGTAACAACTGTAGGTTGCAGAGAGAACACTCGGACGAGCAAACTTCGATCTCCGAGTCGCGCATCGCTAAAAAAAGACGCGCGCCGAGACGCAAACTTTCGGAATAACGGGATTTAAGAAAACCCGTGTAGTTTGCCAAGCCGCAGCACCCGCGTTCGAGCCGTCGGATTTTTAACTCGGGAATCGCTTCAAGAAGCGTTTGCGCCGGCGTCGGCGACGAGAGCGCGGCCCCGGTCAGCGCGAGCGTTCGGCAAGGCGCGTGATAACCGACGGTCTTTTCAACGTTTAGCGGACGCAACGCGTCGCGGTTCAGTTCGCCGAGTCGGTCGAGCCGCGCCAAATAGGAGCAAACGTCGGTCGTGTTCGCGTAAACGACGCGAGCGTCGGCGTCGTCGCAAAAGTAAGGATATTCCCGCTTTATGCAAACGGCGGAGGACGGTTCGAGGGCGACGATTTCGGCGCCGGAACGCAATAACTCGCGGAAAATCGAAACGTTGCGCGTCGCGACCCGTTCGGCGCCGTCGACGTCGCCGCGAGCGAAGGAAACGGCGCCGGAGGTTCGCGGTTCCGGAGGGATAACGACGTCGACGCCGTTGAGTTCGAGAATATTTTTGGCGGCGTCGATTAGGGCCGCGTCGAAAAAGTTGGCGAACGAGTCGACGAAAAGAACGACGCGGCGCCGCGCCGATTTCGCGCTTTCGTCGTCGAACGCGGCGAGGGACGACGTTTTCGGCAAGCGGCTCAAATAAGGGCGTTTTTCCAAGCGCGGAAGGCGGCGCCGTCGAGCGAGCCCGAGCGTTTTTTCGAGCGCCCAACGGAACGTTCCGACGCGGAGCGCGGCGTTGACCAAACCGGAAAAACGGGCCGCCAAACGAAGACCGCCGTCGAAACGAACCGCGAAAAGGTCGGCGACCGAAAGACCGTTCGCCGCTTGGTAAGCGCTCTGTAGTCGGAACGCCAACCGCGGAACGTCGACTTGCGCCGGGCACTCGGAAGCGCAAGAATGACAACGGACGCAATATTCGGCGACGCGGCGCGCTTCGTCGCTTTTTAGGGCGCCGAGGTCGAGGTCGCCGTCGAAAACGCCGCGCAGGAGGTTCGCTTTCGCTCGGCAGGAGGCTTTCTCGTCCGGCGCGTTGCGGAACGCCGGGCACATCCGCGTTTCGTCGGTGCGAATACGGCAATGCCCGCATCCGACGCATTGGAACGTCGGCGAGTAAACGAGCGTCGGGTTCCAAGCGAGCTGAAATTCGAGTTGCGAACGGGTCGGGCGATTGAGCCAATCGATTTTTTTGTCGCGCTCGAGCCGCTCGGCGTCGAACGGCGTTCGTTGGCGAATCGTTCGGGAATGAAGCGAACTTTCGCGAAGCGCGGCGTCGGTTTCCGGCGCGAGAACGTCGAACGCGTCGCGATTTTGCGAAAGGACGGCGCGCTTTCGTTCGTCGCCGCGAGCGCGTTCGGCGGCGAGACGTCGCATTTCCGGGGAAACGACGCAGTCCGGGTTGAGGCGATTTTCCGGGTCGAGCGCGTCTTTCAAACGGACGAACGCCGGGAAAAGGTTCGGGAAACGTTTCGGAATAACGGCGGTGCGGACGCGACCGTGTCCCTTGGCGGCGCCGACGTCGCCTCCGCGTTCGAGAACAAGTTCCTCGACGCGTTCCGAAAGGGCGAACGCGCGGCTCTCCTCTTCGTCGGAGTAAGGCAAAATCGGGCGAATCGAGAGTTGACCGCAACCGACGAACCCGCCGACCGAGTAAATAAGTCGTTCGCGCTTAAAGAGTTCGCGAATTTCGCGCAAAAAATCGGGGATTTGCTCGACCGGCAGGCGAACGTCTTCCCAATAAGGGAAAATTTGGAACGACGGGGCCATTCGGAGCCTCGCGCAACTCGATTTGCGGAGGAGATCGCGAAAAATTTTCTTTTCGGCGGACGCAAACGCCGTCCAACAGGCGCGAGCCTCGGCGTCGGAGACGACGCGAAGACGCAAATTTTCGACGCGGCGGCGCAACTCGACGTCGGAGTCGGCGTCGAGTTCGACGACGAGCGCGGCTTGCGTCGTTTGCGGGAAAATCGCTTCGAAACGGGCGTCCCAATCCCGCGTCAGCGCGACGACGCGCCCGTCGAGGAGATCGCAAAGAGTCGGTTCGAACTCGAGAATTTTCGGGACGGCCCGCGCCGCTTTGTCGAGCGAGTCGAAGAGGAAAATCGCCGCCGCCGACGCGTTCGAAAGGGGCGACGTCGCGAGTCGCGCCTCGGCGATAATCCCGAGCGTTCCTTCGGAACCGACGAAAAAACGGGTCGGGTCGACGCCGAAACGGACGACGTCGCGCAACGGATAACCGCGCCGCGACGGGGCGTTCGGCGGAAGCTCCGCGTCGAGAAACGGCTCGGCGCTTCGGACGGCTCGCAAGGCGGCGCCCCAAGGCCCGACGCGAACCCAATCGCGAACGGCTCGCGCGTCGGAACCGAAGAAACGTCGGAAAAAATCTTCGCGAACGACGTCGGAACGGAACGAGCGGAACCCGCCGCCGTCGCCGAAATCGAACCCGCCGTCGCCGGAAGGCGTCGCGTTTGCCGACGCGGCGTCGGATTCGGCGATCAAAACGTCGAGGAGCGTTCGGCGGAACGCGGCGGCGCCGCCGAGCGCGTCGATAAAACCGCGCTCCGGACGCGCTTGGAACGGGCGAAGATTCCAAATTTTTCCGGCGGCGTCGACGACCGTCAGCTCGAGAACGCGCTCGTTCGGCGACCCGTAACGCAACCAACGCGGGCCGGTTACGTCGGCGGCTAAAATGCTCCCGATCGTTCCGACCGGAACATGTCCGGAACTCGGCGCGAAAAATCGACGTTTCGACGTTCGCAAACCGTCGTTGACCCGTTCGCGAATCGCGCCCGGTTGAACGACGACGTCGTCGTCGCCGGCGCGTAGAAGTCGGCGCATATAACGGGAAAAGTCGAGAATAATTCCGGAGCCGATCGCGCCGCAACCGCCGCTCGAGCCGGAGCCGCGCGGGTGAACCGAAATTTTCTTTTCCGCCGCGTATTGGACGACCGCCGCGACGTCCGCCGTCGAGCGCGGCCAAACGACGCACGTCGGACGCTCTTGGAACGGGCCGCCGTCCGACGAGAAAAGCTGCAGAACAATTTCGTCGCAACGAACGTCCCCGCGAACCAAGCCGCGGAGGTCGTCTTGAAGTCGCGCTTGCGACGCGGCGAGCGATTCGGACATCGGGGGCCTTTCGACGTTAAACGGCGTAAAAACGACGTTGAAATAGGGGGAGCGGGAAAAATAAATAAAAAGGGAAGGCGCCCCGTCCGCCGAAACGCAACAACGTCGACGGCGCGGAACGCCTTCCTTATTTTACCCGACGCGGCGCGCTTCGACAAGAGCCGAAAAGGCGAAAAGTCGCCGCGAGTCGCTTTTTGTCGTCTTTTCTCGTCGGAACGCCGTTTTTTACGCGACGTCGTTCGACGCTTGCGCGGCGGTTTCGCGTTTTTGGCGCAAGCGTTCGCGGCGCTCCGCCTCGGCGCGGCGGGTTTGACGCGAGAACTTCTGCATAACGTAATAGAAGACCGGCGTTAAGAAAATCCCGAAGATCGTAACGCCGAGCATTCCGGAGAAGACCGCGACGCCGAGCGTGAAGCGCATTTCGCGACCCGCGCCGGTTCCGGTCATCAACGGAACGACGCCCAAAATGAACGCCAGCGACGTCATAATAATCGGTCGCAAACGCAAGCGGCAGGCTTCCAACGTCGCGGCGAAACCGCTTTTGCCCTCTTTGACCTGCGCGTCCTTGGCGAACTCGACGATCAAAATCGCGTTTTTACTCGCCAAGCCGATCAAGACGAAGAAGCCGATCTGCGTAAAAACGTTCATATCGAGCTTCGCAATGTTGACGCCGACGAGCGAGCAGAGCAAGCACATCGGAACGACCAACACGATCGCGAACGGAAGCGACCAACTTTCGTAAAGCGCGGCCAACAAAAGGAAAACGAGCAAAACGGAAAGACCGAAAACGTAAATCGCGGTGTTCCCGGCGCGCTTTTCGAGGAGCGCGAGTTCCGTCCATTCGTACCCGACCGTGTCCGGAAGCGTTTCGTCGAGGAGGTTTTCCATCGCTTTGATCGCTTCGCCGGAGCTGGTTCCTTCTTGCACTTGGAAGTTCAACGCCGACGACGGGAACATATTGAAACGCTTGATCGCCAGCGGCCCGGTCGAGTCTTTCGCGGTAACGAAGGAGCCGAGCGGCGTCATTTCGCCGAAATCGTTGCGGACGAAGACGCGGTAAACGTCCTCCGGTTCGTCGCGGTATTGCGAATCGCCTTGAACCTTCACTTGGAACGTGCGGTTCAGGAACGTAATGTCGTTGACGTAACGCGAACCGAAGTAGATGTTGATCGTCTCGAACGCGTCGTCGAGCGAAACGTTCATCGCCTTCGCTTTGTTGCGGTCGACGTCGAGGAAAACTTGCGGAACGGAACCGCGGAAGGCGTTCTTCAACGTGTTAAATTCTTGCATTTGCGACGCGATATAAACAATGTTGTCGCCGACTTCTTGCAGCGTCGAGTAATCGGACGAGCCGCCCTTGTACTGCAGCTGAACCTTCAAACCGCCGAGCCCGACGCCGTCGACCGGCGCCGCGCGGAAGACGTAACACTTGCCTTCGGTTAACGTCGCGAATTTCTTTTCGAGTTCGTTTTTAATAACGACGTCGGTCAGGCCCTTTTTCGCGCGCTCGTCGAACGGTTCGAGAACGAAGTTGAACGAACCGACGTTCGACGCGGCGGAATCGACGAGCGAACTGCGTCCCTCGGTGCCGATGACGTGCGCGACGCCGGGCGTGTCGAGCGCCATTTTGTACGCCTTGCGCATCATCTCGCGAGTGCGGAACAACGACGCGGAGTCCGGCAGTTCGCAAGCGCCGCGCATAACGCCCTTGTCTTGCACCGGGATGAAACCGGTCGGCGTCGACTGGAACGTCTCCGCCGTCAAATAAAGGAGACCGCCGTAAACGATTAAAACGATAAGGCTTAACCGCAGCATATAACGGACGAGGCCGACGTAAATCGTCGTCGACGCGTCGAAAACGACGTTGAAGAGCTTGAAGAACCAACCGAGACAAACGTCGATCAGCCAAGTCAACGGGTCGCGGCGCGCGCCCTTGGTTTGCAACATCGACGCGCAAAGGGCCGGGCTCAACGTCAGCGAAATAAAGCAGGAGATCAACGTCGAAACGGCGATCGTCAACGCGAACTCGCGGTAGAACATCCCGACCGCGCCCGGAACGCAAGCCGCCGGAATAAAGACCGACGCCAAGACCAACGCGATGGCGACCAGCGCGCCGGAAACCTCGTTCATCGCTTTATAAGTCGCTTCGCGCGGCGAAAGACCGTCGTGAATGTGTCGCTCGACGTTCTCGACGACGACGATCGCGTCGTCGACGACGATCCCGATCGCCAAAACGAGCCCGAAAAGCGAGAGGTTGTTCAAGCTGAAACCGAGCGCGCTCATCGCGATAAACGTCCCGATCAACGAAATCGGCGCCGCCAAGAGCGGAATGAGCGCCGCGCGCCAACTTTGCAGGAACAACACGACGACCAAACCGACCAAAACGATCGCTTCGAGCAACGTGTGTTGAACCGCTTCGATGGACGATTTAACGAACGGCGTCGTGTCGTAAGCGACGACGTAGTCGATACCGTCCGGGAACTCCTTGGCGAGTTCGGCCAAGCGAGCGCGCACGCGTTCGGAGGTTTCGACCGCGTTCGCGTCCGGAAGCTGGTTGATCGAGAGCGTAACGGTCGGGAGACCGTCGAAGGAACTGGTAACGTTCGTGCTGAGCGCGCTTAACTCGACTCGGGCGACGTCTTTTAGCAACGTAACGCGCCCCGTTTCGTCGGTTTGAACGACAATGTCTTCGAACGCCTTGCCGTTTTCGTCGGGGGAAAGGCGCCCTTCGAGGTCGAACGGGCGTTGGAAGACGATCGGCTCGTTCATCGGCGGTTCGCCGAGGGAGCCGGTCGCGACGAGTTGGTTTTGCTCTTGAATCGCGGCGACGACGTCGGCGGCGTTCAAGCTGCGAGCGCGCATCTTCGCCGGGTCGAGCCAAACGCGGAGGCTGTACGCCTTTTCGCCCCAGATCGAGATGTCGCCGACGCCGTAAACGCGGGAAATCGCGTCGCGAACGCGAAGCGAAACGTAGTTGCTGAGGTAAACTTGGTCGTATTTGTTCCCGGGCGAAACGAAGTTGATCATCATCAACAACGACGGCGACCGTTTGCGGACGGTAACGCCGACGCGCTTCACTTGCTCGGGAAGTTTCGAAGTCGCCAACTGAACGCGGTTTTGAACGAGAACGAGCGCGTCGTCGAGGTCGGTTCCCGGTTCGAAGGCGACGGCGAGACCCATTCGGCCGTCGTTGGAGCTGGTCGACTCCATATAGAGCATTCCTTCGACGCCGTTGACTTGGTCTTCGATTTGCGTCGCGACGGACTCGGCGACCGCTTTGGCGTTCGCGCCGGAGTAGTTCGCGCTGACGTAAATCATCGGCGGCGCGACGTTCGGGTACTGCGCTACCGGGAGGGAGAAATAAGCGATGGAGCCGATCAAGACGATCAAGATCGACAGAACGCTCGCGAAAATTGGTCGGTCGGTAAAAAAGCGCGCCAACGTATTGTTCCTTTATGTTGCGACGAAACGTCGTTAATGAAAAGGGCGTTCGTCTTGGAGGAATAAGGAAGGAAAACCGAAACGGAAACCGCGTTAGTTTTGCGGTTGCGGCGTTTCGGACGCGCTTTGCGGGGCCGCGTTCTCGACCGGCGCGGCTTCCGACGTTTCGGCGGGCGCTTCTTTGCCTTCGCCGATAAATTTGGAGGTCGCGAGTTCGTCTTGGTAGGGCTCGCCGCCGTCGTTCGGATAGAACGTTCCGTCTTCGCGGATAACCATTGTCGTCGAGCGGTTTTCGACGACGGTCGCTTCGACCGGTTCGCCGTCGCGGACTTTCAGGAGTTGGTCGGTAATAACGCGGGCGCCCGGTTTGAGCCCGGCGAGGACGACGCGCATATTGTCGTCTTGGAGCGAACCGAGTTTGATCGGGGTGTATTTGGCGTTGTTTTCCGCGTCGACGGTAAAGACGTACTTGACGTTTTGGTCGGTGAGGATCGCTTCTTCCGGAATGATCGTCGCTTGGTAAGGCAAGCTCGTCGGGAAAAGAACGCGGAGACGGACGCCCGGCAGGAGGTTGCGCGTTCCGTTGGCGTTCGGTTCGTTCTTGGCGACGGAGCGGAACTCGAGCGTTCCGGTCGTTTCGTTGAGGCGCGGTTCGTTGAAGTCGACTTGCGCTTCTCGGTCGAACGGTTCGTCGCCGACCGCGAATTTAACGGAGAAGGCGCCTTTGGCTTCGAGACGCGGCAAGACGTTGAGGCGGAACGGCCCGAGCGTTCGTTCGTCGACGTCGAAGAAGACGTAAAGCGGGTCGACCGCGACGACGCTCGTGAGAACGGTGGAACCGGTTTCGACGAGGTTCCCGACGGTGATTTGCTCGCGGCTGACGACGCCGTCGATCGGCGATTTAATCGTCGCGTAGTCGAGGTCGATTTGCGCGCGGTCGAGGTTCGCTTGCGCCGCTTGGAGTTCCGCTTGAGAGGCGGAAAATTCCGCTTGCGCGGCGGCGAGTCCGGCTTGCGAACGGTTGTAGGCGGTCTCGGCGAGTTCGAGCGCTTGTTTCGACGTCGCGTTTTTGGCGTTCAATTCTTTTTGGCGGTTCCAGTCGAGGAGAGCTTGGTCGCGTTCGGCGGTTTGCGAGGCGACCTCGGCTTCGCGACTTTTAACGTCCGCCGCGCAACGTTCGACGTCCGCTTGGCGTTGCGCGACGACCGCCGCGTAAACTCGGTCGTCGAGTTTGAAAAGAACGTCGCCCGCTTTGACGTTGGCGCCCGGTTTGAAGCAAATTTCTTGGAGGTAGCCGGAAACCTGCGCGCGAACGTCGACCGACTCGACCGCCGCCGTTCGCCCGTTCAACTCTTCGTAATCGACGATTTCGCGCGTCGTCGGCTCGACGACGGAGACTTTCAGCGTTTCTTTCGGTTTTTTATCGCCGGATTCGTTCTTTTGGGATTTCAACTGATCGCAACCGCTCGCGGCGACGGCGAGAAGCGCGCAAAGGGCGAGCGTCGAGAAACAACGCGGCATTGGGGCGACTCCTTAGGGGGAAGGGGCGAAGGTTAAGGGTTGACGAAAACCGGCGGCGACGCGGAACGGGAACGGGTCGCAAGTCGTTGAGGGGAATCGGTTGGCGCTGTTTTATCGACGGTTTCGCGGGACGTTTTTTAAGGCGCGAACGGGACGCGGCGCGACCGAACGACGCGGAGCCGTTGAAAAGGGCCGCGCCGGGCGTCCGGAACGCTAAGTTTGTCTAGTTTAACAAAAATTATGCGTCGCGTCAAACGTTTTTTCGCGAAAAAACGGTTTTTTTGTCAAATTCCATTTTGGCGGTCGGCGCGGTTGATTTTCGGATTCGCGTCGTTTATAATGAAAACCGAAGCGTCGTCGACGCGGCGCTCGGGACCGAAAAAGCGACGAAAAACGGAGGCGAGAATGCGAAAGAATCGAAAAACGAGAGGAACGGTCGGCGCGTTTTGCGGCGCGTTAATACTTGGCGCGGCGGCGCTAACGTCGGCGTTGGGAACGTCGTTCGGAGCGGAGCCGGGCGAGTCGGCGTCGTCGGTCGCGACGTTGGGGGCGCGAATCGAGGCGCTTCCGTTCGTTCCGGCGGGCGAAGCGCGACCGGTCGAGGGGTTCGACGCGTTCGGCGGCGATTGGAAAGTCGTCGACGGCGAAAAAGACGCAAACGGCGCGAGCGGAGCGTTCGTTTTCGGGCGCGGCGACTCCGGTTCGCGGCTGACGTTCGCCGAGAGCGCTTGGGCGACGGCCAAACGCGGCGAAATCGAGCTTTCTGTTCGTTTTCCGGAGGCGAAAGCGGGCTTTTCCGGGCTCTGCTTCAAGATTTCCGATTCCGGCGTCGGCGCCGACGCGTTCAACGGGTACGAGATTGGGTTCGACCCGAGCGCCGGGCTCGTCAACTTAGGCGAACACCGCAAAAATTACAACCGGCTTCAACTGATCGAAACGCCGCTTCCGGTCGGGAAAGCGTTTCGACTCCGCGTCGCGTTCGACGAAACCGGCTTCGACGTTTATATTGACGGCGAGAAAAAGGGCTCGTTCCGCGCCGAAAACTCGCCGGAAAAGGACGCGCTTCGAGCCGGAACGTTCGCGCTGCGCCTTTGGAAAAACGACGTCGAATACGGCGATTTGAGGGTTAAACTTCTCGAAAACGCCGACGGCGCGTTCGACGCCGACGGGAAAACGGTCGAGTGGACGCCGATTCCGTTGACCGCGACGCCGAAACCGACCGGCGCCTATCCGGAAACGCTCGCGTTGGACGACGTTCCGCCCTTTATATACGTTGCTCGCGGAATGTTGAATCGCGGGAACTCCGTCGGAAACGATCTTTGGCAAGCGACTCCGAAACGCCGCGGCTGCGCGATTCGCCGCGTCGACCCGACCGACCTAAGCGCCGGAGCGAAAACGATCTTCGAAGACCCGAACGGTTCGATTTACGACATGAACCTTTCGTTCGACGCGTCGACGATTTACTTCTCTTACCGTCCGGAAGGCTCCGATTTTTGGAATATTTGGAAAATCGGCGTCGACGGAACCGGCTTGACGCGACTAACCGACGGCCCGTTTTTCGACGTTTCCCCGACGGAAGCGGCGGACGGGCGAATCGTCTTCGTCTCGACGCGGCGCTTCGGTCGCACCGTCTGCCAACCGGGCCCGGCGTCGAACCTCTTCACGATGAACGCCGACGGAACCGATCTTCGTTGCGTCAGTATGAACACCCTTTCCGACTTCAACCCGCAATCGCTCCCGGACGGGCGAATCCTCTTCACGCGTTGGGAATACATCGACCGCGACCTGACGTACCGGCAGTCCCTTTGGACGCAAAACCCGGAAGGAACGCTCTACCAACTTTATTACGGGAACACGATTCGCGATTTCGGCTCGATTCTGCACGCGCGCCCGTTCCCGAACGGTTCGTCGTCGCAAGTGATCGCGACGTTCGCGCCGCATCACGGCTACCCGCACGGAGCGATCGGCGTCGTCGACCGAAGCGCCGGAATCGAAGCGCCCGCCGGAGAAGGTTTTACCTACTGGACGAAGGAATTTCCGGTCGTCGAAGATATTTCCCGCGATTACGCTTACCGCGACCCGTTCCCGCTCGACGAGACCCGGGCGCTTTGCTCGTTTGGCGACGCGACGTCCGTCTTGGGCGCCGACGCCGAAGGCAAGCTCGAGCGGTACCGAATTTGGCTCCTCGACTGCGACGGCGAAAAGCGGCTCCTTTGGGAGGAACCGGAACTCGGCTGTTTTTGCCCGATCGCGCTTCTCGAAACGCCGACGCCGCCGACGCCCGCTTCCCGCGTCGTCGACCCGGAAATGAAGGCGAAGTTGCGTCCGAACCTCGCCGCGAACGAAGTCGCTCCGGCGCCGCGTCGCACCGACGGAATCGAAGCGGCGGGTTCGACCGTCGCGCCCTTTAAAGCCGCGCTCGTCGACGATTGGGGAATCCCCGAACGAACGAATCTTCTCGACGGCGACCCGGTCGGGCAAGTCGTCTTGGCGGACGTTTACGAAGGGCTTCAACCTTATGTGAAGCGCGGCGAAGTGAAGTCGCTCCGCATTATGGAGCAAATCCGCAAAACGGAGGAACTCCGCGACCGCGCGTTCGACCAATCGCCGTCGATGTCGGTTGCGACTTATTACGCTAAGCGGTGTTGGGGCGAAGTTCCGGTCGAGGAGGACGGGAGCGCGAACTTTTACGTTCCGGCTCTTCGCGAAATTTACTTCCAAGCGCTCGACGCGCAAGGCCGCGAAATCCAGCGAATGACGAGCGCGGTTCAGTTTATGCCGGGCGAGTCGATCGGTTGCGTCGGCTGCCACGAAGACCGCGACTCGATTCCGGCGACGGCGCTCGATACGAGTCGGCGACCGAAAGCGGCGGAGCGCGCCCCGAGCGTTCCGGTTTTGCCCGCGTATCTTTACGAAGCGCAAAAAACGCGAATTGAAACCGGCGTCAACGCGACGCTCGACGCCGGCGTCGTCGACTATCCGAGCTTGGTGCAACCGGTGTTGAACCGTTACTGCGTCCGTTGTCACGAGGGCGCGAACCCGGCCGGCGGCTGCGATTTGAGCGGCGACGCGACCCGATTTTTCAGCGCGTCTTACGATTCGCTGACGTGCCGAAGCCGGTCGTATCGCCAAGCGGATATGTTCGACGGTTCGCTTCCGCCGGATCAGGTCGCGCTTGGGAAGCCGTTGGTTCAGTTCTATTGGCTCCTTTACACGACGTCGGGCGTCTGCGTTCCGTATACGTCCGGGGCGCTCGCGAGCCGTTTGCCCGACTATTTTAAACCGGAGCATTGCGAAACGGAAGTCGACGCGGCGTCGTTGGCGCGAATTAACTTTTGGCTCGACTCGAACGCGATTTATCACGGGACTTACGCTTGCGCTCGCCCGAAATCCGCCGGTCGCCGCGACCGTTGGGCGCCGCTTGACGGTTCGGGGCGCGCCGATTGGTTCGAGAAGGAGTTGAAGCCGATTTACGACGCGAAGTGCGCGAGCTGCCATCAAAACCTTCTTGGCGGAAACCGCGACTTGCCGGGCGTTCACGACGCGACGAATATCGACTGGACGGGCCGTTTCGGTTGGATTAACTTGACGCGTCCGGAGAATAGCCCGCTCTTGACGGCGCACCTACCGAAGGAGGCGGGCGGTCGCGGCCTCTCGACCGAGCCGACCGACGACGGCGCGTCGCCGAAATACGTCTTCGAGTCGAAAACCGACCCGACTTGGCAATCGCTTTTGAAAGCGATAAAACGCGGCAAAGCGGACGCCGAAACGCGACCCGAAGCCGACCGACCCGGTTTCCAAGGCGCGCGTCCGGAACCGTAATCGCCGCCGTCGCGAAGGTTAAGTTGCGTCGTTGCTTTGAATTGGCGCGCCGCTTTGGAAACGAAGAAGCGGCGGCGTTTTCCGTTTTATTTGGTCGTCGATATTTTAACGTTAAGTTAAGGAGTTTTTAAAATGCAAACGAACGAACCGTCCGCCTTTAACGAAACCGCCGACGCTTTCGCCGCCGTCGCGACCGGCGAACCCGCCGAAATCGACAAAGCCGCCGAAACCGCCGCCGTCGAGACCGGCGCGACCGCCGACGGCGCGCCGCGTCCGAAAAATCGCCGCCGTCTTGTTTTCCTTCTCGTCTTTTTGCTTGCGCTTTTATGCGTTTTGGGCGAGGAAGCGGCGCGTCGGGCCGCGTCGGTTAAAACGGTCGGCGAAGAGGGCGCCTTTTCTTACGAGACGGTCGGGTGGAGCGCGACGATTACCGGTTTGCTCGACAAAAACGCGACGGAAGCGGTCGTTCCGGAGAAAATCGGCGGACGTTCGGTAACGAAAATCGGCGCCGCCGCGTTCGCCGACTGCGCGTCGCTGACGAAAATCGAGTTGCCGCAAGGAGTTCGCGAAATCGGTTCGAACGCGTTCGCCGGTTGCTCCGCGTTGACGACGATAACGCTTCCGGCGAGTCTCGAAACGCTCCGCGCGGCGTTCGACGGTTGCTCGGCGTTGGCGGAAATCGCCGTCGCGCCGGGGAATAAGAATTATCGTTCGGTCGACGGCGTTCTCTTTTCCGTCGACGGGCGAACGGCGCTTTATTACCCGTCGGGGAAAGCGGCGACGGAATACGCGATACCGGACGGGACGGAACGCGTCGCGTCGTCGGCGTTCCGCGATTGTTCGGCGCTGACGGCGATTACATTCCCGGCGAGCGTTCGCGAACTTGGCGGCGAAACGTTTTACGGTTGCGTCGCGCTCCGAACGGTCGCGCTTCCGGACGCCGTCGAAACGATTCCGGCGTCGGCGTTTTTAGGTTGCTCCGCGCTTTCGGAAGTGAAGTTTCCGAAACAACTTAAAGCGATCGCGCCGCACGCGTTCATCGGTTGCGAGAGCTTGACGAGCGTCGCTTTGCCGGACGGTTTGACGTTGATCGGCGACGACGCGTTCGAGGACTGCGTCGCGTTGGAATCGGTCGCTTTCCCGAGCTCTCTGAAGGTTGTCGAACCGGGCGCGTTCGGCGGTTGCGTTGCGTTAACGAGCGTCGCGTTCCGAGACGGTTTAACGACAATCGGCGACGAAGCGTTTTCGCGTTGCGACTCGTTGTCGTCGGTCAAAATTCCGGCGAGCGTCGAGGAGATCGGGCGCCGTTCGTTCCCGAGAAACGCCGATTTGGTAATCCGCGGCGCCGCCGGTTCTTACGCGGAGACGTTTGCCGCCGAAGCCGGAATCCCGTTCGAAGCGTCGGGAGAACCCGTCGAATCCGCCGCGCCGACGCCGGAATCGTAAACGCCGCGTTGGGAACTGTTTAACGAAAGGGGAGCCAATGTCTTGCGATAAAACTTGCGCGTCGGCGAACGAACTTTTCCGTTGGGAAGTCGACTCGACCGGAGGCGTTATTATCGCCGCGTTTCTCGACGACAAGGCGTCGAGCGTCGACGTTCCGGCGCAAATCGACGGCAAACCGGTCGTCGAAATCGGCCCCGGCGCGTTTTCGTTGCGTCGAGCGCTAACGAAAATTTCGCTTCCGGACGGCGTTCGAAAACTCGGTTCCAACGCGTTTTCCCGACTTCCGGCGTTGACGGAAATCTCGCTTCCGGACGGTCTGCAAACGATTGGAAACAATGCGTTTTACGCCTGCAAAGCGTTGACGGAAATTCGCCTCCCGGACGGTTTGGAAACGCTCGGCGACGGCGCGTTCGGCGATTGCGGCTCGTTGAGCGCGGTTCGCGTTCCGGCGAGTTTGCGACATATCGGCGACGAAGCGTTCTCCGGTTGCGGTTCGCTAGCGGAAATTCGGCTTCCGGACGGTTTGCAAACGTTGGGGAGCGCCGTGTTTAAGTTTTGCGGTTCGTTGGCGGAAGTCGTTTTGCCGTCGGGGTTGGAAACGTTGGGCGGCGGCGTTTTTCCGGGGCGTTGGGCGGCGCTCGACGTTTCGCCGGAAAACAAGAATTTTCGCTCGGTCGACGGCGTTCTTTTCAGCGCGGACGGCAAAACGCTCGTCGCGTATCCGCCGAGCCGAAACGCGACCGAATACGACGTTCCGCCCGGCGTCGAAAAAATCGGGCCCGGCGCGTTCGAAAATTGCGGAAAGTTGGAAAAAGTTTCGTTTCCGGACGGCTTGCGAACGGTCGGCGCGAAAGCGTTTCACTGGTGCGGCGCGTTGACGGAAATCGAGGCGCCGGACTCGTTGACGACGCTGGAAAACGACGCGTTCGGTTGTTGCAACGGATTGCGCAAGATTAGTCTTCCCAACGGTTTGCGACGGCTCGGCGACCGCGCGTTTTACAGTTGCGGCTACTTGCGGTCGATTCGACTTCCCGACGATTTGGAAAGCGTCGGCGACGAAGCGTTTTATTGCTGCGTCAACTTGCGCAAGATTCGCCTGCCGAGCGGTTTGCGAACGCTCGGCGCGAAAACGTTCGGGAAATGCCGCTCGCTGACGGAGATTAGCGTTTCGCCGAAAAACGAGAATTTTCGCTCGGTCGACGGCGTTCTTTTCAGCGCGGACGGCAAAACGCTCGTCGCGTATCCGCCCGGCGCCAAAGCGACGGTTTACGACGTTCCGGACGGCGTCGAACGCGTCGAGGCGGACGCGTTCGGCGAATGGGCGCCGTTGAGCAAAGTTCGCTTTCCGAGCGGTTTTCAAACGCTCGGCGACCGCGCGTTTTTCGAGTGTTTGTGTTTGAGCGAAGTCCGTTTCGCCGACGGCTTGCGAAGCGTCGGCGCCGACGCGTTTTACGGTTGTTGGGCGCTGAACGAAATCAACCTCCCGAACGGCTTGGAAAGTATCGGCGACGGCGCGTTTCGCGGTTGCGCGTCGTTGACGGAAATCGCGCTTCCGGACGGTTTGACGACGTTGGGCGATTTCGCGTTTTACGTTTGCCGCAAGTTGCGCAAAATTCGGCTTCCCGCCGAGTTGCAACGTATCGGCGAGCGCGCGTTTTCCGGACGCTCGCCCGACCTAACGTTCGCCGTCGCCGCCGGTTCTTACGCGGAGGAATACGCCCAAGAAAACGGAATCCGCTTCGAAGTTTATTAATGCGGCGCAAGGAAGCGGGAAACGAGAAAGGAACGTCGCCGAGGAAAGGGAGAAAAAAGCGCGAAAACCGGCGTTCGAGCGGTTGGAATCTCCGCGCGAACGCCGGTTTGCGGTTAAGTTGCGTCGGCGTTTGACGAAAACTTGCGGTTCCTGTTGAACGCCGACGTTTTGATTGGCGACGCTTCGAAGCGCCGTCGTTTAACGGTTTAGAACCAGCTGCAGGTGAAGCCGCCGTCGACGTAAACCGCGGAGCCGGTCATGTAGCTGCCCGCTTTCTTCGAGAGGAGAAGAATCGCCGCGCCGACCAGTTCGTTCGGGTCGCCGTAACGGCGCATCGGGGTGCCGTTCATAATGTTCGCGACGCGCTGTTCGTCGAGGAGTTTGCGGTTTTGTTCCGCCGGGAAGAAACCGGGGCAGATCGCGTTGCAACGAACGCCCTGCGACGCGAACTCTTGCGCGATGTTTTGCGTCAGGTTGACGACGCCCGCCTTCGACGCCGCGTAAGCGAAAACGCGGGAAAGCGGCTTGTCCGAGTTGACGCT
>JAGBDD010000262.1 GCA_017937685.1 Thermoguttaceae bacterium | reverse complement strand
GAAGCGAAAGCCGCCGAAGCCGCCGCCGCGCAAAAAGCCGCGGAAGCGAAGGCCGCCGAAGCCGACGCCGCTCGCAAAGCCGCCGAAGCGAAAGCCGCCGAAGCCGCCGCTCCGGCTCCGGTCGAAGAACCGGCCCCGGCTCCGGAAAACACGGTCGCCTCCGCTTTTTTTTTTCTGAGCTGAACGGCGAATATTCCGCCGAAGTCGAACCGCGCCTTCCGTCGGTCGCCGACCTGGAAAGCGCGCTCGACGCGACGCTCGTTAAGCTGAAGCGCGACGTCGAAGACCTCGAACTGATTCCGAGTTTCGAAGACGGTTCGGTCGGGCTTTATCGCGACGCGAACGCTTTGGCCGCCGTCGCGCTTGCGCTCGGGAAGTCGACCGAAGATTCCCCGGCGAAAGCCGCCGCTCCGGCGCTCCTCGAAGCCGCGAAGGTCGCCGCGTCCGCGAAGAACCTCGAAGAGGCGCAAGCGGCGATGAAAGCGGTCGAAGCGGCGCGAACGAGCAAAGGTTCGATCGACGCGCTCCGTTGGAACCAAAAAGTCGTCGCGCTCCGTCCGCTGATGAAAAACGCGGTTCCGGCGTTGACGACCGAAATGAAGCGCCTCGGTCGCAATGAAAAAACGTTTTTGCGTCGCGGCAACGCGAAGAAAGTAATCGACAACTCGACCGTTTTGGTCGCGATCGCGCTCGCTTGTCGCGAAAACGTCGACGAAACGCTCGCGCCGGAAGAAGACGAACTTTGGCGCGAATATTGCGAACGCTTGGCCGCCGCCGCGAACGATTTTAACGAAAAAGCGAACGCGACCGCCGCCGGAAAAGGCGATTTCGCCGAAGCGCTCGCCGCGATGAAGACGGTCGAAGCGACGTGCAACACGACTTGCCACGAAAAATTCGGCGGTAAAGCGGCGGAATAATCCGACGTTTTTCACGTCGCGTCGCCTCTTGAGCGACGATATTTTACTCGGGTTTTTCGGCGCGTTTTTCTAAGGCGCGCCGGAGAACCCGATTTTTATCCCTCTTGGAGACATTTCGCGATGCGTCGCGTCAAACTCGAACTCTGTTACGACGGCGGCGAGTACGCCGGTTGGCAAATTCAAAAGAAACAGCCGAACGTTCGAACGATTCAAGAAGAATTGGAAAAGGCGATCCGTCGCGTCGTCGGCGCCGACGTCGAGGTTCTCGGAAGCGGACGCACCGACGCCGGAGTTCACGCGCTTTATCAAGTCGCGGCTTTTTCGACCGAGTCGGCGCTCCCTTGCGAAACGCTGACGCGGGCGATCAACGCCTTCTTGCCGCCGGACGTCCGGATTTGGCGCGCTTCCGACGTCGCCGAGGATTTTCACCCGATTCGCGACGTCGTTCGAAAACGGTACCGCTATCTGTTGAGCGACGCGCGCCCGGCGTTTCCGTTTTGGCGGCGCAACGTTTGGAATCTCCGCGAAGCGTTCGACGACGCGGCGGCGCTCGAAGCGGCGAAATTTCTCGTCGGCACGTTCGATTTCGCCGCGTTTCAAACGCAGGGCTCGCCGCGCAAAACGACCGTTCGCACCGTTTACGACGTTCGCGTCGAGCGGCGTTCCGTTTCCGATTCGTTCGTTTTTCCGAAAGCGAGACGCGCCGCGTCGAACGGGCTGAGCGATTGGGAAAATTTAAGCGGCGTTCCGAGAGCGCCGTTCGGGCCGCCGTCGCTGATTTCGGTCGAAGTCGAGGCGAACGGATTTCTGTACAATATGGTGCGCTCGATCGTCGGGACGCTCTTTTGGTTCGCGACGCGTCATCAAGGGTTCGAAAGTCCCGAGAAAATGCGGCGAATCGTCGAAGAAGCCGACCGTCGCAACGCCGGGCCGACCGCGCCGCCTTGGGGACTTTATATGATCGACGTCGTCTATCCGGACGAAATTCAAACGGAGGAAAACGCGGCGGCGAACTTGCCTTTTTCCGAAAAAGCGACATAATAAGAAAAACGGCGCGTCGTCGGAAAAGCGCGCCGTCAAAGGAATCGTTTCGAGGAAGAAAATGGATCGTTTGCTCGTAAAAATGCCGTCGTCGCCGACGCCGACGACGCATTGGATTCGCTCCGAATCGACCGTCGTCGGTCGGCACCCTTATTGCGACGTCGTTTTGAACAACAACGCGGTTAGTCGCGAACACGCTCGCTTGACGAAACGCGGCGACGGGGTTTACGTCGAAGATTTGCACAGCCGCAACGGCGTTTGGGTCAACGGCGTCAAAATCGCGGAGCCGACCCGGATTTATTCGCGCGACTCCTTGCAAATCGGCGACGCGACGCTCGTTTTTTACTCCGCTTCGCCAAACGCTCGACGAGCGGCGCCGCTCGCCGAAGGCGCGAGACCGGATTCTCTTTGTTGGCGCGACGGCGAACAGGATCGCCCGAACATTACGTCGCAGTTGACGTTAAATTCTTCCTCGTCGTTTTGCGACGACGGCGTTTCGCGCGGTCGGACGGCTTGCGAGTACGAGCGCGAAATCCGGCTGTTGGAGGAGCGGGTGCGCGTTTTGCTCGATTTCGCCCGAATTTTGGGGAAAGCGGACGATATCGCCGACTTGACGCCGCGTTTTTTGACGAATATTTTGCGTCTTTTCCCGAACGCGGACTCCGCTTGCGTTTTGGCGCCGGACGCGAAAGAATCGACGGCGAAGCGTCCCGTTTTGAAACTCGTTCATTATAAACGGCGCGACGAGGAAAGCGACGAGCCGTTCCGCGTTAGCCGAGCGATCGTCAAGCACGTCGTCGCGACCCGGTCGGCGGTCGTTTCGGACGCGGCGTTCGAGGATTCGCGCTTCGATTCGTCGGAAAGCATCGTTCGCTCCCATATTTGCTCGGTGATGGCGGCGCCGATTTGCGACGTCGCGACGAACGAAATTCTCGGCGTCATTCAGATCGACGCGCGCCGCAACGACCGTCGGTTCGAGCAGGACGAGCTGAAACTTCTCGTCGCCGTCGCGAACCAAATCGCCGTCTATATGGAGAACCAAAGTTACCGCGACGCTCGAGTGCGCGAGAAAATGGAGCGTCGCGAAATGGAATTTGCGACGCAAGTTCAGCGCGGCTTCTTGCCGATCGAGTTGCCGAAAGTCGAGAATTACGACTTTTACGACTACTATTGTCCGGCGAAGTTCGTCGGCGGCGACTATTTCGACTACGTTCCGCTTCCGGACGGCAGGCTCGCGATTCTTTTGGGCGACGTTTCCGGCAAGGGGATTTCGGCGTCGCTTCTGATGGCGAAGCTCTCGTCGGAAGCGCGTTACGGGCTCCTTCTCGAAAAGAGTTACGCGGCGGCGATGGAGCGGTTGAATCGCGTTTATTCGGAGAACCGTTGGGGCGACCGCTTCGTTACGTTCGTGTTGACGATTCTCGAACCGAAGACCGGAACGCTTCGCGTTTACAACGCCGGGCATCTTTACCCAATGGTCGCGAAAACGAACGGAACGGTCGAGTTTATCGGCGAAGGGCGCAACGGTTTCCCGCTCGGCGTCGTTCCGGACGCGACTTACGAGGAAACCGTTTACCAATTGGCGCCGGGCGACGCGGTCGCGCTGATGAGCGACGGAGTGCCGGACGCGATCGACGTCGACGATCGAGCGTTGGGCGGACGCGGCGTCGCGGAGCTTTTCCGCAATCCGGACGGGCTCGACGCGGTTCGGCTCGGGCGGCGGTTGGTCGTCGGCGTCTTAGATTACGTCGGCGGAGCGCAACAGGTCGACGACCAATGCCTCGTCGTTTTCCGGCGCAAACCGCTCGGCGAAAGCGCGGCGGCGTCGGAGGCGACCGGCAAGGCGGCGCTCGACGTTTGACGGCGTTTCGTTAAGGTTTCGTTCGACGCTCGACGGGCGATTTCGGACGCGCTCTTAAGTATTAACGACAAAATCGACGATAAGGAGAACGGCGACGGAGCGAAGGGTTCGCGGCGCCGTTGTTATCGTTCGCTTTTTTAGATTGCGTTGAGAAAATGGAAAAAACGAAAGAATTTTTTAAACGTTTGATTGAAACTCCGAGCCCGTCCGGGTACGAGGAAAAAATCCAGCGCGTCGTCCGCGAGTACGCCGCCGACTTTGCCGACTCGATAACGACGGACGTTCACGGGAACGTCGTCGCGGCGCGGAATCCGGACGCTCCGATTCGCGTTATGTTCGCCGGGCACTGCGACCAAATCGGCTTGACGGTCAATTATATCGACTCGGACGGTTTCGTTTACGTCCTTCCGCTCGGCGGCTGGGATCCGCAAACGCTCGTCGGCGTTCGCGTTACGTTCTGGGGGCGCAAGGGCCCGGTCGAGGGCGTTATCGGGCGCAAGGCGATCCACCTCTTGACGGAAGACGAGCGCAAGCGCGTTCCGAAAGTTACCGACCTTTGGGTCGATATCGGCGCCAAGGACAAAGAGGAAGCGGAAAGCGTTCTCCGCGTCGGCGACTGCGGAACGATTCCGCTCGAATGCCGCGAACTCCTAAACAACCGCGTCGCGGCCCCGGCGACCGACGACAAAGCCGGCGTTTGGGTCGCGATGGAAGCGCTCCGCCGCATCGACGGAAGCAAGTTGAAAGTCGGCGTTTTCGCGGTTTCGACCGTTCAAGAAGAAGTCGGCTTGCGCGGCGCCCGGACGAGCGCTTACGGCGTCGATCCGCATATCGGGATCGCGATCGACGTAACGCACGCGACCGACTGTCCGACCGTCGATAAGAAAATTTGCGGCGACGTAAAACTCGGCGCCGGGCCCGCGGTTGGAAAGGGCCCGAATATGAATATGCGCCTCGTCGACGCGCTCCTCGACGTCGCCGAAGCGAACGAAATTCCTTACCAACTTTGCGCCGAAAACCGCATCACCGGCACCGACGCGGCGGCGATTCAGGTCAGTCGAGCGGGCGTCGCGACGGCGCTGATTTCGATTCCGAACCGCTATATGCACACCCCGGTCGAAATGGTCTCTTGGGACGATATGAACGCCGCAGCCGACTTGCTGGCGCGGTACTGCGAATCGCTCGACGAAAACGCGTCGTATATTCCGGAGTGAACGGCGTTTTTTACTCGGCGTTCCGCATAATCGCTAAAATCGGCGTTCGCGTTGAAAATCGAACGCCGTTTTTGATTTTTTAGGCGCGCTTTCTTTTGGGTTCGCTTGCGTTTAACGTACTAAACGTTAGAATTGGTTCGACGGGCGGTCGCGCGCCGCTCGTCGGTTTCTTGGTTTCAAACTTTAGCTTATTTCCTTTAACGGAGCCCGAACGAGAGAGCGTCCGACGGAAGCGTTCCGAGGAAACGGCGCCGTCGACGCGGTTTTTAACGATTAGACAAAAGAACGGGATTTTTAAGACGGCGCGGGTCGGCGTATTGTCGGAAAAACGAGAACGGTTCATTTTTGAGGGATTCTCGTCTCGTTTTTGTCGATAATTTTTCTACCGGTTTTAGAACGGACGCGCCGTCGAACGCGTTCGACCGTTTACGACGGCGTCGAAACGTCGGTTTGATTTTGGAAACAAACGATGAATTGGAAAACTTGGTTGTTGCTTCTCGTCGCGCTTCTTACCGGCGGCGCGGCGGCTTTGGGCGTTAAGTCGATATTTTTTGTCGAATCGGACGAAGGCGTCGAAGAGGCTGCCGTCGCGACGGGGGCGAAGACGCAAATTTTGGTTGCGAATGTCGATCTTCCGGCGGGTTCCGAGCTGAACGCGCAAAACGTTCGTTTGGCGTTGACGCCGGAGAACGAGATTCCGCGCGAAGAACGACCGTTGACTTTTAGCGAAGCCGTCGGCGCTTTGACGGCGCGCGACTTAAAAGCGGGCGAACCGATTTCGTTGTTCGACGTCGCCGCGTCGGAAGAGTCGGCGTCTCCGGAAGAAACGTATGTGAAGCCCGGATACGCGATCGTGCCGATCGAGATTCAAACGGCGACGAAAGCGGGCGGCGGGCGCGATTTTTTGAAAACGACGAAGCTCGACAAAATGCTTAAACCGGGCGACCTCGTCGATTTGGCGGTCGTCAAGGAAGACAAAAGCGTCGCGTCGACGCCGTTGGGCGCCGCGCCGCGTCGTCGTTTGACGACCGAAACGATCGTCGCGGGCGTCGAAGTTTTTAGCGTGGCGGACGCGAGCCGTTTTTCGCAAGAGACCGGCGCCGCCGAGCGCGCGTCGACCGTTTGCGTTCAACTTTCGCAAGACCAGTTGGCGGCGGCGTTGAAAGCGGCCGAGCAAGGGCGCGTTAAGATCGTTCCGCGCGTCGAGCAAGCCGAATTTGAAAACGGCGCGACGGACGCTCCGTTGGCGCTCGACGGAAGTTTCGACGGCGGCGCGTTTGAACCGCCGATGAACGCCGAATTTTCCTTTTCCGGTTTGACGGAGGAAGCGGAAGAACCGACCGTTCCGGAATCGGACGCGGCTTCGGACGAAACGGCGCCTTTTGAAATCGCCGTCGAAGCGGAAGAGCCGGCCGGCGTCGAGGAATCGGACGCGACTTCGGACGAAACGGCGCCTTTTGAAATCGCCGTCGAAGCGGAAGAGCCGGTCGGCGTCGAGGAATCGGACGCGGCTTCGGACGAAACGGCGCCTTTTGAAATCGCCGTCGAAGCGGAAGAGCCGACCGGCGTCGAGGAATCGGACGCGACTTCGAAAAAAGCGTCGCCTTTCCGCCTGCGTAACGCGAGCGTTCGCTCCGAAGGCGCCGCCGACGAAGAACCGAAAGAAGAAAACGCCGCCGAAGCGCCGTCCGACGGCGCGTCGGCTCCGTTGGCGCCGACGTCGGAACCGCGTCAAGCGAGCGTCGCGCCGTACCGCGAAAGCGCGATTCAGCCGAGCGTCGCCGACGAAGCGAGCGTCGAGAGCGCGCCGACCGGAGCCGCGACGGGATTTAAATACGTTTCGCCCTTTGTAACGGTTCGTTCCTCAAAAGCGTCGACGAACGTCGCGCCGATCGGGCGAGCGAGAGCGTTCTCGCGCTAAACGTCGGAGAAAAAGCGTCGGCGAGGCGTGAGACGACGTCGCGTCGAAAACTTGCGTGAAAATAGAGCGATTAGAAGAAATGGAAAAGAACGTGGATCGCGAAATACTTTGGGCGCCGTGGCGAATGGCGTACATCAAGAACGCCGACGACGCGAAACCGGCGGCGCCGCCGAAAGTTTGGCCGGACGGGGACGCGTCGTGTTTCATTTGCCAAGCGGTCGTCGACGAAAGTTCGGAGCGCGAACGGCTTACGATCGGGCGAACCGAGCGAACGTTGACGCTCTTGAATCGGTATCCGTACAATAACGGGCATCTTTTGGTCGCGCCGAAGCGACACGTCGCGCGACTGGATTTGCTAACGGCGGACGAGTGGAGCGAAATTTCGGCGGAGTTGACGTTTTGGGTCGGCGAGATCGAGCGTAAAATGAACGCGGAGGGGTTTAACGTAGGGCTGAATTTGGGACGCGTCGCCGGGGCCGGATTGCCGGGGCACTTGCATTGGCATATCGTGCCGCGTTGGAACGGCGACTCGAACTTTATGCCGACGATCGGCGGAACGAAGTCGATACCGCAGTCGCTCGAAGCGGCTTGGGAGCTGTTGAAGCGCGACTAAAGAGGCGCCGACGATAATTGAAAAACCGCGACGTTTGAAGACGTCGCGGTTTTTTGTTGCTTGCCGAGAACCTCGAGCCGGTCGAGCCCGTCGAGCCGGTCGAGCCCGTCGAGCCGGTCGAGCCCGTCGAGCCGGTCGAGCCGGTCGAGCCGGTCGAGCCGGTCGAGAAGGTCGAGAAGGTCGAGAAGGTCGAGCCGGTCGAGCCGGTCGAGCCCGTCGAGAAGGTCGAGAACGTCGAGCCCGTCGAGCCCGTCGAGAAGGTCGAGCCCGTCGAGCCGGTCGAGCCCGTCGAGAACGGCGAGAACGGCGAGAACGTCGAGAACGGCGAGAACGGCGAGAACGTCGAGAACGGCGAGCCGGTCGAGAAGG
>JAGBDD010000261.1 GCA_017937685.1 Thermoguttaceae bacterium | reverse complement strand
CGCCGCGCCTTCGGCGAACGAAATCGCGTTCCCTTCGGCGTCGACCGCGGCGAGTTCGTAGTAGGTCGCAAACGTTTCGCCGTAGTAGAACTCGGTTTGTTCGAAGTGTTCGAGCGCGATCATATCGCCGTTCGGCATAACAATCACGTCGATCGTCAGAACGTTCGGGTCGGAAACCGGTTGACCGCCGTTCATAATGTAATCGTAAGCCGATTCCGGCTTGACGACGTAGGTCGTTCCGTCGGCGGCCTCGAACGTCAGCGGATTTTCGCCGTCGTAGGTCGCGGTCGTTCCGTCCGGATAAGTAACGACGCCGTTTTCGAACGTCATAACGCTCGAACCGAACGCGAACTTGTCGCCGTCGCGCAACGTCGTTTGCGATTCGACAAGCGTCGCGACGTCGCGGCTAACCGTCGCGTTTCCGTCCTTAACGGTAACTTGCGTCAAATCGTCGAGGACGTATTCCGCGCCGTCTTCGATCATAATCGTCGACGAGTACCAGTAGGAACCGGCGTAAACTTCGACCGCTTCGCGGAGCGAAATCAGGTCGTCGAGCGGGTCGACGACGTCTTTGTCGGTCGTAACGACCGTCGACGGGGCTTCGCGAACTTCGAACGAAGTCGTGTAAACGTTGTCGTTCGCCGCTTCGGAGCCGTCTTCTTCGCCGCGTTCGACGATTTCGTCGTTAACGTCGAGCGAAATCGACAGCGAGTAAGCGCCGACCGGCAGAACGCCGAGGTTTTGGCGCGCGTAAGAAACGAGTTCGTCCGCGTCGAGCCAATCGCCGCTCGAGAGCCAATCGAAGTAATCCGATTCCGGTTGGTAACGGTATTCGAAGGTTTGCTCGATAACTTCGCCGTTCGCGGCGACGCCTTCGACGACGAAGGAGACCGAGAACTTGTCGATAACCATTCCGGAGCCGATTTCGGCAAGCGTCGAGGCCGCGTTCAGGAACGAGAAGTCGAGGACGACGTCTTCGCCGAAGATATAGTAGTCCTTCTTCTCGCCGTCGACCGTCGCGTACCAGAAGTTCACCGGGTTTTCGGCGAACGTCAAGTTCGGCGCGGCGACCGTTTGATATTCGAACGCGCCCATATCGATCGCGTAAATTTCGCCGTCGACCGTCAAACCGACGTAACGCGACGCGCCCGCCAAATCGACGTCGGAAGCGCCCGCCAAGGCGTTCGAACCGGCGTTGATCGCCGGCGAGGTCGCCTTCAACGAGTAGTCGTCGTTGAATTGCGGGTCGACGCCGAGAATCGAGCGGTATTCTTCGACGAGAACGAGTTCGCCCGCGCCGACTTCGACGTTTTGGAGCAACGAGTTGCGGAGCGTAACCGTTCCTTCGAACGAAACGTAAACGTCCGCGCCTTCGCCGCCGACGGTTCGAGTCGCTTCGACGACTTCGCCGTTTTCGTCGGTCGTTTCGTAAGTTTCTTCGTAAGCGGTCGCTTTATTCCCGGCGACGATCGTGTTGTCGAGCGTCGCGGAGTCGACGACGTAGAGGCCGCCGCCGTCGGCCGCTTCGTTCCCGGCGACCGTCGCGTTAACGAGGGTCAGTTCGAGGGCGTAAATCGCGCCGCCCGCCGCCTCCGCGGCGTTGTCGGTCAAGAGCGCGCCGTCTTTCAAGGCGACGATCGAGGCGTAAATCGCGCCGCCGGAACCGGCGATAGCCTTGTTGTCGGTCAACTTCGCCAGACCTTCGACGCTCAGCGTTTCGACGTTGAACGCGCCGCCTTCGTAAGCGACGTTGCCGGTCGCCGTCAGCGTCGCGCCGATAGCGACGGAACCGGTCGAGTAGACCGCGCCGCCGTCGGACGCCGCGTTGCCGGAAAGCGTCGCCGAACCGACGACGTCGAGCGACGAAGCGTAAATCGCGCCGCCCGCGTCGGTCGCGTCGTTGTCTTTCGCGGTAAGCGCGCCGCCGATTTCGACCGCGCCCGCGTAAACCGCGCCGCCGGAAGCGAGCAAGACGGTTTCGTCGACCGTCGTTTCGGTCGTCGCGTCGCCTTCGACCGGGGTCGTAACGACCGTCGTTTCGACGACAACCGAACCGGCGTTCGCGGCGTTGTTTTCGAACGTCGCGTTTCCGGCGAAGGTCGCGTTTTCGGCGTAAATCGCGCCGCCGAGACCGTTGGACGAGTTGCCGGTCAAAGTCGCGTCGCCGCCGACCGAGAGGTCGCCCTTCGGCGCGGCGATCGCGCCGCCCGCGCCGTCGGTAATCGTCGTTTTGACCGTCGTAACGACCGTCGTTCCGTCTTCGAGCGTTTCGGTTTTCGTCGTTTCGATTTCGAGAGCTTGCGCGCCCGCTTTGTTGTCGGAAGCGGTCAACGCGCCGACGATTTCGAGCGAACCGTTCGCGGAGATCGCGCCGCCCGCTTCGCCCGCCGAGTTGCCGGTCAAGGTCGCGGAACCGCCGAACGCGACGTCGCCGAGAGCGACGACCGCGCCGCCCGCCGCTTGCGCCGCGTTGTTGGCGAAGGTCGCGTCGCCGCCGATTTCGACGGAACCGTCCGCCGCGATCGCGCCGCCGGAGAGGCCCGCCGCGTTGTTTTCGGCTTTCGCCGCGCCGACGATAACGACGTTTTCAAACGCCGCGATCGCGCCGCCGGAACCTTGCGCCGAGTTGCCGGACAAGGTCGCGTCGCCGCCGACCGAAACGCTCGCGCCGGAGACGATAACGCCGCCCGCGGTTCCGGTCGCTTCGTTGTTCGCCGCGGTCAACGCGCCGCCGATTTCGACGTTTTGCGTCGCCGCGATCGCGCCGCCCGCGCCCGCCGCCGTATTGCCGGTCAGCGTCGCGTCGAGTTCGACCGAAACGCCCGCGCCGGAAAGGATCGCGCCGCCGACGG
>JAGBDD010000260.1 GCA_017937685.1 Thermoguttaceae bacterium | reverse complement strand
GGCGCCCTTATATTGACCGTGCGTAACGATCGTCGCGACGCCTTTCGCGTCGGTCGTGCCGCCGCTCGTCCACTTGATCGATTCGTCGACCGGTTTCATAGAAACCGCCGCGCCCTCAAGCGGTTTGCCGTCTTGAATCACCGTAATCGTCGTCGGATTCAGTTTCGGCATACCGTCCGGAAGTTTCGGCCCGCAACCGACCGTCGACGCGAGCGCCGCCAAAACGAGCGCGCTCCCGAGAAAAATTCGTTTCATTATTTCCGCCTTTCTCGACGACGCGCAAACGCCGCCGTTGTTCGACTTAAAATCAGTCGCGGAACGCCGACGCAACCGTCGACGCTCCGCGTCAAAAGAACGTTAAATTTTCGCTAAACGCTAAAATCACATCGTTTCGGTTTCGCCGCCGGACGGGGTGCCCATCGCGCCCCAAACGCCGTAGGGGCTCTTGCCGGTGCATTGCGTCGAGGTCGCGCTCAGGTTGCCGCAGTCGATCGTTTCGCTGACGAAGCGGACGGAACCGTCGGCCATCGCGCAGTTAACGCCGCCGGAGTGATAGCTGTTCGGCGGATAAATCGCGCCCCATTGACCGTTGGACGAAGCGAGACAGCTCGGCGCGTTCGGCGGAAGAACGGTGTGGAAACCGTTCCAGCCGCGCCCGTCTTGGAAGAAGTTGCCGCGCCAAGTGTCGCACGTCGAGACCAATTGCGTCGGGTCGTCGGCTTTGCGGGCGTTGTTCATACAGACGTCCGGGTGGCATTCGAGGTCGCCGGTGTAAAAGGAGGAAACGGTGGCGGAACCGCCCTTAACCGCGCTCGACCAATAGCCTTCCGGCGCGCTGGCCGATTCGCTGACCGCGACGGTGTTCGACGTGCCGTCGGTGCAGGCGGCGTAGGTCTTCCAGTGTTCTTGGTGGAAGAGCCCGCGCATATGGCATTTTTTCGTCGAAACGTTGATGTAGTTCGGGTGGTTGTACGGCGCGTCGAGTTTGCTCGTGCCGTCGCCGAGGGAGTACATCACGTTGACGCGAGCGTTGCCGGCGTGAACGGACGGTTGCATACCGTTCGGTTCCGACGGACAAATGATCGTCGTGATCGGATTTTTGTAAACGTCGGAACCGAAGAACCCGCCGCCCCAAAGGTCGATTTCGCCTTTATGCGTTTTCTTGTCGAGATCCATAATACGGTCGTAGCGCGGCGCCTCTTCCATAAACGGAAGCAACGGAATCGTAACGCTAAGCGGCGCGTAGTTGTCCCAACCGAACGCCGAGAATTGCGACATCGTGGGAAGCGCGTTGTAAGCGTCGTGATAGTTTTGGAGCGCCAAACCGACTTGTTTCAAGTGGTTCGTGCATTGCATACGGCGCGCCGCTTCGCGAGCCGCTTGAACCGCCGGGAGAAGAAGCCCGATCAAGATGCCGATGATCGCGATGACGACCAACAATTCAACGAGAGTGAAGCCGTTAGGTTTGCCCCCCCCCCCCATTTTACCAAATTTCGACATTACGTTGTTCCTTTAATCTTAAAATAGTATTAAATCGCGCCGAAAAACAGTTTTTTCGACATATTTGTCTTTTATCCAACAAGCGCTACAACGCGCCGTTCTTATATTATAAAACGTCAAGAAAACGACGTCAAGAAAGCGAAAAAGAATTTTATCAATTTCGCCTAAAAAAGAAAAATTTCAACGGCGTAATCGTCGAAGTCGCCGTCTTTTACCACGTCGCCCGCTAAACGGGGCAATTTAGAGAAATTAGAAAAGTTCATCGACGGTCCCCCAGCCGCTTCGCTCGAAAACCGTCGACGTTAATTCGCGCTCAGCCGATTCTTTTAACGAAATACGACCGATAAACCGGCGCTTCGTTGAGGCGCGTGCGGCGTTCGAAGTGCGTCAAATAGTCGAGATCGCCCTCGGCTTTGCGCTCCGGAATATCGAACGGCCCGGCCAAGTTCGACGAGAGCTTAATCGTTTCGACGCCGCTCTTAAAATACTCTTCGACGTCGGTCCAAAAATGGAGTTTCCCGCCGACGACCAAGCGTTCTTCGATCATTTGGATCACGTCCGGGCGAACGATGCGGCGTTTGCGGTGCGCCTTCTTCCACCAAGGGTCCGGAAAGTAAATATGCGCCCCGACGAGCGAGTTCAACGGGATAATATCGCGCAAGACCCGCGCCGCGTCCGCCGAAAACATCACGCCGTTCGGCGTGTTTTGCTTCGCTAAGCGCGACGCCGACGTCAGCGCGTATCGATACGCCAGCTCGACGCCGATAAAGTTGCGCTCCGGCGAACGCTTCGAAGCCGCCGCGATGAAAAGGCCCTTGCCGGAACCGATTTCCAACTCCGTCGGCGCGACGCGACCGAAAAGACGCTCCGAAAGCGCTTCGAAACTCATTCCGGCGAAAGCGTCGTAGCCTTGCGCGCGAACGCCCTCCGCTCCGAACAGCTCCGCCGTTTCGGCTTCGTAAGGGCCTTGCTCGGCGTACTCGTCGAGAAGCGGAATAAAATAACGCGAAAGTTCGAGACTTCCTTTAATTTTCGGCAAGGAACGACGGCCCATCCGACGCAAACCCCCTATCTTATACTTTTTTAACGTTCGCCCCTTCGTTTGACGCCGTTTCCTCGCCGTCAAACTTCGCGCAAACCGCCCGACCAACAACGCGCCGCCTCGTTCGCCGCGCTCTTATCGCTTACCGTCGCTTCACTCCGCCGGTTTCGACGCCGACTCGATCGGGAGCGGAACGCCCTTCAACACGCCTTCGCAGACGATATTGTCGCCGACGAGGCACATAAAATGCGACGTAACCAAAATTTTGCGCCACTTAATCATTTCCGCTTGAATTACGAGGCGGTCGCCCGGTCGCACCATTCCGCGGAACTTCACCTCTTCGAGTCCGGCGAACCCCATCACGGCGCCGTTGAACATATTGTGCTTCGTAACGAAGTAGCTCGCCATCTGCGCGGCGCACTCGCACATCACGACGCCGGGCGTCAGCGGGAAGTCCGGCATATGACCGCGAACCCAAAATTCGTCCGGCGTCATATCTTTGTACCCGACGCACTTTTTCTCGTCGAAATTGTCGTACAAAATCGCCGTCAGCTGCTCCATTTCGAAACGCTGGCGGTTGTATTTGCGAATTTCGTCGAGCGTCGCGATCGGCGCGTTGACGTCGTAAAGCGACTCGTCGACGATAAGCGGTTTCTTGGCCATCGAACGCCTCCTTGCTCACTTACGGCGACGCGAAAACGGGCGCTTCCGCTTTCCGTCGCTTCTCTATTTTTCCTATTTTCCCCGAGCCAACGCGTTCCGACGTCGGCGTAAACGGCAAAAGCGCGAAAAGCGTTAAAAAAACGCCATTCGCGCTTTGTTGCGAACGTTGCCCGAACGCGTTTTCGACCGAAATCGAAATCGCTATCAGGTCTTGACCAAACGACGCTTGGCGCGGCGCGCTTTCGCGTTGGCCGGACGTTTGCCGTGATTCGCCTTTTTAAGACCTCTACCCGGTTTAGCCATGTTAATCTCCTTAAATATGCTCGAATCGCTCTTCTTGAAACCAAGAAGACTGGAAACGCGGGCGAGCGTCGAAGGCGGCGCCGCCGGACGCCTCAAAACGTCCGAAAGGGCGAAATGGGGCGGAATCGTTCCTTAACGAAAATACTTTGTTTCATTATAACGCCTAGCCGCGCCTTGAAAAGGGGGGAACGCGTCCTCTTTTCCCTTCTTTTTTTATTTTTTTCACCCAAACGTTTCCAACGTTCGTTTTTTCAAGTCGCCGCGCTCCGCCGACTTTCGCCGTTTTCTCTATTTTAACGTCGACGGCGGTCGGGAGCGGTCATTTGGTCGGCGTCGGCAACCCCATTTCGCGCATCAGGAGCTGCAAGTCGGCCCAAGCGTCCTTTTTGGCGGGCGGATTGCGCAACAAATAGGCCGGGTGGTAGGTGCAAACGACCTTCATTCCGCGGTAGTCGTGAACTTTTCCGCGGAGCCGTCCGATCGGAACGTCGACGCCGAGCAGATTTTTCGCCGCGATCGAGCCGAGGCAGCAGATAAATTTCGGTCGAACGACGTCGAGCGTCGCGTCGAGGAACGGGCGACACGCCGCCGCTTCGTCCGGATGCGGGTTGCGGTTTTGCGGCGGTCGGCAGCGGACGACGTTGCAGATGAAAACCGAGTCGCGCGGGATTCCCATCCCTTTTTCGATCATATCCGTCAGCAGTTTGCCGCTCCGTCCGACGAACGGGAGGCCTTGCGCGTCTTCGTCCGCGCCCGGACCTTCGCCGACGAAAACGAGTTCCGACGTCGGGTTTCCGCTCCCGAAAACCGTCTGCGTTCGACTCGACGCCAACTCGGCGCAACGAGCGCAACGAGCGACGTCGGCGCAGATAACGCGGAGTCGGTCGGTTCGTTCGGCGAACTCCGGCGCGGTCGAATCGCCGGTCGGTTCGTAAACTCGAAACGGTTCGCTCTTCGACGGCGCGACGGAAACCGGAACTTCGCCGACCGGCGACGCTTTCGTCGACGCGGAGCGCGCAACCGGCGGCGAAGTTTGCTCTCCTTGAGCCGACGCGCTATTCCCCGTCGTTTGCGCGTTCCGCGCGCTTTGCGTATTTTGTTTTCTCATCCCGTTTTGCCCCGTTCGCCCGCTCCGCGCGGCGACGTAAAAATCTTGAACGCCCGCTCGACTCAAATCTTCGAGGTACTCGTAAAGATAACGCGTCGTCGACGTTTTCGACAACTTTTCCAGTTCCATCGCCTTCGCTCCGCCGCGGTCGTTTCAACTCGATTTTGTCAATATTAATTAATGGATTAATTAATGGATGCGCGGCGCGTTCGAAGAAGCGGCTTTTCGTCCGCGCCCCTTTCCCCTTATATTATACGTCGCGACGCGCAAATTCCAACGGGGGTTCCAACGGCGTTTTCTTTTTTCCGCCTTTTGCGCTTCTCGTCAAGAAACGCGAAAAGCGGAACGTCGCCGCTCCGCTTTCCCCATTTTTCGTTCGCCGTCGTTTCGCCGCCGTCAACGTTGCAAATTCACTTCAAAATCGGCGGCGGTTTTTCCGCAAACGGCGCGACGCGTCGCGGTCGAGGTTCCGTCGACGGCAACCGCGCAAACGGGGCCTTCGACGACGTCCGAAACGGCGTTCTCGCGTCGAATCGCTTCGTAAATCTCTTGACGATGAACGGGAACGTCCGACGGCGCTTCGATGCCGAGACGAATACGATCCCCTCGCACGTCGACGATCGTAACGACAATGTCGTCCCCGATGTAGATGCTTTGATCCTTGTATCTTGACAAAACAAGCATTATAACAACTCCTTCTAACGATGCGGTATCCGTTCCTCGAAAGCGACCGTTTGCCTCGATTCGCTTTCGCAGCTTGTCGACTCGTCGCCAAACGCCCGCGCGCTATCTTTCCTGAAACCTTAGCGCGTTTCGTTTTTCTCTCGAAGTTTCAAAAACAAAACGCGTTAAGGTTGCGCGCCGGACGTTCGTCCGAGTAATTCGGCGCCGACTTTCTTCGCCGCTCTTTTTCTCGAAACCTCTATTGCGTTTCGCCGTCCTTTAAGACGCAAAGGCGACCGTTCGTCGACGCGGCGCTTCGAAGCGTTGAACGCAACGCTCGCGCCTCGCGGCGTCTTCGGCTTCCGACTTTAATACGCAAACGTTTTTTATCCGCTCGAAACGAAAACGTCGTTTCAACGTTCTTTTTCTCAAATCGCCGACCGTTCAAAACCGATTCTAACGATTTCAACGTTTGCAACGCCGTTCAAGCGACGCTCGTCGCGTTCTTGGGCGTTGGAAAGGCGAGTCAAAGCCGCTCCGCGCTCGGAGATTCCCGCCGCGACCTCGGCCCGATTTTTTTCCTCCTGAAATACGTCGAGCGGAGCGCCGCGACTTCGTCCGTCTTTTTCGACGTTCGATAACGTCGACGACGGAAAATCGCGCCTTTCTTAGCAAAATTCATCGACCGCCCTTCCTAAGGAATATAAACAAAATGGAAGGTTCGCGTTTAAATAATAAAGTTCGCCGACCGCTTGAACGCGACATAACGCAAGCGCCGATTATTCCGTCTTCGACGGTCAAAACGGTCTTGCGCAACCCGCCGATAAAACAAGCGTCAAGCGAGCGATTCTCGTTTTATTTCGAAAAAAAGCGACGTTTCTTCTGAAATTATTCCTCCCAACGGCCGACGGCAAACCTTTCTTGTTTTACCCATTTTCGCCAATGCCGACAACCGCTTCAATCGCTATCTTTCACCCAACCTTTCTGTTTTTAATAAAATATCGAAGAAAAAACGAAAAAAACGTCAAGAAAACCTTGAAAAAAAGCTCCGCAAGCCGCATAATTAAATAAGACGCTTGTTTAGGAACGCGTCGCCGTTAATTTTGCGGAACGCCTAAACAAACGGCAAGACCGAGCGCCGTTTTTATCGAAATTCGTTTATCGGAGTTTTTATGTCGAAATCTTCCCGTCGCCGTCTTTTATTCTCGTCCTTTCGCAACGTTGCGTTCGTCTTGTTTCTGAGCGCGGCGCTCGTCGGCTCCGTCGGTTGCGCCGGCGGTTCCAATCCGTTTTGTTGCAATTCGAAAGAAAAAAGTCAAGTCGACAATTTAGAACGCGCTCAAAGTCTCGACGAACGCGAAAAAAATTCGACGGATTCCGAAGAAGATTCCGACGAATCGCAAGAAAATAAAGAAGAGCAAAAAGAATATATCGACGCGAATATCTTGCGTTCGGACGGTTCCGGCGACGCGACCGCCGTCGCCGCCGCGCCGAAAACCTTTACGCAAGAGACGCCCGTTACCGTTTCGACCGACGCCGTTACGCAAGAAACGCCCGCGCCGAGCGCCGATTCGACCGGCCTCCTCGAACCGCCCGTCCTTCCGGGACAAATTCAAGCGCCGCAAGACGCGCAACCCGCCCCGTCCGCCGCCGCGCCCGCGAGCGAAAACGAAACGTCCCCAACCTCCGCGCCGTCGACGCAAACGCCCGTCGAAGCCGCGCCGAACGTCGACGAAAAACCGTCGAGCGAAAATCAAAACGCGTCGGAAGAATCGCCGAAGCAAGACGCGCAAGAGCCGGCGGAAACGCAAGACGCGGCCCCCGAAACGCCGGTCGAAGCCGTTCGCTCGTCGCGCCGCGACGGCCCGCAACGCGC
>JAGBDD010000259.1 GCA_017937685.1 Thermoguttaceae bacterium | reverse complement strand
GACGAGTTCGCCGAACGCGGCGCTTCCGTTCGGCTCGGCGCGGTTCGACGGCTCGAACGTTTCGCCGATTTCTCGCCGACGCGGGTCGTTGTCGACGCGGTCGATCTCGCGGCGGCAAGTTTGCTCGACGAGTTGCGAGCGATTCGAACGGCGTTTCCGGCGGCGGCGCGTCGTCGGCGTTAAGTCGGGCGGCGGCAAGCGGTTGCGCGTCGAAGCGGCGAGCGGCGGCGAGTTCCTGCTCAAACGGCGTTTCCGGCGAAAACGTCGGCGAAAGAAACGCGACTTCGGCGAGCTTCCCGGCGATTTCTCGGAGGAAAAGCGCGCCGACCGGCGACGGAACGACAAGAACGCTCAACGGCGGAACTCCTTGCGCATTAAAGGGTTAAAAGGAAAAACTGTTCCGTTTAACGGTCGACGAAAGCGGCGTCGTCGGCGGAACTCCTTGCGCATTAAAGGGTTAAAGGGAAAACGGTTCCGTTTAACAATCGACGAAAGCGTCGTCGGCGGAAAAACGGAAAGGCGGCGGAAGCGCGTTCGACGGGAACGAAAACGCCGCGTCGCTCGACGAGTCGAAACGGCGCGGCGTTTGGTTAAACGACGTCGCTAAAACGCGTTAAAGCGTTTTGCCGTCATTTCTTGCCGACGAAACCGACGCGGTAAAGGCGGGCTTGGCCCGAGCGTTTCGGGAAGTCGATAACGACTTTTTTCATCGCGCCTTTGTACGCGTCGATTTGCGACAAGTCGACGCGAAGCGTTCGGCGTTCGCCGTCCCAATCGACCGGAACCGGAACGATAATCGGCGCGAGCGTCGGGTGCGTCTTCGCCTTTTCGGCGCGGTCCTTTTCGACGCTCTTATCTCCTTCGCTCCAACCGAGATAGTCGATTTGATCGGCGGGGGAAACCGGCTCGATTTTCAGCGAAAGAGCGGTCGGCGCGTCGGCGCTAACGTCGGCGGCGGACTCGAACGCGGCGTCGATTTCCAAAATCGGCGCGTCTTCCGAACGCCAAAAATAACCGGGGGACGCGGCGTAACAACCGGCGGGAACGACGTTAATTTTCAAACAGTCGGAAATCGGGAACCCGGCGTCGGTCGTGCCGCCGTAAATCCAGTTTTGACGGTCGGTTGCGAACGTCCAGTTCGGGACGGCTTGCAACGCGTCTTTCTTCGCGAGTTCGCAAGCGGTCGCGCGGATTTCGTCGAGCGTTCCGACGACGAACGTCGCGCGGTACGTTCGGCGAATATTCCAGTCGAGAATCGTCTGTTCGAGCGGCGCGATGTAACCGGTCGGGCCGTCTTTCGGGCCGAGGGAAGCGCCTTTGTTTCCGTCGCCCCCGTGAAAACCGGCGGTCGTTTGCGTCGCGCCCGGTTGGTAAACGCCGATTCCGCGGTCGTTTTCGTCGAGCAACGCGCTCCAACGCTCCGGCGTGTAGTAGTTGACCCAAGGCCAGCCCTTGCCGTCGCGCTTGTCGACGACGACCGTAACCGGCTCGTTTTCGAACGGCTTGTCGCCGAGGTAAGAGACGAGCTTGTACCAAGGCGCGTTCGTGTAAAGCGCCGGGGTTTCTTGACTTCGGCCCGTGTATTGCGTTTTGTCGGAACGGTTGTTAACGATTGTCGCGTTCAGCTCGAAACCGTTGGCGGTCAAGCGGTAAAGGCATTCGAAAACGCATTCCGCCGGAACGCCCTTGTGCGGCCAAAGTTGCGGACGCGTCCGAACGAACGCCGTCGCGTCGTCGATCTTCTTGAATTCCAACACTTTAGATTTGTTCCCGCCGCAGTCGCCCGACTGAATCGGGTTCCAGCCGAGCCCGGCCCATTCCGGCGCCGGTTTCTCGCCGTTTGGGCCGATAAACGGGTTCGGGCCGGAGTAATACGAAAGCTGGATTTGGCGACCCCAGTCGAAACTGTTGATCATATTGCCGGTTTCGTACTTCTTGTCTTCGAGGTAAACGACCGCGCCGCCGATAGATAGGTCGAAGCCGACTTTCAGGCGGTCGTTTTCGATGTAACGGAGCGGTTCGGCGCCGAAGTCGAACGCCGTTTCGGTCGCCATTTCTTCGGCGGCGGTTTTCACCGGGGCTGCGGACTCGTCCGCGACGGCGCTCGAAACGGCGACGGCGGCGAACGTTAAGGCGAAAAGCGGCGCCGAAAAACGAACGGCGCGGCGGAAAAGGGCGAAATTTCGCGCAAAAGAACGGCGCATAACGGTCTCCCTTGGGAAAATAGGCAAGATGAATTGGGAAACGTCGCGCCGTTAAATAAGCGACGCGGCGTCAATAATCGTAATCGTCGTAATCGTCGCGGCGACCGCGTTTGCGTTCGCGACGGCTCTTCGCTTTTTCGCGGAGGTTCCCGCCGGAGCGCGCGCCGTCGTAAGCGCCGTAATCGTCGCCGTCTTCGTCGAGTTCGTCGCCGTAATCGAGGTACTTCGCCCATTGCTCGTCGTTCCAGCCTGGGTTGGACGAACCGGAAGCGGAGCCGGAGCCGGAACCGCCGCCGCGGGGAACGCTTGCGTCGGTTTTACGATCGGACGACGCGGCGTCGCGAACGGGGCTTAGGTCGATTTCGTCGAACGTCGTTTGCGCGGCGTTCGAGCGTTCGGCGTCGCGCTCCGTCGGCGTCGAAACGGGCGTCGCGTCGTAAGAAGTCGAGCGGTACGCGGCGACGTCGCCGTCGGCGCGCGGAACGGGCGGGGCCGTGTACG
>JAGBDD010000258.1 GCA_017937685.1 Thermoguttaceae bacterium | reverse complement strand
TCGTCGAAGAACCGGTCGCGGAAGCGGAACCGGAACCGGTCGCCGAAGAAACCGACGAACCCGCCGTCGAAGACACCGCTCCGCGCCGCCGCGAACGCCGTCGCCGTCGTCGCGACGATCGCGCGCCCCGCGAAGAAGCGGTCGCCGCCGACCCCGCCGTCGCCGCGTCCGACGACGTGAAAACCGACTTCGACCTGAACGACCTCGACGCGTTTTTCGCGACCGATTCGGAAGACGAAGGCGTCGGTTTCGCTCCGCGTCGCGAATCGAAAAAAGCGGAAAAAGTCGCTCAAGACGCTCGCCCCGAACGCGTCGAAAAAGCGCGTCCGGTCGAAACGCCCGAAATTCCGGCGGTCGACGACGACGCGTTCGAAGACGCCGAAGACGACGAAACGCGCTCGAAACGGAGACGCCGTCGCCGTCGCAACGGTCGCCGCTCCTTCGAAGACGACGTCGAAACGCCGACGCTCGACGCCGAAACGGTTGAAAGCGAATCGGAAAACGCCGACGAACCGGAAATCTTCGAAGCGGAACGCGCGCCCCGCGACCGTCGTCGTCGCGAACGTCGCCCGCGTCGCGAACGCGAAGTCGAAACCGAAACGGTCGACGCCGCCGACGCGAACGACGAACGCCGCGTCGAAGCGCCGGAACGCGTTTTGCCGAGTTGGAGCGACGCGATTTCGCACGTCGTTCGTTTCAATATGAGCCGTCGCGTCAACCGCCGTCGTTAGTCGCGCGCTTGGAACGTTAACGCTCGCTCAAACGCCGTTTCTTCGGAAGCGGCGTTTTTTATTGGGCCGACGCTTCGCCGTCAAACTCTCGTCAACCGTTCCGTTTTAACGCGACGCTCGCCGTTTAAAACGATTATCCGTTTTTTTCGTCGGACGTCGACGGCGCCTAAAATTGGAATCGCGACGAAAAAAACGCCGCCGCGCTAAAAAATTTTCCGAAAAACCTTCAAACGCGACAAAAAAAAGAGCGCTCGCCGCCGGCGAATAGCCGAAAAAAGTAAAGAAAAAGGAGCCGCGTCGTTTGGAAGCGCGGTTCGGTCGTTCGTAAAACAAGCGTTAAGGCAAAATTTTCGCATTTTTGCAAAAATTACTGAACCCCTTTCCGCAAATTTACGATAAACATTTCAGCGCCGACGTCGGGACTTTGCTTCACGACGGCGCGACGATTCCCCCGCTTGACGAGCGGAAGCCGAGTCGTCGTCGCGTCGACGGTCGAGTCGGCGGCGTTTTCCGTTTCCTTCGCCGATTTTCGCGTCGCGTCGTTTGTTTTCGCGGAGCGATTTCGAGTCGAGGAAAAAACGCGAAACGTCGGTTTGCCGACGCGTCGCGCAACGACGAGATACCGACGATTTTCCACGCTTTTTCGCTCAACAGCCCTTGAGCCGCGCTCTTCGAGAGCGTTCGCGAGCGAAAACCGTCGAACGTCGGCGACAAAAAAAGTTTCATTAACCGCAACCACACGAAAATCCGAGATCACGCAAACGTATTGTTCGATCGAACGGCGATCGAGCCCGTCGCGTCGTTTCAAGTCGTTCGTTCGCCGCAGGACGCGCGACGAACGTCTCGACGCTCGCCCCGGTCGCAACGAACGACGAACGTCGGTTGGAGAACAAGCGTTCCAAACGATCGACACAAGATCTTGGCAGGAGGAAAAGGCATGCGACGTTTGTTCGTACCGGTGTTTTTCGGCTTAGTTATCGCTCTCGGCGTTTCGAGCGCTCAAGCCGGCAACCAAGAAGAAGCCAACAAAATCGCGCAACGTTTGACGCAACAATACCCGCAATATAACATCGAAGTCGCTTACCAAGAAGGCAAAGTTCGTCTTCGCGGCGAAGTCGGTTCGGAAGCCGACAAAGCGGAAATCGCGAACTTTGTTCGTCGCATTCCGAAAGTCCGTTCCGTCTCCGAAACGATGACCGTTTCGGCGGGCGCCGCTTACGTCGAAGCCGCTCCGGCGATTCAATACGCCGAACCGGCGACCGGCATTCGTTCCGTCCAAGCGTTGACCCCGGCCGCTCCGGCCGCCGCTCCGGCTCCGGCCCTTCCGGCGTCCCCGGTCGCTCCGGCTCCGGTCGCCGCTCCGATCGAATACGAATACGCCGGCGCTCCGATCGGCGTTCCGGCCGAAGCGACGGTCGTCGGCGCTCCGGGCGCGGTTCGTTCGCCGAGCGACTTCTTCGCTCCGCAAGGCGCCGCCACGGTCGCCGCGCAAAACGGTCAACCGAACCTCCCGAACTACGCTTGGCCGAGCTACGCCGACTACCCGAACTACTCGCAAGTCGCGTATCCGAAACAATACGCCGCGAACGCGTTCCCGTACATCGGCCCGTTCTATCCGTACCCGCAAGTCCCGATGGGTTGGCGCAAGGTTACGATGGAATGGCACGACGGCTACTGGTGGCTCGACTTCAACGACGGCTCGCAAAAAGGCCCGTTCTCGCCGCTCTTCCGTCAACCGTCGTCGTACCGCAAGTAGTTTGACCGGTCGAACGAACGCTTAATCGCCTTCGTTCCCGTCGACCCCCGACTAGGACGAACGTCGGCTCGGACTTCCCGCAACGGAACGTTCGAGCCGACGTTTTTTGTCGCCCGTTTTCCTCGAAACGCTCGCGCTCGTCGTTCGAACGCGTTCGCCTTCACGTTAAGGAACCTCCAATGCCGATTTACGAATACCAATGCCAACGTTGCGACGCGGTTTTCGAAGCGCTCGTTTTCTCGTCGACGAAACCGACTTGTCCGGAATGCGGAACGGAAGAAATTTCCCGTTTAATGAGCGCGCCCGCTTCGCCCCGCTCCGACGCGCCGTCGACCCCG
>JAGBDD010000257.1 GCA_017937685.1 Thermoguttaceae bacterium | reverse complement strand
AATAAAATCGCTTGCAAACCGCGATATTAAAGGCTATGGCTTGCAAGGAATTTTAGTTCTGGTATAATGATTTTTGACGTGCTTTCGCTCTTCTCTTCGCTATGGCTTGCAAGGAATTTTAGTTCTGGTATAATTCGAGCCTTCGAGGTCGAGTTCCAACTTTTGCTATGGCTTGCAAGGAATTTTAGTTCTGGTATAATGTCCGCCTGAGTTTTGGCGGGCTTGCGAGACCGAAATCATCGTTTCGCTCGTAAATTTACGGGGCGCGACGGTTTCGGTCTCTTTTTTTACGCTCGAAAAAATACGCGAAAAAACGTCGGAAAAATAGCGTAATTCGTCGACGTTCGCTCGTTTTTTTCTAATTTTCATTCGTTTTTTCACGCGTTGTTAAACCGGAGGCGCCGCTTTTCTTTTTACGCGATTGCTCGGCCTCGACAAAACGACGAGTTTCAATCGAACCGGCGGAAACGCCGTCAAAACTTTCGACGACGCTCCGCGCAAGCGTTCGCGCTCGCTATTCGTTCGCCCAAAAAACGTTTCCGAGAACGTCGATTTTGATTTTGCGAAGTCCCGACGCCAGAAACTGCGCGTCCTGTTTGGTCAAGCCCGCCGTCGATTCCAGCTTTGGGCGTCCGTCCGTATGTTCGCGAAACTTGATTTGCTTCGCGATCACGCGCAAAATGTAAATCTTTTCGCCGCTTGCGCGAATCGCGTCGTTTAACGGGCCGCTCTTCGGAGCGAGCGCGGCGATTTTGTCGCCGTTAAAAACGATCGCCTCGTTCAGGGCCAAAGTAAAAAGAAAACGCGTTCCGGGGCCGAAATCGCGGCGAACGACCGGCTCGTTTTGACGCTTGCGTTCGTAAGCGTCGAATCGCGAAACGACGTCGACTTTCCATTCCTTGACGGCTCCGTTTTCGTCGAGAACGGCGTAAACTTCGATATGACTGTTGTTCGCCGTTTCGACGTAACGCAGGCGCCGCAAGAGTTTTCGGTCTTCCTCTTTCTTCTCGTCCAACGCTCGGCCAACTTGTTGTTCAAGTTTGAAACGTCCGACGGCGACCGTCGTGTTCGTCTTCCAATATCGCGCTTTTTTGATCGGAATTCGCCGCCCGTCGCGCGCCGTCATAAAGGGCGGGTTCGACTCGAACTTCTTCGCAACGTCCTTTTGCGAGCCTTTTTTCTTCGCGTCGCCGCCGTTTTCCTCCCATTTTTCGCGAACGAGCCGCCGAATCGTCGGGTCGACGATCGCGTCGATCTGCGCCGCCGACTCAAAGTCCTTCAACGGTTTGCGAATCGCTCTCCGACCGGCGTTCTCCTCCGCGCCGTAATTCGTTTCGTCGTGCAACGAACCGCTAAGTTTGCGGTCGACGCGATGCGAAACGACGATTCGGTCGACCGCCCGATCGACGACGTCCAAGAACGCTTCGCCGGTCGCGGTCGACGGCGGCGCGATTTTGGATTTTTCAAAATAACGTTTTGAGTCGCGTTCGCTCGCCGCCGATTCCGCTTTATTTTCGGCTTTTTGAAACTTGCGTTCGCTCGCCGCTTGCGCCGCTTTGCTCAACGTTTGCACCTCTTTCGGCCCGATCAACGCGACGATTAACGCGTCGACGGCGTGATGGCGCAAGTCGTCCCGATTCTTTTTGGGGAAGCCCCATTCTTCGCGGAGCCAAGCGGTCGCGCCGCCGGTCGAAACTTGGATTCGGGGCGTTCCTTTTTCGTCGGTCGCCGACGGTTCGACGCCGTCGACCGCTCCGTACAACGCGCCGAGATACTTCGTCGCCAACCGCGAAATATACCGCGTGTCGTTCAACATTCGCTTCGAGGGCTCTTCGTCGATTTTTTCTTTCAGGAACCGCTTCAGTTTCTCTTGACGCATATCGCTCTTAAACTGACGAACGCGGTCGAGGATTTCCCGCCATTGCGGTTTAGCGGAGTAACATTCGAACGGCGTTTGGTTGCGTTTTACTTCGCGATTTTCCTCCGCCCAACAAAGCGTTTTGTTCGCGAACGAATCGTCGAGCGAGCGACTCAGCGGAATAATGTGTTCGACGTCGATCGGCGATTCGTCGCTCAAAAGGAGTTCGGGGGGAATCGGCTTGCCGGTGTACGGACAAACGCCGTCGCATTCTTTCCAAAGTCGCCATTTTAAAATTTCAAACGGCTTTGGTTCTCGCGCGGGGCGCCCGTTCTGGCGATAAAACGCTTTAATTTCCTCTTGAGCTTGCTCGCGTTCCGCATAACGCTTCTTATTGTTCTTGAAAATCCGTTCCCGTTCTTTGCGACTACGCTTCAAGTCGCGCGCCAACTCGACGCGAATCAACGCCGGTTTTCCCCATTTCCGAATCGCCTCGTTGACGACCGCCCGCAACTCGGTCAACGTTCGCAAAACGACCGGATTGCGCGGGTCGCCGAGCGCGTCGAAGACCGGCGGCAGGAAGTCGAAAACGGTTTGGTTGCGCTCGTTCGGATACAATTCTTGCCGAACGGTTTGCAGCGGCAGACGTTTTTCCTTCATCGCCGCGGTCAACTTTTCCGCCGCGCGCCGCGAAACGTTCGCTCGGGGCGTTTCGAGCGAAACTTCCGACAGCTTTTCCGCCGTCGCTTCGTCGAAGTCCGGAAACATCTTGCGGAGCCGACGCGCCAACGCTTCTTCGTTCTCGAAAAGGAGGATTTCGCGAGCGAGCGCGTCGATTTCCGCGTCGTTTTTCGCGACGTTTTGTTCTTTCAAGACCGCGACGATCTTCGCTCGCGTTCGATTCCCGAGTAACTTGCTTTCCCCGTCGCCGTCGACTTCGAAATTGAACCGCCAAAGCGTCGCTTTTTTGTCGTCTTTATCGGGTTTGCCCTTAATTCCGAGCGTTTTGCGCAGTTGGTTGAACGTCGCCGACTCGTTTTCGCCGAGGAACGCCGCGACCTTGTCTTGTTCTTCCGGCGTTAACGGTCGCGCCGTTTCGGGCGCTTCCGGCGAATCGTAAAGACGCAAATCGAGAACGCGCTGCCAAATTCGATATTCTTGAAACGCCGGATCGCCTTTTTCGACGCGACGCGCCGTCTTTTCGAACTCGCAGCGTCCGATTCGGCCTTTTTGCGATTTTAGCGGACGCTGACGAAAAATCGCGCTCCAAACGGCGGCGCGCAGTTCGGCGGTCAGCGTTTCCGGATAGAATCGCGCTTGCGACGCCCAAATCGCGTCGAACTCCGCTTGAATCTGTTTGCGTCCGAGATAACGGCCCCGAATGCGTCGCTCGCCGAATTTCATCGGGTCGAGACTCGCGAAATATTCGCCGACCGTTCGCGCTCCGACCGCCGCTGTTTCCGCGTCAAGTTCCGAAATCGCCGTCTTGACTTTGCCGTCCTCCTTTTTTTCCTTCTCGCTTTTCGCGCCGGTAATTTTCTTGTTGCTCAAAAAGCCGCGACGAACGGCAAGGTGCAAAATCGACCGCCCGACGGCGCAAAGCGTTAGTTTTTCGTCGAGCGCTCGGGCCCGAAGCAAATAGAGAAACGTTTGCTTTTCGACTCGCGCCGCGTTGGGGCAATAGGCGGCGAAAAGCTCTTGGTCGAGCCGAGCGAGGAAAGTTTGCCGCGCTTCCGGCGTCGACGTCGCCCCCTCCGGCAAGAGCCCGGCTTTTTTTAAGACGTTGAAAATTTTAACGACGCGCCGCCGCGTTCGCTTGACGCCTTTACGGGTTTGGCGTTTCGTTCGCCGTTCCAGATTGCGCGACTTGTCCTTGCCTTCTTCGATATTGCCTTCAGTTCCCGCTTTAAAAAAGCGAACGCCCATTCGAAGCGTTGCGTCGGAAAGTTGGGCGCCGAACAACGCCGCCCAACCGATCGACCCGACGCCCAAATCGAGCCCCAAAATATAACCGCCCGACGCGCCGTCGTTTGTTAAATTCTTTTTCATCGTCGTTTCTTAGTCTTTCGTTTGAACCGTTCTTACTTAACGAGCGAAAAAGCGGTTGGAAATCGAAAAAATGTTAAAATTTTTTCGGCGGAGCCTTGACGGTCGGTCGATCGGCGTTACAATGACCGACATACCAGAACTAAAATTCCTTGTTTGTCTTAGTAAAACCAGGTTTTTTGAGTTGTCAAGGCTCCGTTTTAACGTTCGCCGTTTTAACGTCCTCTAGCGTCGCCCCCGAGCGGCGCTTTTTTGCTTTAGCGTTCGACGTTTGGCGCGTCTTCTTTTTAGGGCGCGTTTTTCTTAGCGCGCCGAACGCGACGGCGTCTTATTTTCCGTTATTCGTTCTTTGAGCGAGCGCGGTAATAAAACGTCGAAACGCTCCTTTTATTGTAGAATACGCAAAAAATTTACGACGTCAACCCCTTTTTTGCCGACCTAGGACGCCTGGCGTCCGGCCTTACGTCGAAGTTTTAAACATTTTGCCCGGACGGGACGCGTTGGGCGACGGCGTAAGCGTCGTTGGAGCCGTTAGCGACGGAGCGTTGGGGGAAAACCGCGCGAAAAAGCGCGGCGGCGCGCTTTCGGAAATTTTATCGAACTTTGCTAGAACGGCGTTTTATCGCAAAGAGCGGCGTTGTCGCCGGCGCGTTTGACCGTGTTGTCGAAGGGGTTTCGCGCGATTTTTCTGAAAGCGTCGCTCGCAAACGCGTCGGCGTAAGCGAGCGGCGAAACGAAGCGGCGCCGATTAGTTTGGAGACTCGGCGTTTTGAGACTCGGCGAAGCGTTCTAGATAACGCTTCATATCGACGCGGCGCACTGTATTCGGGTCGTCTAAGGCCGCTTGGGCTTCGCGGACGAAACGCCAATCTTTCATTCGTCGCAACGCTTCGAAGCAAGCGGGGGCTAGAAAGGAATCTTGAATCAACGACGCGAAATCGATTCCGTCGCTTCGCCCGGTCGCGGGTAAGATTTTCATAATGAACCAAAAGCGACCCTCCCCGACGCGTTCGTCCCCGATAATTTGGCGAACCATACGATAGAAAATCGGCGATTTCGCCAAACTCCTCTTGCGCGGGAATACCTCGCGGGAAATAATTTGGGTTATTTTGTTGGTAATACCGTACGCGATAAAACGTTGTTTGCCCGGGCCGAGCCTCCAATAATGCGGCGCTTTGGCGAGCGTTTCGTCCGCAAACGCCTCGGCCGTTGTGTAAAGCGCGTCCAAGAACTGCAAGAAACCCGAGCAAAAACGCTCGACGCGTTCGTCGGTCAAACGTTCGGCGGTAATATAGATGAAAAGTTCCGTTAGCGGCTCGGCGAGTTCGACTTCCGTATCGAGGTCGAGATAGGGCGAATGAACTCGCGGGCGAGTTACGCAAAACCAGTCGTTATAGGAAAGCGGTTCTTTCATTGGCGTTGATTCCTTGACGGAAAGCGTTGAAACGGAGGTTGGAACGCTCTCGGCGGGCGCTCGCGGGTTCGCTCAATTGAGCGGAGCGCCGTAAATCGAGCGGCGCGGCGGGGCGGGCGTTTCGGCGTCGTCGTCGGCGGCGAGTTCGGGGGCGAGAACGTCGGCGGGGCGCGGGAGCGCGTCGAAACGGGCGTCGGTTTCCAACGCTAAAGCGGTTTCTTCGTCGGCGTTTCGGTTGAGGGCGTTTTTGACGGCGGAGAAGTCGGTTGCCAATTCTAAAGCGTTTTCGGCGTTTTCGGCGGCGAGCGCGTCGGTTGCGTCGGCGTTTTCTTGCGACGCGGCGTCGAGTTCGGCGTCGGTTGCGTCGATTTTCAACGTTGACGCCGTCGCGGATTCGGATTCGGCGGCGTCGGCGAAGACGTCGGGGCGTTTTGACCGCGCTTCGGCTAGGTGGCGGAGGAGGATTTCTTTCGTCTCCCAAATCGCCGCCGGGTGCGCGTGCGCGGTCGTGTGCGCCGCCGGGATTTCGCGCTGACTCTCGACGTCGTCTCGGTTCGAACTCCAAAACTCGACGACGCCGTCGCTCTTTTTCGGCGCGAACCAACGCTTCTCCAACGACGGCAAGACGCCGACGACGTTGTTCAGCGCGACCGTCTCCGGTATCGGACATTCGTCTAAAGCCGCGAAAATAGGCGACTTCGGCGATAACGAGTCGACGCTCGTCGCCGTTTCCAAAAGCGTCGGGTCGTCGATTTGCGACGCGTCCGTTTCGAGAAGCGCCGCCAACGAGCCCGCCGCCGACGCGACCGTCTTCGGAATCGAAATCGCGCGGTCGGCCAACCATTGCGTAAAACCGTTGGCGTAATCGCTCCCGCGGAACGGCGTCGCGATCGTAATCACCCGGCGAACCGACGGGTTCGGCTCGAAGAAAAACCAAGCGCGGAAGTTCGCCTTCGTCTCGGCGTCGAAATCGAGATCGTCGAGCGGAACCGACGAAACGCGCCGCCAAATCCGGTCGCCGCTCTCCGCGACTTGCATTCGCGAAATCAGCCCGCCCATACTGTGCCCGACTAAAACCGTTTGGTCGAGCGCCGGAGCGTCGCCTTCCGGGTCGAGCGTTTCCCGAAGGTCGCGCAAGTCCGAGCGGAGCTGCGCCGCCGAAATCCAAAACGGTTGGCCGGTCGGGTAGAAGTAGAACCAAAATTGGTAATTGTCGCAAATTTCCGGGACGTTCCGCAGCGAATTATACATTTCGAGCCAAGTGATCGGCGACGAACCGAGCCCGTGCGTCATTACGACCGGTATTTTCGCCGGGTCGTAAGGCTGAAGCATATAAAGACCTTGGAGCGTTCGCTCTCGCGTCGGCGAGTGCGTCGGGATCGTTTCGAGGAGCTTTTCCGGGTCGAGGAGGCCCTTTTGACCTTTCGAAAACGCGAGTTGTTTCGGCGACGCGAGGTAGCTCGCAAGGGGCGTCGTCAAGTCGCATTCGAGCGGAACGGCGCGGTCGCCGACCGTCGCGAACGACGAAACGAGCGGATCGTAAATTTCGAGAATCGCGACGGCGCCGTTAAGCTCCGCGTCGACTT
>JAGBDD010000256.1 GCA_017937685.1 Thermoguttaceae bacterium | reverse complement strand
CCGGTCGCGCCGCCTGCGGTCGCGGAGGTTGGGGAACCCGCGTCGACTTTGCCGGTCGCTCCCTCCTCGGTTGCGGAAGTTGGCGAACTTGCGTCGACTTTGCCGGTCGCGCCGACTTCGCTTGAAGAGGGGGTAACGCCGGTCGCCGTTGAAGCGCTCGACGTCGAGGCGCCGCGCGCGCTTGCCGCCGTCGAAGAAGTCGTCGGCGAAGAGAACGGCGTCGCGGGGCCGAATTTTGCGCTCGCCGCGCCCGGTCTCGGGGCTGGCGAGGCGATTCAAGGCGCCGCCGACGAACGGAAAAACGCCGCCGTCGCGAAACCGCTTTCCGGGGACGAAATCGCTTGGGTCGAGCAAATTAAGGGCGCGATTCGAACGCTCGTCGCCGAGCGCGACGCGAAAAAAGCCGCCGGGGAAGACGTTCGCCGACTCGACGCGCGGTTGCGGCTCCTTTACCTCGCCGTCGACGAGTACGACCGTTCGATTCAAGAGATTCAAGACGACGCCGACCCGTTGAAGGTCTTTTGGGAGACCGAGCGGGGCGAACTCGAAACGCTCCTCCAAAGTCGTTTGGAGGAAATCGACCCGACCTTCGTCGCCGAGCGGTTGCGCGCCGGGCTCGACTCCCTTTCCGGGCTTTGCGATTTGCAAATTCGCAAATCGGCGCTCGTCGTCGCGCCCGCCTGTTTCGGGCTTTACGAAGAGCGCGCCGAGGGGTATAAACCGGGCGAAACGGTCTTCGCTTACGCAGAGCTGGAGTACGTCTCTTGCCGCGAAACGGAGGAAGGCCGTCTTATCGACGTCGAGTGTCGTTGGCGCCTTCTGAACGCCGACGGTTCCGAACTAACGCCGGTCGAGACGCAGCGTTGCTCGAATTTGTCCGAAACGAAGCTCCGCGACGTCGTTTTGAACGTCTCCGCGCCGTTGCCGAGCGACTTGGCGCCGGGAACGTATCTCCTCGAAACGGAGGTCGTCGATATGAACCGCCCGGGAGCGAAACCGGCGAAAGAGCGGCTCGAGCTGAGCGTCGTCGCCGGAGAAAACGCCGAAAAAGCGGCGGAGTAACGGTCGGCGGGACGCGTCGAAAGGGCGCGTTTCGACGACGTATTGATTAATATTGACAAAATCGGCGAAAATAACGTCGAACGAAGCGCGGCGGCGAAGAAAACCGTCGCGCTTCTTGTTTAGCGACGTTGAAACAAGAAAACGGCGCGATAAAAAGACGGCGTCGCGAAAATTTATTGAGGAGACGGAAGGTTGGCTTCGTTTGATTTTAACGGCGGCGGTTTCGGTGGCGCGGATTTTTCGGCGGCGAACGGCGGCGCGAAGAACGTCGACGCGGCGAACGGCGAAGGAGGCGGGCCTCCGACGCTCTCGGTCGGCGAACTGACGCGGTTGTTAAAATCGGTCGTCGAGGAAATCTTTTTCGACGTTTGCGTCGTCGGGGAAATCTCGAACCTCTCGCAACCGAAAAGCGGACACGCGTATTTCACCTTAAAGGACGAAACGGCGCAACTTTCGGCGGCGATTTGGAAGTCGACGACGGCGAAACTGAAATTCGATTTGCGCAACGGAATGCAGATCGTTTGTCGGGGGCGCCTCGAGGTTTACCCGCCGCACGGGAAATATCAGCTAATCGCGACGAGCGTCGAGCCGATGGGCGTCGGCGCGCTCGAACTGGCGTTTCAACAACTGCAGGAGAAATTGGCTCGCGAAGGGCTTTTCGCGCCGGAGCGGAAGAAGCGACCGCCGAAAATCATCCGTCGAATCGGCTTGGCGACGAGCGCGACCGGCGCGGCGATTCGCGACTTTTTGAACGTTTTGGGGCGGCGAACGAAACGGGTCGACGTCGTCGTCGCGCCGACGAAGGTGCAGGGGGACGGCGCCGCGCGGGACGTCGTTCGGGCGTTGACCCTTTTGAACGATTTGCGAGACGAACTCCGGCTCGACGCGATCGCGTTGGTGCGGGGCGGCGGAAGCGTCGAAGACCTTTGGACGTTCAACGAAGAGCCGGTCGTTCGAGCGATCGCGGCGTCGCGGTTGCCGGTCGCGACCGGAATCGGACACGAGATCGACGTTTCGCTGAGCGATCTGGCGGCCGACCTGCACGCCTTGACCCCGAGCGACGCCGCCGCGCGGTTGGTTCCGGAGGACGAAGCGTTCGTTCGAGCGTTGGACGATTGGAGCGTTCGGCTCCGGCGCGGCGTCGAGCGGCGCGTCGAGACGGCGGGCGAGCGGCTCAAGCGGATTGCGGCGGCGCGAGCGTTCGTCGCTCCGGCGGAAGTTTTAACCGAAAAGCGGCGTCAACGCGCGCTCGACTTCGAACGGCGGTTGACGGCGGGCGTCGAGACGGCGCTGAAAAAAGCGGAACTGCGGACGGCGGAGGTCGCGGCGAAGTTGGACGCGCTCAGTCCGTTGGCGGTCTTGGGGCGCGGATACTCGCTGACGAAACGAACGCGGGACGGGCGGCTTTTGCGGAGCGTCGCCGACGCGGAAATCGGCGAAACGTTGGAAACGCGGGTCGCCGACGGAACCGTCCGAAGCGTCGTCGTCGAACGTTCGGCGACGGCGGATTGAACGCGGGGCGGCGTTTTGCCCTTTATTAATATGTATATTGGCAAAATCGGCGAAAAGACGAAGACCGGGAAACGCTCGACGACGCGGCGCGACGTTGAATGTTTTTGTTGATTTTACCGGGTTTGGCGGTTTAAACGGCGTTAGCGTTGCGCCGAGTCGCGCCGGTCGCGCTGAATTTGACGGCGTTTTCCTTTGATCTGCGGATCGCCGACCTCTTCGCGCATTTCTTCTTGCAATTCTTGCCGCGTCATTCGGAGTTCGCGTTCCCAACGGAAGCGACGCCAAGCGTAATCGCCGACCGCGAACAAGACGAGCGCGGCGCAAAGTTGGAGCGCGAGTCGAACGAGGAACTCGAAGAAAAACGCCGCGGTCGCCGCGATCGAACCGCCGCCGACGTTCGCCAACGTCTCGCGGTCGCGCCAAAACGTCCAACCGACGAGCGCGACGACGCAAACGATTTTAACGATTCCGAAGAGTATTTGGACGGTCGACTCGCCGGAAAAGAGACGTTGGAAACCTTTAATCGGGTTCAAACGATTAAAATTGGGCGCGAGTTTATTCGGCAGGAGGAGAAAACCGCTCTGCAGAAGGTTCGCCGCGACCGAGCAAAAAACGACGACTGCGCCGAAAAAAACGAATTGCCGCAAAAAGAAGAAAATTGTTTCGCTAAATTGCGTCGTTAGCGTCGCCGCGTCGGTCGAAAGGGCGAAGGGGCGCGAAAAGGTCGCCGACCAAAAGTCGAGCAAAAGCGTCGATTGGGAACGAGCCGTCGCGGCGAGAAAGAGGACGGCGCCGGTTAACGCGGCCGCGGCGACCGCGTCTTGACTCTTGGCGACGTTTCCTTTTTTGCGAGCGTCGAGTTTTTTCTTCGGCGTCGCCTGTTCGGTGCGTTCGGTTTCGGAAGACATTGGCGAACCTGAAAAAAACGGGAAAATTGAGAAAGCGCAAACGCCGCGAACGCTCGCTAAAAGCCGTTCGGGCCGACGTATCGTACTCAAAAGAAGGCGGCGAGGGAAGAGGGATTGCCGTTAAAATCGAAAAAACGCCTTTATTTTAAGACGGCGAATTGTCGGCGAACGTTAAAATAGAGCGAATAGGAAGATAAAACAGGGCGTCGAACGAAGCGTTGCGGAAGTTTGAAGAAATTTGAAATTTTTTGCAAAACGCCCCTTGCGCAAACGTAAATTTCGGGTAAACTGTTCAATGTAACGTCGAGTGAGACGTTGCGGTAGGCGTCGTAGCTCAATTGGTTAGAGTCCCGGACTGTCGATCCGGTGGTTGCGGGTTCGAGTCCCGTCGACGTCGCTCAAAAGCCGCGAGATCGTTAAGGTTTCGCGGCTTTTTTGTTTCTTGACGCAAAGGGCGGAGCGGAAACTTCGAAAGGTCGGGAGGCGGCGCGTTTGAAGCCGTTCGCTTGAAGTCGGCGGGCGACTCGAAAGGGAAAGCGTCGGCGGGGGCGAAGGTTCTTTTCGAGCGTTGGAAAAAATTTGAAAAAATACGAAAACGCCCCTTGCGGAAATTGAAATTTCGGTTAAAATGTTTAATGTAACGTCGATTGAGACGTTGCGGTAGGCGTCGTAGCTCAATTGGTTAGAGTCCCGGACTGTCGATCCGGTGGTTGCGGGTTCGAGTCCCGTCGACGTCGCTCAAAGGCCGCGAGACTGTTAAGGTTTCGCGGTCTTGTCGTTTCTTGTCGTTTCTTGTCGTTTCTTGTCGTTTCTTGTCGTTTCTTGTCGTTTCTTGTCGTTTCTTGTCGTTTCTTGTCGTTTCTTGTCGTTTCTTGTCGTTTCTTGTCGGCGCCTTTCGGATTCTAAGCGAGCGACTTTTTTCAGGCGCTTACCGAGGGCGGCGCGGCGACGACGTTCGCCGGTAAAATCGTTTTGTTTTCCTTATTTTCTCGAAAAAGGACTTGAAAACGGCGCTTTGCGGCGACGGCGTAAAACGCGACGGTCGCAAGGATTTTGACGGCGTTGGCAAAGCGGGAAAAAGACGAAGCGGAACGGGCCCGCGCCCTTGTAAAACGCCGTCGTTCGTTATATAATAGAGAAAATTTTGGCGTCGGCGGAGCGTTGGCGAGCGCGGCGACGAGAAATTAGGAAAAACGCGAAGAATTTAACGGTCGGCGGGCGGCGATTGCGTCGCCGACGCGGCCTCGTTATTAATATTGATGAAGGAAAAAACGAAGTGAGCGAAGCGCGAAACGAAAAAAAATTGCCGACGTCGCTGGTGCGAGCGCGGTTGGCCGCCAAAACGATTCTCGACAACAAAGGAAGCGACGTTAAAATTCTCGACTTGCGGGAAGTAACGCAAATGTGCGACTTTTTCGTTATCGCTTCGGGCGTCAGCCGCCGCCAACTTCACGCGATGAGCGAAGAAATCGACGACGTTTTTGAAAAACAGCTCGGCGACAAGCGGCGCCATCTTGAAGGGTACGGCGAAAGTCGTTGGATCGTCCTCGATTACGGCGACGTCCTCGTTCACCTCTTCGAGCCGGAAACCCGCGAGTTTTACGCCTTGGAAGACCTTTGGGGGAAGGGGAAGGATACTCCGCTCGAAGCGGCGCCCGGCGAAGTCGACGTTCCGCCCGCCGAGTCGAAAGTCGTTTACACCGACGATTGGGGCGGCGGTAAAGCGAAATAAGACAAACGACGCAATTTGGGTAAAGAACGACGGCGCGGTAATCGGCGCGTCCGTTTGTCGGCGGCGTTTGAGCGGTCGTCAAGGCGCGTCGACGCGATTTGCGACGAGCGTTTCGGTTGAAGCGAAAACGACGGTCGGGTAAAACGGGCGCTTTAATCAAGGCGCGTCGACGGCGAAAACTAAAAAAGTTGAAATAGCGAAAATAGCGAAGAGAGATAAAATGAACGCGTTAAAAATCATCGCGCAGCGGTTCGGCAAGGCGCTCGAAACGATCGGCGTCGAGCCGGGCCCCTATTTGGAGCTGATTCGTCCGAGTCAGGACGCGAAATTCGGCGACTTCCAAGCGAACCTCGCGATGCCGCTCGGGAAGAAATTGGGGAAAGCGCCGCGCGACGTCGCCGCCGAAATCGTCGCGAACCTCGATTGGAACGATTGGTTCGAAGAACCGGAAATCGCCGGGCCGGGCTTCATTAATCTTAAGGTGAAGTCGGAGCGCTTGGCCGAAACGCTGCAAAAAGCGGCGACCGACGACCGCCTCGGCGTCGACAAAACGGCGAATCCGCGTCGCGTCGTTCTCGACTATTCGGCGCCGAACGTCGCGAAACCGCTGCACGTCGGGCACATCCGTTCGACGATGATCGGCAACTCGCTCGCCCGCGTTCACCGCTTCCTCGGGCACGACGTGATCGCCGACAACCACCTCGGCGACTGGGGCACTCAGTTCGGAATGATCATTTACGGCTTCCGCAACTTCCTTGATCGCGCCGCTTACGACGCCGACCCGGTGAACGAACTCGCGCGACTTTACCGCCTGACGCGCCAACTCGTCGACTATCGCGGGGCGAAAAAGGAACTCCCGACCGCCGAAACGCTCCTCGACGCGGCGAAAAAATCGGTCGCCGACCAAGCCGCGAAAGTCGCCGAAGCGAAGGCCGCCGCCGACGCCGACGGGACGAAAGAAGCGAAGGACGCGCTGAAAAAAGCGAACAAAGAGCGCGACCGCTTGGCGAAGTTGCTCGACGCGGCGCAAGAAAAATACGACTCCGTCGTCGGGAAAATCGCCGGCGTCGAAGGGAATCCGGAACTCGCGAAGCTCGCCGAAGGTCGCGAAAATATCGGCGAAGCGGTCTTGGAAGAAACCTCGAAGTTGCATCACGGCGACGAGGAAAACCGCGCGCTTTGGAAGGAGTTTATGCCGCGTTGTATCGCCGAAGTCGACAAAATTTACGAACGCCTCCAAGTGCAGTTCGACGAAACGCTCGGCGAAAGTTTTTATAACGACCGCCTCGGCCCGTTGGTCGACCGCCTGAAGAAGATGGGCGTCGCTCGCGAAACGGACGGCGCGATCGGCGTTTTCCTCGCCGGGGACGACGTCCCGATGCTGATCCAAAAGCGCGACGGCGGCTTCCTTTACGCGACGACCGACTTGGCGACGCTCGAATATCGTCGCGATAAATTCGCGCCGGACGCGATTCTTTACGTCGTCGACTTCCGCCAATCGCGCCACTTCGAACAGCTCTTCGCCGCCGCCGATTTCATCGGAATGGGGAACGTCGAGCTGACGCACGTCAAGTTCGGGACGGTTCTCGGCGACGACGGGCGCCCGTTCAAGACGCGGGCCGGCGACGCGGTCGGTTTGAAATCGCTCCTCGACGAAGCGGAGGCCCGCGCCCTCGCCGTTTTGGAAGCGAACGACGCGAACCGTCCGGAAGCGGAGCGCCTTTCGGACGACGAAAAGCGGGAAACGGCGCGTCGCGTCGGGATCGGCGCCCTCGTATACGCCGACCTTTCGCAAAACCGCGAAAGCGACTACGTTTTTAGTTACGATAAAATGCTCGCGATGAACGGCAACACGGCGACTTATATGCAGTACGCTTACGCTCGCGTCCGTTCGATTTTCGCTCGCGGCGGCGTCGACGTCGAAGCGTTGCGGAAGGAGTTCGCCGACGGAACGCGAACGCTCGTTCTCGCCGCGCCGGAGGAACGGGCGCTCGCGCTCGAACTCTCGAAGTTCGAAGGCGCGCTCGAAAACGTCCTCCGCGACTACCGCCCGAACCAGTTGACGACGTATCTTTACGAACTCGCCAACCGTTACTCGGCGTTCTTCGAAAAATGTCCGGTTTTGAAAGCGGACGACGAAAACGTCAAGGCGAACCGCTTGCTCCTCTGCGACTTGACCGCGCGGACGATTCGCAAGGGGCTCGAATTGCTCGGGATTCAAACGGTCGAACGTATGTAAAGTTTGACGGTCGAACCGTTTTTGACGGCGCGGGAAACGCCGCTCGGCTTCTCGTTTTTTGGGCGGGAAGGGGGCGGCGTCGACGGCGTTTGTCATTAATATTAATATAAGGGCGAAATCGCGGTCGGTCGGCGGCGGTTTCGGTCGATTCGTTTTTTCCGGCGCCTCGTTGGAGCGCGTCAAGATTTTTGATTTCGGTTTGATAAAGGAAACGATTCGATGAAAAAGATTTTTGCGTTTTTATTCGCGGCGTTCGTCGCGGCGACGAGCGTTTCGGCTCTTCGCGCTCAAGAACCGGTCGACGTGAAGCCGACCGTCGACGCCGGGTACGCTTGGTTCGACGCGACGCAATGGCCGGTCGAAAACAAGTGTTGGAACGACGTCGACCGTTATTTCGCGCGCTTTCCGGCCCGCGCTAAGGACAAAGTAACCGGCGCCGTTTGGAATCTGTCGCAACATTCGGCGGGCGAAGTCGTCCGTTTCCGCACCGACGCGACCGAAATCAAAGTGCGTTACAACCTCTATTCCGGCGGTCTCGCGATGGCGCATATGCCGGCGACCGGAGTTTCCGGGCTCGACCTTTACGCGTTCGACGACGTTTCGAAACGTTGGCTTTGGGTCTCCTGCACGAAGCCGTCGAAAAAGGAAGCGACGGAAACCTGGATTTCCGGAATGGAAGCTAAAGAACGCGATTACTTGGTTTACCTCCCGCTGTACAACGGCGTCGACGCGCTCTCGATCGGCGTTCCGGAAGGCGCGAAGTTTGCCGCTCTTTCGCCGCGAACCGACAAAAAACCGATCGTTTATTACGGCACCTCGATCGCGCACGGCGGTTGCGCGTCGCGCCCGGGAATGGCGTACACGGCGATTTTGAGCCGCCGAATCGATTATCCGATCGTTAATCTCGGCTTCTCCGGTTCGGCGCGAATGGAACCGGCGATCGCGGAGCTGATGGCGGAAGTCGACGCGGAAGTTTACGTCGTCGACGCGTTGCCGAACATGACGCCGGAACTCGTCGCCGAACGCGCGCTTCCGTTTTTGAAGATTTTGCGGGAAAAACGGCCGAACACGCCGATTCTGCTCGTCGAAGACCGTTGCATGTCGAACACTTGGATTCGTCCGGAACGCCAAGACTTCCACCGCCGCAATCAAGCGGAATTGAAGAAAGTTTTCGACGAATTGAAGCCGAACGACCCGAACCTTTATTATCTTGGGCACGAGAATTTGCTCGGCGAAAATCTCGACTTCGACGGCACCGTCGACGCGTCGCACCCGAACGATTTGGGTATGTACCGCCAAACGGACGCGCTCGAAGCGGTTTTGCGCCCGATTTTGGACGGTTTAAAGAAGTAAGTTTTTGCTTCGAGTTGGAAAGTCGACTTCGCGGCGCCGTCGACGCGCGGCGCCCGAACGATTTGGGTATGTACCGCCAAACAGACGCGCTCGAAGCGGTTTTGCGCCCGATTTTGGACGGTTTAAAGAAGTAATTTTCGGCTTCGAGTTGAAAAGTCGACTTCGCGGCGTCGTCGACGCGCGGCGCCCGAACGATTGGGGGCCGTCCGTCGAACGGACGCGCTCGAAACGGTTTTGCGTCCGATTTTGGACGGTTTAAAGAAGTAAGGCGCCCGGCGTCGAGCGGAGGCGCCGACTTCGCCGTCGGCGTTTCCGCTCTTTGGGAAATGTTCGAAAAGACGAATTAGAGCTTTCGCGCGTCGCGAGACGTCAACGTTTCGGCGATTTAAAAAGGTTGGGCAAGACGGTGAAAATAAGAGGTTTTTGGGCGAGCGTTTGCGTCGCGGCGTCGGCGGTCGCGCTCGTTTTTTCCGCGACGAACGCTTGGGCCGCGCGAGCGACGAACGGCGTGCGCGTAATGTCGTTCAATATTCACGTCGCGAACAATAAAGACGACGAAACCAATTGGGATCGGCGCAAGGAAACGCTCGTCGACGTGATTAAGGAGAGCGACCCGGATTTGCTCGGCGTTCAAGAGGCGCTCCCTCGGCAGATGGATTATCTGAACGAGACGCTGACCGAGTACGCGTCGTTCGGCGTCGGGCGAACCGACGGCAAACGTAAGGGCGAGTTTACCGCGATTTTTTATAAAAAGGAGAAGTTCGAACTGCTCGACTCCGGAACGTTTTGGCTGAGTCCGACGCCGGAGAAGCCGGGAAGAGGTTGGGACGCCGCCTACACTCGAATTTTGACTTGGGGAAAGTTCCGTTCGCTGAAAACGAAAAAAGAGTTCGTTTACGCGAACACGCACCTCGACAACAGCGGCAAAGTCGCTCGGCTCGAAAGCGCGAAAATGATTTTGAGCAAATTCGGCGAAATGGTCGGCGACAATGCGCCGTTTTTCGTTACCGGCGATTTTAACTGCGACGAAAACTCCGAACCGTACCGACTTTTGACGACGTCGGGCCTTTACGACGCCGGTAAAATCGCGAAAACTTGCAAAATCGCGCAACCGCGCACTTTCAATAATTATTGTCGCATTCCGGTGGAAAAGGGGAGGATTATCGACTTCGTGTTCGTGAATAGCAAATGCGACGTCTTGAAGTTCGAAATCAATCCCGACCTGCACCGCGACCCGAAAACCCGCAAAAAACGTCCGGCGAGCGACCATAACTCGATCGTCGCGACGTTGCGCTTCGTCGACTGAACGGCGGAGTTTAACGAATTGAAGATTTTTAGCGCGTCGGCGCTCCCGTTGCGTCGACGACGATTGTAAAATAGGTAAAACGAAAGGATTATTCCGATGCGTTTGATGCAATGGACGAGCGTTTGCGCGGCGTTGTTCGCCGTCGCCTCCGTTTTTTCTTCGACGAACCTTCGCGCCGACGAACCGGTCGACGGCTTGCGCGTTATGTCGTTTAACGTCCGCGTCGCGAACAACGGCGACGGCGAAAACCGCTGGGACCTCCGCAAGGAAACTTTGGTCGACGTCGTGAAAGGCGACAATCCGCACCTCCTCGGCGTCCAAGAAGCGACGGCCCCGCAAATGGAT
>JAGBDD010000255.1 GCA_017937685.1 Thermoguttaceae bacterium | reverse complement strand
TGTTGAACATAACGTCGAATCGTTCGCTCGTCGACGTCGAGCGCGTTGGCGAAGTAAGCGGGAGTTCCCGGCGTTTGCGTCATCATTTTCAATAAAGCGATCAGCCGAATAGCTTGCGAATTACTAGCGCTCAAGCGGCGCCCCTCCCTCTTAGTATACCTCCGCGACGCGGTTTGTCCAGCGGCAAGCGCGGCGCTTTCCGCGACGCAACGTCATTTTTTCACTTCCTTTATTCTAAATGGACGCGTCCAACGTCAAACTTATCGTCGGCGTCCGACGCGGCGCTCTTTGCGTATCAAAAAAAAAAAATGTGCCGAAAAATGCAAAAAAAAAGAGGCAAAGCGATAAAATTCGCCTTTTCGGCGTTCGCGCCGTCCCAACTCTCGGAAGCCGCGCCGCGAACGCCTTGGTTAACGCTCCGGGAACGCGAAATGAAAATTTGCGTCTCGGTCGATTTTTAGTCGCGGCGCCGCGTCGGCGGCGTGCGCGTTTCGTTCGGTCGGCGCCCTTCCTTCGCGGCGAGATACCGCGGATTGTCCGACTGCCCGGTCAACTCGTACAAAAATCGACTCGGTATCGTCGGGCGCGCTTTTCCCCATTTCGTTCGAGCGAGCGCCATCGTCAACGTCAGTCGGACTTGCGCCCTCGTAACGCCGACGTAACAAAGCCGCCGTTCTTCCTCGATCGCCGTTTCGGTCAGCGTCTCGATCGAGCGTTGGTGCGGGAGGATTCCCTCCTCCATTCCGACCATATAGACCTCTTTAAATTCGAGCCCCTTGGCCGCGTGATACGTCGACAGAAGAACCGCGTCGCTTTTCGATTTTTTGTCTTGCTGCGAACTGAAATCGGGCCCGCCGAGCGCGGCGTCGTCGAGGAACGCGGCGAGCGACCCGCCCGGATTCTCCTTCAAAAACGCCGCGGCCGCGTCGACGACTTCGCCGACGGAGTCGCTTCGCGCTTTGCGCTCCGCTTCGTCCGGGTAAAGGCGGTCGATCTCCTCTTGATATTTAACCGCTTCGAGAAACTTCACCAACGCTTCCGGAGTAAAGTCGCGCTTGAGTTTGCGTCCCTCGGCGGTTATCAGTTCGCAATAACGCCGCGTCGCTTCCCGCGACCGCGAGTCGAGCGTCTCCATAAAGGCGTCGTCTTTCGTCGCGATCTCCCATATCGGTTTCCCTTCGGCGACGGCGCGTTCCCGAATTTTCCCGATCGTCGTCGAGCCGATTCCGCGCGGCGGCGAGTTGATCGTTCGCAAGAGCGCGACGTCGTCTTGCGGTCGCAAAATCGCCTTCAAATACGAGACGACGTCCTTCACCTCCTTGCGGTCGAAGAACGACTGCCCGCCGACGACGACGTAAGGAATCTTCGCCGAACGCAACTCCATTTCGACGGCGCGCGTCTGTTCGTTCGTTCGGAAAAGAATCGCGAAATCCCGGGGACGGCGCCGCGTCTCCTCCATTCGAACGCGAATCGACAGCGCGACGCGTTTCGCCTCTTCCTCCGCGTCCTTGCACTGCAGAATCCGCGGCGGGTCGCCCTGAACGTTCGAGCGCAACCGCTTCTCGTGTCGCGTCGAGTTGAACGCGACGAGCGTGTTCGCCCAACGTAAAATTTGCGCCGTCGAGCGGTAATTTTCTTCGAGCCGAACGACTTTCGCGTCCGGCCAGTCGCGCTGGAAGTTGAGGATATGCTTCACTTCCGCGCCGCGCCAACCGTAAATCGCTTGGTCGTCGTCGCCGACGACGCAAAGGTTCCGCCGCCGCGCCGCGAGCCCTTTCACAACGCGGTACTGACACATGTTGGTGTCTTGGTACTCGTCGACGAGGAGATGATCGAACCGCGCGGCTTCCTCCTCCAAGGCGTCCGGGTAGAGGCGGAAGAGGTCTTCCGTCAGGAGCAAAATGTCGTCGAAGTCGACCGCGCCGAGGTTTTTGAGTCGCGCTTGATACTTCGAATACGCGACGGCGCAAAGATAGTCTTTCGAATCGGTCGCGATTTCGAGCGCTTTTTCGGGCCGAACGCCGGCGGTTTTCCAATCGCCGACCGCCTTCAAAAAGTCGGCCGGTCGGAGCGCCGCGCTCGTTATTTTGACTTCGCGGAGGATTTGGCGCGCCAACGACTCTTGATCGCCGCGGTCGTAAATCGAGAACTGCGTCGGGAAGCCGAGCCGATGAATCTGCCGCCGCAAAATCCGAACGCAAAGGGAGTGAAACGTCGAAATTTCCGGCTTTTTCTTGTCGATTCGCTTCGGCAACAGCGCCGAAATCCGCTCCTGCATTTCGCGAGCCGCCTTGTTGGTGAAGGTAACGGCGAGAATGCGATCCGGCGCGACGCCGCTCTTGATCAGCCGCGCGATACGGTAAGTAACGACGCGAGTTTTGCCGGTTCCGGCGCCCGCGAGAACGAGAAGCGGCCCGGAAAGCGTTTCGACGGCGGCCGTTTGCGCGGCGTTGAGCGACATATTTCGCCTTTCTGCAAAAAATTTCGACTCGATTCGAGAAGTTGTCAATATAATAATAAACGATAAAAACGCTCCGTCTCGCAACCGGCGAACGTCGCCCGTCAACCGCGCTCGTACTCCGCCCGAGCGTCGCGCAAAATCTTCCGAACGAGAAAATCGACGTCGACGCCGTCCGCCTGCGCCAAATAGTTCAGCGCGATCCGTTCGCGAAGCGCCGGAAGCGCCGCCCGCTCGACGTCGTCCGCCGAAACCGCCGTCCGCCCGGCGAACGCCGCGAACGCCTTCGCGCCCAAAATCAACGCTTGACTCGCCCGCGGCCCCGCGCCCCGTTCGACGTACTGCTGCGTCGCTTCGATCGACGTTTTCGTCTGCGGCCGCGTCTTGCGAACGATGTTGACCGCGTGTTCGACGACGACGCGCGGCGCCGGGATTCGCCGAATCAACCCTTGAAACGTCAAAAATTCGTCGCGGCAAATCGTCGGCGGCTCCGGCGCGCGCTCTTCGCCGGTCGTTCGCAAGACCGTTTCGACTTCGTCGGCGGCTCGCGGATAATCGATTTTGACGCTAAAGAGGAAACGGTCGAGTTGCGCGTCCGGGAGCGGGTACGTTCCTTCGCTTTCGAGCGGGTTTTGCGTCGCGACGACGAAGAACGGCGCGTCGAGTTCGTACCGCCGCCCGGCGACCGTTATTTGGCGTTCCTGCGTCGCTTCGAGGAGCGCGGCTTGCGTTTTCGGCGGCGTTCGGTTGATTTCGTCGGCGAGAACGACGTTCGCGAAGATCGGGCCCGGCGCGAACGAAAAGGAGCGCGTCCCGGTCGCTAGGTCTTCTTGGAGAACGTCGAAGCCCAAAATATCGGCGGGCGTCAAATCCGGCGTGAACTGGATTCGGCGGAAACGCAAGTCGAGCGCGTCGGCGATCGCCCGAGCGATCCGCGTCTTGCCGAGTCCCGGAACGCCGACGAGGAGGACGTGTCCGCCGGCGAAGATTCCCGCCAAGACCTCCTCCAACACTGCGCGGCGTCCGACGATTTCCCGCTCGAGCCGCGCTAAAAAACGCTCCTTAAACTCGCCGAATTTTCGCAACAATTCGACGTCGTTCGTCGCGAGCGCGTCGGTCGTTTCGTTGATTTTCGTCGTTTCGTTCGCTTGTTCGCTCATCGTCGCCCTCGTTCCTCGCTAAAAGTTTGGTTCTCTTAACTATTATACGCGTTTTACCGGTCGCGCCGCTTACTCTTAATACACGTTATCGACCGAAAGGGCCCGCAACGTCGCCCAAGAGGCTCTTTTTTCCTTCGTCTCGCTCAACTCGCGTCGCTTTTTTTCGCGAAAGTCCGCAAAGCCGCCCTTTTTTCTCCGATTCGCGCAAACGCCGCGAAACGCCGACGCTCCGCAAAACGCCGAGTCGCCGCGACCGTTAAAAACGCAAAAAACCGAGCGAACTCGGCTTGCGTCGAATTTACTCGGTTTTTTTTATTCGTCTAAATTGCGAAACGCCCAATCGGCGCGACTCGGCGTTTCGTTATTTTCGGGCTCGAGCCCGACGACTATTTTTTACCGCCTTGCGTCGGTTTCGGGTTGCGCTCGCGAATGATTTCCTCTTGAACGTTCGCCGGAACGCGTTTGTATTTGAGGAATTCCATCGAGAAAACGCCTTGACCTTGCGTCATACCGCGGAGAGTCGAGGAGTAGCCGAACGTTTCGGCCAACGGAACTTCGCCGACGATGCGGCAGTTCGCGCCGGTCGTTTCGGTCGACGCGACGACGCCGCGACGGCTCGAAAGGTCGCCGACGACGCCCCCTTGGAAGTTTTCCGGGCATTCGATGTCGATCTTCATAATCGGCTCGAGGAGCGCCGGTTTCGTGCGCGAGAAGTTTTCGCGCAACGACGTTTGGGCGCAGATGCGGAACGCCAAGTCGCTCGAGTCGACCGCGTGGAACGAACCGTCGTTGACGACGATCTTCAGGTCGACGACCGGGTAACCGGCGATCGGGCCTTTTTCCAGCGAACCTTCGTACCCCTTCTTAATCGCCGGGATATAGTTCGACGGAATAACGCCGCCGGTGATTTGGTCTTCGAAGATAAAGGTTTCTTCGCCCGTCGCTTCTTCTTCCGGAATCGGCGACATAATACCGCAAATGTGCGCGTATTGACCGGAACCGCCGGATTGTTTCTTGTGCTTCGTATCGAATTCGATCGCTTGCGTCGGCGCTTCGCGGTAGTTGACTTTCGGCGCGGACGTTTCGACTTCGACCTTATATTCGCGGCGAATGCGTTCGATGTAAACGTCGAGGTGAAGTTCGCCCATCCCGGCGATGAGGGTTTCGCCGCTTTCCGGGTCGGTTTTGACCGTCAAGGTCGGGTCTTCCTTGCGGAAACGATAGAGAGCCTTGCCGAGTTTGTCCGTGTCGCGGGTTTCGCAAGCCTTAATGGCGACTTGGATAACCGGTTCCGGAATGAAGATCGACTCGAGCGTGCAGTAGTTCGCCGTTTCGCAGTACGTTTCGCCGGACGAACCTTCGATACCGATGACCGCGACGATGTCGCCGGCGCCGGCGGAGTCGAGTTCGACCCGTTGCTCGGCGTGCATACGGAAGATGCGGCTGACGCGTTCTTTGTGGCCGGTGCGTTGGTTGACGTAGGTTTCGCCCTTCTTGAGCGTTCCTTCGTAAATGCGCATAAACGTGAGCGTTCCGTACGGGTCTTCGACCGTTTTGAACGCCATCGCGATCAGCGGACGGTCGTTCGCCGGATTAAGAACGAATTTTTCTTCTTCGCCGGTTTCCTTATTGACGCGGAACGCGGAGCCTTCGCGGTCGAGCGGCGACGGAAGGTAGCGGGAAATCGCGTCGAGCAAGAGTTGAACGCCCTTGTTGCGGTACGCGGTGCCCATAAAGACCGGCGTGAGTTGGCGCGCTTGCGTCGCTTTTTTGACGACTTCGTAAATCAGGTCGAGCGGAACTTCGCGTTCTTCGAGGAGCGCTTCCATCATCTCGTCGCTGTACATCGAGAGCGTTTCGAGCATATTTTGACGCGCTTCTTGATATTCGTCGACGAGTTCCGCCGGAATATCTTCTTCGCGAACTTTTTCGCCTTGCGGGCCGTCGAAGTAGTAGGCGCGACCGGTGATCAAGTCGACGACGCCTTCGAAGTTTTGCTCGGCGCCGATCGGGATTTGCATCATCACCGCTTCGCAGTCGAGCTTTTCGTGCAGTTGTTGAACGACGCGGCGCGGGTTCGCTCCGACGCGGTCCATTTTGTTGATGAACGCCAAGCGCGGAACGCCGTAGCGCTTCATTTGGCGGTCGATCGTGAGCGATTGCGCTTGAACGCCGCCGACCGAGCAAAGAACCAAAACGGCGCCGTCCAAAACGCGGAGGCAACGTTCGACTTCGACCGTGAAGTCGACGTGGCCGGGCGTGTCGATCAAGTTGATCGTCGTGTCGCCCCATTCGACGCGGGTCGCGGCGCTGGCGATCGTAATCCCGCGTTCTTGTTCGAGATCCATACTGTCCATCGTCGCGCCGCCGTCGTGAACTTCGCCGATTTTGTGCGTGCGACCGGTGTAAAAGAGAATGCGCTCGCTAAGAGTCGTCTTTCCGGAGTCGATGTGAGCGGAAATACCAATGTTGCGCCAATTTTTTAATTCAGACATTGTTGCAGCGTCCTGTCGCGTCGACGTAAATGCTTAAAGCGGGTTCAAATTTGATTTCAATAACCGACGATACGCGGCGTTCGCGCCGCGCGGAGCGTTTCAAGTCGCGTCGACGCTTCAAAATGACGACTTGACGCTAAGGAACCGACGCCGCCTTTCGACGGCGTTCGTTCAAAACATTGATACCGAAACATTAATCGAATTTAACCGAGTCGCGGGGTCCAGACCGCGTCGGCGCGTTTTCGAGGGTCCAGTCTCAAAAAACGCGAAACCGTTTTTTCGGCGACCGTCCTCGAGAGACGCGTCGGCGAGTCGACGGAAGCGAATCGACCGTTTAGGAGTCGTCATTATACCTCAACTTTTCAGGTCGGCAAGAGCGCGACCGTTCTTTTTCCTCCAAAAGAGCGCATTTTTTCAAGAAAACGCCCAACATTTTCGGAAAATTTGCAACTCGCGCCGCTTTTCGCCGCCACAATTTCATCAAATTTTCCGCGGCTGTGAACCGAAAATTCCCGCCAAAATGCAAACGCCGCAACCCCCGCCGAAAAAAATCGCTCTGGACGCCGCGCCCGCCAATCGCTACAATCGCTAAAACCGCGCTTGTCGACCGTCGACGACGCGACCGCTTCGCTTAAAATTAACGTCGCTTCCCGCAACGTGAAAGAAAACGCCTATGAACGCCGCGAAAAAACGCCTCGTTTGGCTCGGACACAACGCTTTTCTCTTCGAATTTAACGGCGCCCGATTCCTCGTCGACCCGTTTTTGCCGTCCGGCCTTTCGCCGCTCAAACCGGAGGAGATCGCCGCCGACTACGTTCTCGTCTCGCACGGGCACGCCGACCACTGCGCCGACGCCGCGACGGTCGCCCGGAAAAACGACGCGCCGATCGTCGCCGTCGCCGAAGTCGCCGACTATTTCGCCGAACAAAAACTTCGCGTCGAACCGACGAACGTCGGCGGCGCGATTTACGTCCCGATTTCGCCCGACCCGAACATTCCGAAAGCGCAAATTTTGACCGTCGCCGCGCCGCACTCGTCGACTTGCCCGAACGGCGCGCCCGGCGGAACGTCGCTCGGCTTCGTTCTTTCCTTTTCGCAAAACGGCAAGCCGCTCGACCCGAACGCCGTCGACGAAATTAAACCGCTCCGCGAAACGCTCGCCGACGCCGACGCGTTTTCGATTTACTTCGCTTGCGACTGCGGTTATTTCGGCGATATGAGCTGGATCGGCTCGCTCGGAATCGACGTCGCCGTCCTTCCGATCGGCGACCGTTACACGACGGGGCCGTCCGCGTCCCTCGACGCGATCCGGGCGCTCCGTCCGAAATACGTCGTTCCGTCGCACTACAATACTTGGCCGCCGATCGCGCAAAACGTCGAACGCTGGAGCGCCGCCGTCAAGAAATGGGCCGCCCCGACGCAACCGCTCGTCGCGAAAATCGGCGCGGCGCTCGAATCGGACGAAAACGGCGCTTGGCGCTAAACCGCCCGCCCCGCCGGTCGCCGCTCGCCGCGACGACGCCGAAACGCGCCTTGTTTGAAATCGAATAAAATCGCGCCGTTTTTCAAGCAAATCAAACACAGATTAACGTCGCGTTAACAACAAAATCAAAAGTCGGAGCCGCCGCGCTCGCCGCTTCCCTTTGAAACCCGCTTCCGCAACCGAATTAAACCGTTTCCGCAACCGAATCCAAACCCGCGAATAAAATGATACGCGCTCAGAACTTAACGAAAATTTACGGACGCTTTATCGCGACCGAAAACGTCTCGTTCCAAATCGCGAAAGGCGAAATCGCCTGCTTCCTCGGCCCGAACGGCGCCGGCAAAAGCACGACGATGAAGATGCTGACCGGCTTCCTTGCGCCGACGTCCGGCGTCGCGACGATCGCCGGGTTCGATATGGCGACCGACCGCGTCGAGGGAGCGCGGCGTCTCGGGTATCTTCCGGAAAACGGCCCCCTTTACCCGGATATGACGCCGGAGTCGCTCTTGCGTTTCTTCGCCGAAGCGCGCGGCGTTCCGAAAAACGAACGGAAAAACCGAATCGATAAAGTCGTCGATCTCTGCAACTTAGCGTCGGTCTTCCGCCGTCCGATCGGGCGTCTTTCGCGCGGTTACCGGCAACGCGTCGGAATGGCGCAGGCGCTCCTGCACGAGCCGGACGCCCTTATCCTCGACGAGCCGACCGCCGGACTCGACCCGAACCAAATTCAAGCGGTGCGCGACGCGATCAAAAAAATCGGCGCGACGAAAACGATTCTCCTCTCGACGCACATCTTGCAGGAAGTCCGCGCCGTCGCCTCCCGCGTCGTTTTCGTCTCCGACGGTCGCGTCGTTTTCGACGGCCCGACCGCCGACTTCGGCTCGACCGTCGACGATTTCGACCGCCGCTTCCGCGAGCTGACGAGCAAGCCGCAAAAGCGCTATCTCGATTGACGCGAACCGTTTAGCGCGGTCGCTTCAAGTCGCCGTCGTTTCCGTTTTCCCCTTTTTCCGTCCTAAAACCGTTCCCAGTCGACCGATGTTCGCCGTATTCAAACGCAACTTTTTCGCTTACTTCCTGAACCCGACCGGATACGTTTTCATCTGCGTTTTCGTCCTGTTGAACTCCGTCGCCGCGTTCCTTCCGGACGAGTTCGTCAATTCGAACCTCGCGAACTTAGCGCAGTTGAACCTTTGGTTCCCGCTGATCGCGCTCGTTTTCGTTCCGGCGGTCGCGATGAGCGTTTGGGCCGACGAACGCCGCTTCGGGACGGACGAACTTTTGACGACGCTCCCCCTAACGCCGCGCCAAATCGTCGTCGGCAAATACCTTGCGGCGGGCGCGGTTTACACCGTTTCCCTCCTCTTTTCGCTCGTTTCTAATTACTGCATTCTCGAATTTTTGGGCGAACCCGACCGCGGGCTGTTCCTTTCGACTTACCTCGGGTACTGGCTCGTCGGGCTCGGAATGACGGCGATCGCGACGGTCGTTTCCTACCTAACTTCTCAGCTGACGGTCGCTTACATCCTCGGCGCGTTGTTCAACGTTCCGCTCCTCGCGCTCCAATGGGCGGACGCGCTTCCGTTTTCGAACGCGACCGCGTCGGCGCTCCGCTCGTTCGGAATCGCGGCGTTTTTCGAACCGTTCGGACGCGGCGTCGCGACGCTTTCCGGCGTCCTTTACTTCCTCGCGATCCCGACGCTCGCCGTTTGCGTTTGCGTTATCCTCTTAAAACGCCGGACTTGGCCCGCGCGTTCGGAACGTCGGCTCGCCCTCCGCGCCGTTTGGCGACTCGCCGCCGGAGCGGTTCTCGCCGTCTCGCTCGTCGGAATCGTCCGCGACCGCGACGTCCGAATCGACTGCACCGAAGAGCGGTTAGGGTCGCTTTCTCCGGAAACGCTCGCCCTCCTCGACCGCGACTTCGCGCCTTATCCGGTCGTTATCGAAGCGCGCTTGAGTCCGCAAGTTCCGCAAGAATACGTTCAAACGAAGTTGAACGTTGTCAACGTGTTAAACGAACTGAAAAACCGTTCGAAGTCGCCGGTTTTCCTCGACGTTCGCGAAACGCTCCCGAACTCGGAGGAAGCGCGCCGCCTCGAACG
>JAGBDD010000254.1 GCA_017937685.1 Thermoguttaceae bacterium | reverse complement strand
CGCGTTCCGCCTTACGAAACGGAATTGGTATTGTACGCGCCGACGTTCGCCGACGTCGTTTTGCGCTCGAACTTCTTGGTTTCCGAGAAGTTTAAAGAATCGTTCGAAGCGTCGGGCTTGACCGGGCTAACTTTCGCGGGGCCCGTTTCCGTTGTTAAGATCAAGAAAGCCAACAGGATACGTCGCAAGAATCTTCCGAAACCGCCCGTTTATTATTTAACGTATGCGGCGGAAAACCGCGCGACGGTCGACCATCGCCGTTCGGAAACCGTTTTTTATAAAGACGGCGAACCAAAATGTCCCTACTGTCTTACTTGCCGCGTTCGCGTTCTTCCTCGGTTGTGCGTCGACGAAGAGTCTTGGGACGGAACCGATATTTTCACCCTTAAAGGCAGTCTTGGCGCAACTTACATTACGTCGGAGCGGTTTGCGCGCTGGTTCGAAGCGAACGGTTTTACCGGCGCGGAACCGATTCCCGCGGAAGAATATAGCCTCGACTGGCGCCCGGAAGCGGTCGTTAAACGCATTTTCGGCGGCGACAATCCGAACGAAATTCTTTTCGACGAAGAGCCGTAAACGCGCCGAAACGCCGGGCTCGCCGCCCTGTCGCCGTCGCCCAAGAAACGCCAAAACGCCGAAAAAACCGTCCGTCGACTCTTCGACTTCCCGGCTCTTTCGGCGTTTTGCGTTGGCGTTTGCGCTTGTTAACGTTTGCAACGTTGTTAACGCAACCGACGCGCGCTCGACGTTTGCGCTCGCGGCGGTTCGCGTTTTTCCGTCGATTACAGCTCGTAACGGCGGTGATAGTTCAGCTTCTTCATTCGCTGGACGATGGCGGAGTGCATTTGGCTGACGCGGCTTTCGCTGAGGTCGAGCGTCGCGCCGATTTCCTTCATCGTCAACTCTTCAAAGTAATACAGGATAATGATTAAGCGTTCGCTTTTGCTGAGCCCCTTCGTGCAGACGCGAATCAGCTCGGCGCGTTCGAGGCGCTCGGTCGGGTCTTCGCCGCGCTTGTCCGGAATGACGTCCATCTCGGTAACGTCGTTGTCCCCCGATTGGTCTTGCCATTTCTTGTCCAAGCTGGCGACGTTGACGCGGTGCGAGTCGACGATCGTTTTGCGCACTTCGTCGAGCGGCTGTTCGAGGAACTCCGCCAACTCCTCTTCGGACGGACGGCGCCCGTACTTCCCTTCCAACACCTTGTACGCTTCGTTAAGTTTCGTCGCCTTCGAGCGCACCATGCGCGGCGCCCAGTCGAGCGAGCGCAACTCGTCGAGCATCGAACCCTGCACGCGCGGAATGCAGAACGTTTCGAATTTGACGCCGCGTCCCGGGTCGTAAGCCGACACCGCGTCGATGAGCCCAAACGAACCGGCGCTAATCAAGTCGTCGAGTTCGATTTCGTTCGGCAGCTTCGCCCGAATCCGCTCGGCGCGACGACGCACGATCGGCATATACCGCTCGATCAACGCGTTGCGCAGTTCGTAATTGCTCGGATCGCTCTTGTAGTCGAACCAAATTTGTTCGATTTCGTTCGCCGCAGGCGCCGTCGCTTGCTCTTCCATTGCCCAAAATCCCTTAACCAACGTTCTTCCTTCGTCGCGCCGACCTTCGACGCAAAGCGGAACCCGACGCGCTCCGGCGCCCGTTCCAGTTGCGAACACGATACCAACTTTTCCTCTTCTTGGGAAGACGATTTTCAACCGTTCGACCGAAATTTCGCCCAAAAAAGCGCCGTTTCGGTCGCGTCGGAAGCGCGTTCGTCCGTATCCAATAGTATCGGAAAGCGTCCGCAAAAACATCTTCAAACTCGAGAAAATTCGCAAATTTCCCGACTTTTTCCCGCTCCGGCGAACGGTCGCGACGGTTAAGCAAGGAACGTAAAAGAGCGAAACTTTAACGCCGAACGCCGCCAAAAAATTTTTTCAAAATTTTCCGCGAACGCTTGATTTTCCGCCGACCGACCGTCATAATAACGGGAAACGGAGCGTTTTTTCGCGCGCTCCCCCTTGCGCAAATTCGACGTTTTCGCCCCTTCGCGCCGCCGTCGCATTTTGCGTCTTTTACCATTTCCTTCCTATTTTCCGCATTTTAACGGAGTTTTTATGTCGCGTTCCCTTCCTTCGCTTCGACCGTCGCGTTCCGCTCGCTTGGCGACGTTGGCGTCCCTGCTGACCGCCGCGCCTCTTACGTTTGCGTCGCTTGCCCAAGCCGCCGAGCCCGCGCAACCGTCGCAAGGCGCCGAGTCGCAACAAAGAGTCCTAACCGCCTATCTTTCCGAAAACAACCAAAGCGCCGACGCCGGTCGCGACCTCTTCGCCGATACTTGGGTCGCGACGGACGCGCTCGGGCGGCAAACGCCGACGTTCGAGGAAGTCGGCCCGGTCAAAAACGACCAACGCCGCGTCGTCGGCATTTTTTACATCACTTGGCACACGCAGAACTTAGCGACGCGCCCCGGCGGCCCCGACGAGCCGTTCAAGTACGACGTTACCCGCATTTTGAGCGAACATCCGGAAGCGCGCCTCGACGCCGATCATCCGGCTTGGGCCAACGCCGGTTCTTATCACTGGGGCGAGCCGGAAGTCGGCTACTTCCTCAGCCAAGACGAGTACGTCATTCGCCGCGATATGTCGCAACTCGCGGACGCAGGCGTCGACCTGATTATCCTCGACGTAACGAACGCCGTCCGCTATTGGGACGAATGGGAAGTCCTCTTCAAGACGATGCAAAAGATGCGCGACGAAGGGAACCGCGTCCCGAAATTCTGCTTCTGGTCGTTCAACGGCGAGTCGATCGCGGTCGTCGAAAGCCTTTACGAGGCCTATTACAAAACGCCGAAATATCAAGACTTATGGTTCTATTGGGACGGCAAGCCGCTCCTCCTTTACAACCCGACGCCGGACGTCGACGCGAACCGTCGCGGCATTAAGTCGCGCAACCCGAAATACGACGCCGCCGCGAAAACCGACGAAAATCACCCGCATTACGGCGACCCGGCTTACACGGAAGAGTTCTATTCCGATTATTCGCAAGAGGTTAAGGACTTCTTCACCCTCCGCGCGATGTGGTGGGGCTATTACGAATGGAACGGCGAACGCTTCGTCGGAACGGAAGATAAATGGTCGTTCGGCTACGACTTATGCGACAAGCGCGTCCGCGATATGAACCCGCTCGACCTCGTTTCGACGCACGACGGCGTCCGCGAGCAGGCGGCGGTTACCCCGGCGCAGCACCCGTCGAGCTTGGTCGGCAAGTCTTGGTCGCGCAAGACGTTAGAACCGCAACTCGACGAACGCGACGAACCGGTTCCAACGTTCGTGCCTTGGCTCGGCAAAACGGTCGAAAACCCCGAAGGTTACGGGATTTACTATCAAGAGCGTTGGGACGAAGCGCTCGCCGCGAACCCGCAGTTCCTTTACATCAACGACTGGAACGAATGGACGGCGGGCAAGTATCACACGCCGGAAGTCCTTAAAGCAATGAACTTTATGCGTCGCGGCGACAAGGCGGCGTATTTCTTCGTCGACCAGTACAACGCCGAGTTCAACCGCTGCGTTCAACCGATGAAGGGCGGCTACACCGACAACTATTATATGCAGACGGCGCAAAATATCCGGCGCTACAAGGGCGCGCGCCCGATCCCGACGAATCGCGGCGAAATTTCGTTCGACCAAACCGCTCCGCTCGCCGCTTGGGACGCGCTTTCGATCGAGTACCGCGACACGCTCGGCGACGTCGCTTGGCGCGACGCAAAGGGTTACGCCGGTTTGCATTACGTCGACCAAACGGGCCGCAACGACTTCGCGACGGCGAAAGTCGGCGTCGACGCGGAGAACCTTTATTTCTTCGCGGAAGCGGCGAGCGATTGGACGGCGTCGACCGACAAGAACTGGGCGCTCCTCTTCCTCGACGCGGACAAGAACGCGCAAACCGGTTGGTTCGGGTACGATTATCTTGTCAATAAGAGCGTCGTCGACGAAACGCAAACGACGATTTGCCAATGGGTTGCGGACTCCGACGCAGAAAACGGCGGCGCTTGGAAGGAAGTCGCGCAGACCGATTATTACGTCGAAAAGAACCGCCTCGTCGTTCGCGTTCCGCGCGCTCTCGTCGGCGCGACCGGCGACAAACTCGCGCTCGACTTCAAATGGAGCGACAATCCGACGGAACTGGTCGACCCGATTTCGCTCTGCGCGGCGGGCGACACGGCGCCGAACCGCCGCTTCAATTACCGTTTCCTTTGGGAACGCGACGCCGAGTAAACGTCTGTCTTTTCTCTTTTCCGACGGCGTTTAACCAATAAAAAAACGGCGACTTAGCATTTACGCCAAGTCGCCGTTTTCCTTACCGTTATTACGTCGCGTTTTACCTACGAATCGACTTCGGCGGTTCGTAAACCTTTTCTCCGTTTTGCTTGACCAACGCGCCGTCGACAACCTGAAACGTCGCGTTCCCCTCGTCAAGATTAAACGTTTTCGGGTAAATACTTACGCTAAAAGCGGTTTTATCGATCTCGACAACGCTCGCCGGAATCGTTACCGACCTCAACTTATGACAGCCGTTGAAAGCGTCGGGCCCGATCGTCTTCAAGCCGTTCGGCAGGCGAATCTTTTCCAGATTCCCGAAACCGTTGAACGCGTTGGCGACGATCGTTTCGACGCCGTCCGGAACGACGTATTCGGTCAAAGCCAGCCGCCCGGGAACCCAGTAAAGCGTTTTACCGTCCTTACTTAGAACCGCTCCGTCGACGTTTTTAAAAACGGCGCTCTCCGGCGCGATTTCGAGCGCTTGCACTTCTCGACAGTATAAAGCGAACGCGTTGTCCCGGAATAACGCGTCGTTCCGCAACGTCGACGGCAATTTAAGCGTTTTCAGTTGATAACAATTAGCGCCCAATATGCCCATTTCGACGACGCCCTCGGCGATTTCGAGCGTTTCGAGCTGTTTGCAGTCCGAAATAGCGACGTTCTTAATCTTCCGCAACGTCTTCGGCGTTCGAATCTTGCGCAACCGACTTCCCGAAAACGCGAAGGTTTCGATCGTTTCGACGCCGTCCGGCACGTCGTATTCGTCGCCGTCCTTTCCTTGCGGATAGCAGTAAAACGTTTTACCGTCTTTACTTAACAACGCTCCGTCGACCGTTTTCAAATATTCGTTCTCGGGGTCGACTTCGAAACCGCCCAAGTTGCCGACGCCCGAAAAAGCGGCGGCGCGAACCGCTTCCAAACTTCGCGGCAATTTCAAAAAGAGCCGAGCCGGCCCCGACGCGACGTTCGAACCGGTGGGATCGTCGTTTCGAATCGCGGTTTGGCCGATCGCGACCAACGTTTCCGGCAACTCGAACGACTTCAAACTCGGCGAAACAAAAGCGTTCGCTTGAAATTTCATTCCCGGTTTCGACTCGGGCTGCCCCGGAATAACGTTTTCGTTTTGCGGCGTCGCTCGCGCTTCCTCCGGATCGACGTCGACCGGGTAAAACTCGACCGTTTCGAGCGAACGACATTGAAACGCCCAAGAACCGATTTCGCGAAGCCCGTCCGGCAGTTTGATCGACTTCAACGCGTCGCAACCGGAAAACGCGTGTCCGCCGATTTTACGCAAGGAATTAACGACCGGGAAAAAGAGCGCCGATTCAAGCGAACGGCAATTACTAAACGCGCCGGAGCCGATCGTCCGCAACGTCCAAGGAAACTTAACCGTTTTAATATAAACGTTTCCGGTGAACGCGACGTCGGCGACGCTTTCCACGCCGTCCGGAACTTGATAAAATTCGTCCCTTCGCCCAAGCGGGTACAAGCAAAGAACCGTTCCCTCTTTGTTAAAAAGGACGCCGTCGACCGCCGTAAAATTTGGATTCGCCGGGTCGACTTCGAAAGCGCGCAACGACTTGCACCGACTAAACTGCCCGACCGCGATACTTGCGTTATCCATACTCGCCGTCAAGGGCGAAATCTTTTCGAGCGCGACGCAGTTCAAAAAGGCCTGAGAACCGATCTCCCGCAACGTCGACGGGAAAACGATCTCCTTAACGAACGCGTTGTTCGCAAAGGCTTTCTCCGCAATCTTTACAACGGGCGCGCCGTCGATTTTCTCCGGAATCTTCAACGTCGATTCCTGCGAACGCGTCCCGAGAATCGTCGCTTCGCCGTCGACGACACGCACGTCGAACGTTTTCGACGCTTCTTCGTAAGTCGTTCCAACGTCGACGCTTGCCGCGTCTTCCGCTTGCGTCGGCGCCGCGTTTTGCGCCGCGTCTTCTTCGGTCGACTCGACGCGAATCTTCAGTTTCCGCGAAGTCCGGTTTTCCGGCGCCGCGAACGGATTACCGTAAGTTTCGAAAAACGCTTCGTTCGTAAACTTCGTTTGGTCGGACTTTACAACGACTTCCTCTAATTTCGGGCAACCGTGAAACGCGCCGGCGCCGATTTCTCGAACGTTTTTCGGAATCGTTATTTTCGTCAAATTTCGGCTTCCCGACAACGCGCCGTTTTGAATCGTCGTAAGACTTTCCGGCAAAACGATTTCCGAAATATCGTAACGCGCCGGAATCCAGTTGTTGACAAGTCGCTCGACGCCTTCCGGAATCTTCCAAACGGCGCGTTTTTGGTCGAGAACAATATCCCAAACCCTTTTACCGTCTTCGGTTAAAATCATTCCGTCGACAAGGCGATACGTCGGATTCGCTTCGTCGATTTCTAACGTTTTCAACGCGTAACATCGGTAAAACGCGCCCGCGTTTATCTTGGCGACGTTCGCCGAAATCCGCATTGTTTCGAGGCGCGAACAGTCTTGGAACGCGGTCGGACCGATTTCCCTAACGCTTTCCGGCAAAACTATTTCCGTAAAGGCGTTGCGCGTTCGCCGCTCGTCGAGAAACGCGTTGCCGCCAATCTCTTCGACGCCGTCCGGGACGCGATAAACCGGATTTTTATACGCCGGAATTTCTCGTCGTTCTTCGTCGTCTTCAATCGGTTCCAAGACGTAAGGCGCGGCGCTCGGGTCGCGTTCGACGGCGATAAGTTGATAAAACTTTTTGCCGTCTTTACTTAGCAAGGCGCCGTTTTCGCTCTTAAACTTCGGGTTCTCCGGCGCGACTTCGAAACTTTCCAGCGAATCGCAAAGCGTAAACGCGGAGACGTTAAAGTCGACGACTTTCGCCGGAATCCGAATCTTTTTCAACGGCGAGCAACGATAAAACGCGTTATGTTTAATCGTCGTAAGGCTTTCCGGCAACTCGATTTCCTCGAGCGTCGCGTTTCCGCCGAGCGCGGCGCGTTCGATCACTTGAACGCCGTCCGGAACCTTGTACGACTTCAGTTTCAAGCCCGGCGGCAAACGCCAAAGAGTCGTTCCGTCCCAAGAGAGGAGCGCGCCGTCGACGACCTTCACCGACGGGTTCCCCTCCTCGACCTCGATCGTTTTCAGCGGAGTGATCGCCAGCGCCGCGTCGCCGACGACGCGAACGCTCGCCGGAATCTTGATCGATTCGAGCCCGGTTTCGGCGAACGCGGAGGAGCCGATCTCGATCAATTTGTTCGACAACTCGATCGTTTTCAACGACTTACAATCGCTGAACGCGGAGCGTCCAATCGTTTCGACGCCGGTCGCGCCGACGAACGATTCCAGCGATTCGCATAGCAAAAACGCGCCGCTATCGATCGTTTTCAACGACTTCGGCCAAGCGAACGTCTTCAACGCCTTGCAACCGTAAAACGCGTTCGCACCGATTTTTTCGAGCGCGGCGTCCTCCGAAATCTCGACGCGCTCCAGCTTCTCGCATCGCATAAAGGTCTGCGTCCCAATTTCTCGCAACGACTTCGGCAAACGAATCGCCGTAATCGGCGCGTTTTGGAACGTCATTCCGAGCGTTTCGACGTCGTCCGGAATCGCGATTTCCTTGCTTCCGTCGCCGAAATAAGCCTGAACGACCTTGCCGTTCGCGCTAACGATCAAACCGTCGTAGTTTTTCAGCGCGCCTCCCGGGCGAAGGCTGAATTTAATCGGCGTCGTTCGCGATCCTATCGCCCCGAACGCATGGCAATGGATTCCCGAAAGCGTGTTCGGCGCTTCAAACTCAAGAAGCGCGTCGCAACCGCCGAACGCAAAGGCGCCGACGTACAACATACCGCCGATCGAACCTTGCAACATAACCTCGTTCGCGTTTTCCGGAAATTCGACGCTTCGCAACGCGGCGCAATCTCGAAACGCGCTGTCGCCGATATGGTGCAAAAACCTTCCCGCCTTAACCGTTTCGAGCGCGGAACACTCGGCGAACGCCCAAGCGCCGACGAAGCCCAAGACGTCGGGCGCTTCGAAGGTCTTCAGCGACGAACACCCTTTAAACGCCGAAGCGTCGATTTGACGCAGACGCGATTTCTCCGGCGTTATAAACTCGATTTTTTCGAGCGACGCGCAACCCTCGAACGCTTGCCGGCCGATCGTTTGCAGCGACGCCGGAATCCGAACCGTTTTAAGCGCGGTCATTCCGACGAACGCTTCGGGCGCGATCGACCGCACCGGGAGCCCGTCGAGCGTTTCCGGAATTTCGAGCGTCGTCGCGTTTCGGTCGCGGACGCCGACGAGCGTCGCCCCGTCGCGTTCGTCGTTTCTCCAAGAAAACGCCTCTTCGCGAGCTTTGCGCGCGGCGAGTTCGGCGGCTTCCTTCGCGATTACTTTCTCGTCGACGCGAACGATCGGGTCTTCGCGGAGCGAATAGGACGGCTGCGCGAACGCCTCGGGCGGGAAATTCGCTTTGCTCGACTCCAGCACGATCTCGCGAAGATTGCAACCGAAAAACGCGCCCGGCTCGATCGTCGTAACGCCCGCCGGAATCGCGACGCTTGTAAAATAATACGAACAACCGCTAAAAGCGCTCTTTTCTATTTTTTTAAGCGATTGCGGCAAAACGACTTTCGTTATTTCGTCGCGGTTAGTAAACGCGTGTCCGACGATCGTTTCGACGCCCGCCGGAACGACGTACTCGACGCCCTTTTTCTCTTCCTCGGGAGACATAAAACGTTTTTGCTCGTTTGTTCGCAGATTCTCGACCAAGCGATAAAACGTTTTGCCGTCTTTACTTAACAACGCGCCGTTTTCGCTTTTGTAAACCGGGTTTTCCGGCGCGACTTCGAACGTCGTCAATTTGGGACAACTAACGAAGCGTTCGTCGAGCCGTTCGACGCTCGCCGGAATCTTAATCGCCGTCAAGTTTTCGGGATTCCCGAACGCGATCGCGTCGATTCGCTTGACCGTCGGCGCAATCTCGACGCAACTCCAATCCCCGGCGCAAGACCAAGCCGTCAACCGCTCGACGCCGTTCGGAACGACGCGACGCTCCGCCCCGTTTCCGCCGAGTCGGTAAAGCGTTTTGCCGTCTTTGCTTACCAGCGAACCGTCGACGCTCCGGTAATTCGGGTTTCCGTCGGCGACCTCGAACGTCGAGAGCGCGGAGCAAGAGGCGAAATTGGCGTCGATTTCGCGCAAACTCGCCGGAATCGTCAGCTTTTGCAACGCCGAACACCCGTAAAACGCGTTTTCCCCGATCGTTTCGACGCCCTCCGGAATCTCGAGCGAAACAAGCGACTTATTGCCGCTAAACGCCGAACGACCGACGACGCGAACGCCGTCCGGAATCTTCCAAGTCGTTTCGGGCGTCGCCGGAAGTCGGAAATAAAGCGTTTTTCCGTCGGCGCTTAACAGGGCTCCGTCGACGATTTTGAACGCGGCGTTTCCCTCTTCGATTTCGATTTTTTCGAGCGCGACGCCGGAAAACGCGCCCGGTTGCAACGTTTCCAAGCCGCGCGGCAGTTTGAACGATTTCAACGCGGTTCGAGCGAACGCTCCCGCGTCGATTTCTCGCGTTTCGCTCGGCAATTCGACCGTCGCCAGCTTATCGTTATTATAAAAGGCGTTTTCGCCGACGCGTCGAACGCTCTTGATTTGCGCGCTCGTCAAATCGCAATCGGCAAACGCTTCTTTGCCAATAACTTGCAAATTTTCCGGCCAATCGAAGCGTTCAAGATCAAAACAGAAAAAGAACGCGTGAGCGCCGATCGTTTCGAGCGCTTTCGGCGCGCCGACGACCGACTTCAACTTCGAACACTGCTCAAACGCTTTCGAATCGATAAGCTCGAGCGTTTGCGGAAGGACGACCGACTCGACCGCGCCGCCTTCGAACGCGCTTTTGGCGATCGACGCGACGCCGTCCGGAACGACGACTTCGCCGGTTCGACCGGGCGGGCAAGCGACAAGCGTTTTGCCGTCTTTCGAAAGAAGAAGCCCGTCGACAAGTTGAAACGCGGCGTTTTCCGACGAAACGAAGTCGAACGTCGTCAACCGCTCGCACCCGTAAAACGCCCCCTCGCCGACCGCGACGACTTCGCTGAACTCCAACGTTTTCAACGACTGGCAACTAGAAAACGCTCGTTCGCCGATCGTTCGAACGTTTTTTCCTCCCGAAATCGTTTCGAGCGAAGAGCAAGAGACGAACGCATACTCCGGAATCGCTTCGAGATTGTCGGGCAACTCGACTTTTTTCAACGCCGCGCAGTAAGCGAAAGCGCGCGGCTCGATTTCGCAACGCGCCGTCGTCGCCCAAATTACCGACTCGAGACGCTTCATCCCCTCGAACGCGCGCTCGCCGATTTTCGTTACGTCGACGCCGTTAATCGTCGCCGGGATAACCAGCGTCGTCGCGTTTCGGTCGCGGACGCCGGTAATCGTCGCGCCGCTCCCCTCCATTTGGCAACAAAAAACGGTTTCCGCGTCTTTTTTTTCCTCCTCGACGCTCGAAACGACGCTTTCCTCTTGGGAAATCGGCAAATCGAGTCCCGCCGCGAACGTCGCCGCGCCCCCGACGAGCGCCGCGCTCAACGCCGCGACGCCAACGCGCTTATTCTTGAAGATAGAGTTCGCCAAAATCGACGCGACCGCCGACTTTCGCCAATCCGGGTTCAAGTCCCTCGACTCAACGTCGCGGACGGTTCGTTCGCTCTGTCGCATTTTCATCGCAGGTCTCCTTTATCGCTCGTATTCCGACTTTCGTCGCGCAAACGCTCGTTACTCGGCGCCGCGCACTATTATTATAACGCGTCGCATTACAAGGCGTCAAGTTTTTTTCCTCGTTTTCTTCAATTTTTTGCCATTTTTTTTTGATTTTTCCCCCTTTCCCACGACAAATCGTCGCCCTTCTCCCGAATCTTTCGCAATTTTTTCGCCGCGTCTATTTTTTTTACTCGCCTATTCTAGAAATTTTCGAAAAACGCGTTATAATGACGGCGTCGACGGAAACGCGGAACGCCCGGCCGTCGCGGCGCGGGCGAGCGTCCGTCCTACACGCTCGTTAATGGAGCCCGAAAGATGCAGATCAGAATTGGAATCGTTGGGTACGGCAACCTTGGTCGCGGCGTCGAATGCGCCGTCAAGCAAAATCCCGATACGACGCTCGTCGCCGCGTTCACTCGCCGTCCGCCGGAAACGGTCAAAATCTTGACCGAAGGCGTCGGCGTTTACTCGGTCGATAAAATCGCCGAAATGAAGGACGAAATCGACGTTCTTATCCTTTGCGGCGGAAGCGCGACCGATTTGCCGAAACAGACGCCGGAACTGGCGCGCCTCTTCAACGTCGTCGACAGTTTCGACACGCACGCCAAGATTCCGGAACACTTCGCCGCGGTCGACGCCGCCGCGCAAGAAAGCGGAAAAGTCGCGTTGATCTCCTGCGGTTGGGATCCCGGCATGTTCTCGCTCGCTCGACTTTACGGCGGCGCGATCCTTCCGGACGGCGTCGACTACACGTTCTGGGGACGCGGCGTCAGCCAAGGGCACTCCGACGCGATCCGCCGAGTCGACGGCGTTTTGGACGCGAAGCAATACACGATTCCGCTCGACGACGCGTTGACGGCGGCCCGGAGCGGCTCGAATCCGACGTTGACGACTCGCGAAAAGCACCTGCGCGAATGCTTCGTCGTCGCGAAAGAGGGCGCCGACTTGGAGCGAATCGAGCGCGAAATCAAGACGATGCCGAACTATTTCGCCGACTACGACACGGTCGTTCATTTCATTTCGGCGGAGGAATTGAAGCGCGACCATTCCGGCATTCCGCACGGCGGTTTCGTCGTCCGCTCCGGGAAGACCGGCTGGAACGGCGAACACAAGCACGTCGTCGAATATTCGCTGAAACTCGACTCGAACCCGGAATTTACGTCGTCCGTTTTGGTCGCCTGCGCTCGCGCCGCCTACCGACTCAACGCCGAGGGCGTCCGCGGTTGCAAAACGCTTCTCGACGTTCCGCCGGCTTACCTTTCGCCGAAATCGGGCGCCGAGCTGCGCAAAGAACTCCTTTAATCGCAACGTTTGCTTAACCGCGACGCTTAGCGAACGCCGTTGAAGTTTCGCCGTTCGCTCCCCCCGCGAAAACGAAAACGCCGTCCAAGTCTTAACGACCGGACGGCGTTTTTGCGTTGCGCCAAGCAAACCGGCGGCGCGCCCCGCCCCGCCAAAAAAAATCGCCCCAACGCGATTCGAGCGTTAATCGCGGCGCCGTTTCCCGTCCCGCTTCGTCAAAAAAAATCGCCCGAACGCGACCCGGAGTCTCCCCCGCGCCCGCCGAGCGATTTTTCGTTTCGTTTTTCTTCCGCTTCGCCGACGTTCGACGGGAGCGCCGCTTAGTCGCGACGCGCCGTCGAAACGCGTTAAGCGCAAGTTTTACGCCGTCCGATTAGAACATCGGAAGATCGTAATCCCAGTAAATCAGGTAGAGGACAACCGTCAGCGCGACGACGACCCAACCGCCGATCTTCGCGCCCTTCGATTCCTTCAAGAATTCGGCCTTGCTTTCGTCGGTCGCTTGGACGAACGCTTCTTTGCGCGGGCAGACGATCGTCATCACGATCGCCAACGCGATCAAAACGCCGAACGTAACCGCCATACGGTTCAGGAAGTCGAGCGACGGAACGAACGTCGCCAACGCGCCGTAAAGAATCGGACAAGCAACGAGCGCGATCGCGCCGTAGGAGTTCGGCGCTTTCTTCATCCAGAAACCGACGACGAACGCGGCGAAGATACCCGGCGAAATGTAGCCTTGGAACTCTTGGATCGCCTTGAAGACGCCGCCGAATTTCGGGTTCGCCCACATCGGCGCGACGATGCAGCCGATCAAAACGAACGCGACGACCGCCAAACGACCGACCGCGACCAGTTTCTTTTGGCGCGCCGCTTCGTCGAGGTTCTTATTGACGAGGTATTCGTTGTAAATGTCCATCGAGAAAATCGTCGACGCGGCGTTCAACATCGCGGCGACCGAGCTGACGATGGCGCCGAGAAGCGCGGCGAGCATAAAGCCCTTGAAGCCGCCGGTCGGAACGACCTTCGCCATCAGGAGCGGAAACGCGGCGTCGTAGTCGCAACCGTTGAGCATCGCGCCGGTTTTCGCGGTCGGCGCTTTCGCTTGAATCGCGGCGAGTTTCGCGACGCGCAGTTCTTCGTCTTTCATTCCTTTGTTGATTTTGCCCGCTTTTTCGGCGGCGGCGACCGCTTCGTCGAGGTTGACGCCGGACGCGGCGGCGTTGAACGCGAGAATTTCGTCCGCTTTTTCCGGATAGGTCAGCGCGAAGCTGCGATTGAACGAGAAGAGCGCTTGATCCTTCGTCGGGTTCGCCTTGACTTCTTCGAAGCGCGCCATTTCTTTCGCGGAGGCTTTGTCGGCGTTCGCTTTCATATCGGCGCTAAAGAGATTCAGCGCGATCATCCCCGGGAAAATGACGATGAACGGAATCAAGAGCTTCATAAACGCCGCGAAAACGAGACCTTTTTGGCCTTCGCCGAGCGACTTCGCGCCCAAAGTGCGTTGAATGATGTATTGGTTGAGGCCCCAGTAATAAAGGTTCGGAATCCAAATCGCGAAGATCAACGCGGTAACCGGCAGCACCAAGTCCCAACTCGGAAGGTTCATACGGAGTTTGTCGGCGTTGAGCGTCGAGAAGCGTTCCCAAGCGCCCATATCGGCGGTCAGCTTCGAGACGGCGTCCGCGCTTCCGGCGGCGAGCGAGCTAATATCGGCGCTCCCAAGGGCTTTCAGCGAGAAACAAAGAACGACCGCGCCGGCCAAAATCAGCGCGGAACCTTGGAGCAAGTCCGCCCAAGCGCAAGCCTTCAAACCGCCCGCGAAAATGTAAAGCGCCGCGAAAATCCCGATGACCCAGCAGAAGAAGGTCAGGTCGAGCGCGACGCCGCCGACCGACGCGCCGTCGAAGAAGACGGCGTAAGCCTTCGCGCCGGCGAACGTAACGACCGTGATGTTGACCGCGACGAGCATAATCATCATCATAATCGACATAATCGAACGCGCCGACTTATTGTACCGCGTTTCCAAATATTCCGGAATCGTGTAAATCCCGGCTTTCAGGAAGCGAGGCAGGAAGAAAAACGCGACGATAACCAACGAAAGCGCCGCGATCCATTCGTAACTCGCGACCGCCAAGCCGATGTAGTCCGCCGCTTGGCCGGACATCCCGACGAATTGTTCGGCCGAAATGTTCGCCGCGATGAGCGAAAAACCGATCAGCCACCACTTCAAACCGCGACCGGCCAAGAAGTACGATTCGCTGTCTCCGCCGGAGTTGCGGCTCATACCGAACGCGACGAAAGCGACCGCCGCCAAAAACGCAAAAAAGACGAGAACGTCGGCGCCGTTGCCGAAAGCGCTCGCCGCTTGCGCAAAGAGGAAATTTGTCATCAAAAACACCTTTTCAAAACGTTTTCAAAAGAAAACGAACCGACGCGCCCTCGTCGCCGAGTTCGCGTCCGCCGTCGTTCGGCGTCGCCGCCGCTTTTATTACGTCGCGACCCATCGCCGCTTTCGACCGCGTTTCCGCCCCGCCGCCGTCCAAAATTCTAACGGCGACGCCGGAAAAGCGGTCGAAAAGCCAATTTTGCCGCGCTATTTGCCTAAACCCGCGTTATTTCGTCAAGAAGAGGAAAACGCCTTTTTTGTTCCCGACCAAAATATCCGCGACGCCGTCTTTATTGACGTCCTTCGCGGTAACTTGCGTCCCGACGCCGGAATTATCGTCGATTTCATGCGGGATAAACTCGACTTTGCCGTCGGCGCCGCGCTTCGTTTCCCACCAAATCAGGAGCGCCGGGTCGTTCGTGCCGACGTCGCCCTTCGAACCGTGCGCCCACCAACGCTTCCCGGTAACGACGTCTTGGACGCCGTCGCCGTTGAAGTCGGCCAACGCCATCGAGTGAAGCTGGCTGACCTTCGGATAGAAGTCGTCCGCCGGTTCTTTCGGAATCAGCCATTGCGCGTCGAAGGAAATCGCGCCCGAAGCGTCGCGCTTTTGAATCCAGCAGACGAGCCCGTAAAGATGGCAGTGCCAAGCGGTGAAGACGTCGTTCAAACCGTCGCCGTTGAAGTCCGCGACCAAAATGTTCGACGCGGCGTCCGCGAACTTGAACTCGTGAAACTTCCAAGGAACGGCGTTCAAGTCTTCCGGTTGTTCCCACCAGCCGTCTATTTCGAGGAGGTCGGCTCGCCCGTCGCCGTTAATATCGCCGACGCCGTTCCCGTGGAAATAACGTTGATATTTCGGATTTTCGTTCGAAACCGCGAGGAATTTCCAAGGTTCGTTCGCCTTGTCGCCGCGGTTCGGGAACGCGATCCCGTACCAGTTGTTGCGGTTGAAGATCAGCTCGTTTTTGCCGTCGCCGTCGACGTCTTCCCAAGCCTGCGACTCGTTCCCGAGTTCGATCGTCGACTCATGCGCCGTCCAAAGGCGGTCTTCTCCCTTCGGATTTTCGTACCAATAGCCGGTAACGCCGGGGTGCGGGCAGAGGATAAAATCGTCCCAACCGTCACCGTTCAGGTCTTCGGCGAAGTTAACGAAGGAGTTCGAGTACCCTTCCGGATCGTATTTCGCGTCCCCTTCGTAAATTTTGTACTCTTTTTTGAAATCGGGCCCGGCGTACCAATAATGTCCGGAAAGAACGTCGACGACGCCGTCTTTGTTGAAGTCGCCGAAGGCCGCGCCCTCGCTGCGGTACCCTTCGAAAATAACGATTTTTTCGAATTCGGGATTTTTAACGACTTTTTTCGCTTCGTCGGCTTGAACGGAGAGAGCCGCCCCGACGACGGCGCCGAGCGCAAACGTCGCGACGGAGGAACGCAGAATCGAACGTTTCATCGGTGAACCTCAAAAAAACGGAATAAAAAGCGCGGCGAGCGAGGACGAACGTCCCTTTCCCGCGAAAAAACGGTCGGCGCAACCTTGCGTTCGACGCAATTCAACGCCGGATAACTCAACGTCGAACGCTATATTAATAATAACGTTCTATTAATAATATTGACAAAATCGCCGTTTTCGCCCCCGCCGTTTGGCGACGAGAGCCCGACTCGGCTCGAACCGCCGCCGCAAACGTCGACGCGACGCCGCGACGGAAAATTTTCAAGCCGAACCGCCGATTTTCTCATTAAAACAGAGTCGCCCGCGATTTTCAAGAGCTTGCGGACAAAAATTTCAAAAAGATTCTTATTTCGACGCCCGACAAGCCGCGCCGCCGTTAAAACGCGTCGACTCGACGCAAAACGCTCCGCCGACGCGCCTTGTCGATTTTGCGCCGCTCGCCCAATTTACGCAACCAAGTCAACCGACGTATTCCGCCGATTTTCGCGACTTTAACGCGAAATCGTCCCTTGAACGCTCGCCGTTTGCCGCATTTGCAACGCTCGCGCCCATAATTCGCGAATCGCCGGATCGTTCGGGTCGCGCGCCGACGCTTCGCCGAGCGCCGCCAACGCGCCGTCGATTTCGCCCCGAGCGAGCCGAGTTTCCGCCAAGCGGCGCCGATATTCGACGACGTCCGGCGCGGTCGTCGCCGCGACGGCGAACGACTCCTCCGCTTCGACGGCGAGCCCGAGTCCGCAATACGCTTCCCCTTGTCCGGCGAAGACTTCCGCCGGTTCGCGGTTCGTCGGGTAAAGCCGTTCCAAATGTTGCCAAGTCGCGAGCCCGGCGTCAAAATCGCCGATTTCGTTCTGAATCGTCGCGATTTCCCGCAAGACGGCGCGGTCGTCCGTCGCGAAATGCGCCGCTCGCTGAAAATTTTCGAGCGCTTCTTCCGGTCGCCCAAGTCGACGCGCCGCCTTCCCGCGCAGTTCCCAACCGACGGCGCTTTTCGGGGTCAAGTCGACAATTTTATCCGCCCAACGCGCCGCGTCCTCCGGGCGATTCCGTTCGAGGGCCTTCTCGCCGAGCGACCGATAAAGCGACTCCTCGACGTCGATCGTCGCCCGCTTTTCCGCCGCCGCCTCCAAGACCGCGACCGCCTCGTCCCGCTTGCCGAGCCGCCAAAGCGTTTCGGCGTAATAACGACAAGTCTCGACGTCGGAGTCGTTTAGCTCGACCGCTTGACGCAAATTTTCCTCGGCGCGAGCAAAATCGCCCCGCTCGAACGCGACGATCCCCTCGCGGCTGAGCGGCAAACTTTTCGACGCTTTGCTCGTCATCCGGTAAAACGGGACGTTGCGGCACCCGGCGCCGCCCCCGACGCAAACGACCGCCCCCCAAGCGACCGCAAGCGCCAGCGACGACGCGCCGACGAACGTTTTTTTTCCGCGCCGAGCCATTAACGCCCCTATTTTCGTTTTTATCGTTAAATTTCCTTGTCCGACGCCGCCGACGCGCCCCTTTTCGCTCGCGCCCAACGACGATCTTGCGCATCGTATCAAATTTTCCGGTTGGCCGCTAGGTCAAAACTGCGTTTCGACGCCGATTCTCATTATTTTCCTCGGCCCGCGTCGCCAACTTTCCGCGCTTTCCCTTATCTTTCCCGCCTTCCGAAAGCGCCCGTTTTCACATTCTCCCCATTTTGTTATTTCCCTCCCGTCTTACCATTCTTCCCCGTCTCGCCATTTTTCCCCTCTTTTTTTTAGCGCGGCCTATTAAAAACGCCTTACGTCGGTCGAAAAGGCGGACGCGACGCCCTCGACGCGATTTTTTCGCTCCGCCGGTCGACGTTTACTCCGGGTTTCCCTTTTATTCGTTTTCGCCGCCCAACTTTATCAACGAAAATCAACCGATGAAAACGCGCCTGTTTTTTGCGTTAAAATACGCCTTTTTCGCTTTTGTCGCCTTTACCGTTCCCAAAATGATCGTCGACTCCGGTCGCCTCGTCGCGCCGCTGGAACCGTCGCCGACCTCGACGAACGCGCCGTCCGCCCCGACGCGTTCCTTTTGGCCCTTCCGTTTTTTACAAGCCTCGCCGTCTTCTCCCGCGGTCGCCGACGCCGCGCGCCCCGCTCCGTCCATCGAACGCTTCGACGACGGCGCGACGTCTCGCCGTTTTCCCGCCTCGCCTTACGACGCTTGGAGCGAAAACGCCCGTTTTAACGCGTCGTCGTCCGCCGCCAACGCCGCGACGGTCGGAAACGCCGACCAATTAAGCGGTTATTCCCCTTCGTCGCCCTCCGCTTCCTTTTCCGTCCCGCTCTCGACTCCCGACGAGCGTTCGTCGTTCGCGCGTTTTGCGGAATCTCGTTTCGCGCCTTCCGCTTCGTCGGCGCCGTTCGCCTCCGACGCGGCCTCGTCCTCTTTTTTCGCCGCTGCCGACTCGACGCCGCGCCGCTTCGAAGAACTCTTCCGTTTCGGACATTCTCCCGCTTGGCTCGTCGAGACTTGGCCGCGCGTCGACGCGGTCGCGACGGACGACGGCCTCGTCGGTTATCGCGTCGCGATTTCGACCGGCGACGCGAACGACGATTTGACCGGCGTTTTCGCTTGCTACTTCGACGCGACTTCCGAACGCCGCGTCGAATTTTCCGGACAAACGGGCGATTATCGGCGCTTGCTCCGTTTTATGCGGCGAGAATACGGCGTCGCGCTTTCGTCCGACTCGACCGCCGAGCGTTTCGTTTACGAATCGACTCTTTCGAACGGACGCGGCGGTTTTCTCCCGGGTCGTCTCGTCGTTCGCCCGACTCGCGTTTTCCTTCGCGGCGCCGAAAAATCGTTTTTCGAGGTTGACGTCTTCTTGGAACGCCCGTATAATCGCAACAACTAACACAACCGGCGCGTTTCAATTCGCTTTCCCATTTTCCAACGCCGCGCCGCCGAACGTCGAACGAAGGAACCGCGATGCGCTTGCCGATTTTAACGTCTTTACGCGACGCCGTTTTGCAAAATTTCCCGCCGTCTCGCCGTCGCGCCGCTCGCGCCGGACGTCCGCGCTCGATCGGCGTCGTCGTTTCAACGTACAACAATCCCGCTTGGCTCGAAAAAACTCTTTGGGGCTACTTAAATCAAAATTTTGACCGTTTTCCGCTCGAAATTTTGATCGCCGACGACGGTTCCGGCGATGAAACCGGCGCGCTCCTCGACCGCGTTCGCGCCGAATCGGGCGCCGTTATCAAACGAATTTGGATTCCCGACGACGGTTTTCAAAAATGTCGCGTTTTGAATCTCGCCGTCGAGGCTGCGGAATCGGAATATTTGATTTTTACCGATCAAGATTGCGTCGCTCGTCCCGATCTCGTCGAAACGCATTACCGCGCCGCGCGACGCGGTTGGTTTGTTTCCGGCGGATACGTCAAGTTGCCGCTCGATCTAAGCCGCGCCTTAACCCGCGACGACGTCGAGTCGGGCCGTTGCTTTTCGCTCCGTTGGCTCCGCGAACGCGGACTAAAAACGCGACCGTTTTCCGCGCCGAAAATCGTCGATTCGCCGCTCCTCGCCGCCCTTTTGAACTGGTCGACGCCGACGCTCGCCAGCTGGAACGGCTGTTGCAGCTCCTGCTGGAAAGACGATATTTACAAAGTTAACGGTTTTAACGAAGATATGCGATACGGCGGACTCGACCGCGAGTTCGGCGAACGTCTCGCGAACCTCGGAATCCGCGGAAAGCAACTCCGTTACTCGCTCGTCAACCTTCACCTCGATCACAAGCGCCCCTACGCGACGCGGGAATCGATCGAGAAGAACCGCAAAATCCGCGCCGAAATCAGAAAAACGAAACAAATTTGGACGCCGAACGGAATCGTTAAAGAAGCGCCGATCGAAAACTCGACGCAATCTTGACGCGTCCGCCGTTTGCCTCCTCGCCAAGTTATCCAATGAAACTTTTGCTTTTACTTTACAACGGTCGCCTAACGCGAACCGTCGGAGGCGGGGAAAAAGTTTTTTGCGAATTTGCCAACGAGTTCGTTCGGCGCGGTTGGGAAGTTGGCGCGGCCTACGACGCTTTTGGCGACGCGCCGCCGGTTTTTCCGGTCGATCCGCGCGTTCGTCTCTTCAATTTGAACGGTTTGAAGCGTCCGCCGCTCTCTCTTGGGGCCGCCAAAGTTTTGCGAGAAGCGACGCGTCCGCTCCGCCGTCCCCCGTTCCTTTCTTTTTGCCCGAACCCTTACGAAGTCGCTCGTCGCCGCCTCGTTCGCCCGAAACTTGACGCGTTATTGAACGAATTTCGCCCCGACGTCGTCGTTCCCTTTTCGGTCGAGGACGCCGAAACGCTCTTTTATCGCCGACCTAGCAACAATTTTGCGACCGTTCTAACGACGCACAACGCGCCCGACGACGTTTTTCGCCGCGCGTCCTCCGCTCGACTTTTAAAAACGACGCTCGAACGTTGCGACGTCGTTCAAACGCTCCTTCCGAGTTTTGTTCCGGCGATTCGCGCTCTTACCTCGACCGAAATCGTCGCGATACCGAACGTCGTCCCGCAATTCGCCGAACGCGTCGACGTCGAACGCCGCGAACACGAAGGAAGCCCGCGCGTTATCTGCGTCGCTCGTTTCGACAAACGTCAAAAGAGGCAACGTCTTCTCATCGAAGCGTTTGCGAAGATCGCCCCTCGCCGTCCCGACTGGAACGTTTTCTTTTTCGGCGATCCTTACCCGAACGCCCGTTACCGCGACCAACTCGTTTCGTTAGTCGCCCAACGCAAATTAGAAAACCGCGTCTTTATTCTTTCGTCGACGCCGCGAATCAAAGACGAATTATTAAAGAGCGATATTTTCGCGCTTCCGTCGGCTTACGAAGGTTTTAGCCTCGCGCTGACCGAAGCGCAGTCGCTCGGCCTTCCGACGCTCGGTTTCGCCGACGCGCCGTCCGTTAACGAGTTGATCGTCGACGGCGAAAACGGTTTTCTCGCCGCCGACGTCGACGATTTTGCGCAAAAGCTCGACGCGCTAATCGAGTCGAAGGAACTTCGCGCTCGGTTCGGCGCCGCCGCTCGAAAATCGGTCGAGCCTTACGAAGCGACGCGGGTTTGGAACCGTTGGGAGAGCCTGCTCGTCGAAACGATCGAGAAAAAACGACGTTAAACTCGCCGTTATCGCAAAAATCGAAACGGCGAGTCGCGCTCAAATTCGTTTCGCCTCAACCGCGCCGCGCCCAACTTTTCGCGACGCGAAGCGCCGTCAACAGCCCCCAAAGGAGCGCGAATCCAACGACAGCCAACCCGACGAGGAAAAGCGGATCGCTAAAAAACGGCGCTAAATAAGCGTCGAATTGTTCTCGGCGCGCTAAATAAAGAACGGCGCCGCCGCAAAGAAACGGGCCGTAAGGTATTTCCGGCGTTTTATCGGAAAACCGTCTCAAAAATCCGAAAACAAGTCCAAAAAAAGGCGCGACAAAGAACGCGACGACCGCCCCTTGCCAACCGATAAACGCCCCGATAACGCCGAGCGCCGCGACGTCGCCGAACCCCATCGCCTCGACTCCGAGCGCCGAACGCCCGATAATCCGCACCGCCCAAATAATCGTCGCGCCGACAAAGAGCCCGACCGCCGCGTTCGCCAAGCCCCCCGACCCCGAAAGCGCCCGGTCGAACGTCGTCCTCGTCCCCAAGCCGCCGCCCGACGATGAAATCGAGCCGAGCGTTTCGACGCTTCCGTCCCCCCCGACGACGACGGCGATTCCGACGAGTCCGAGCGCCCAAACCGCCGCGATAACGGGAGTTAACGTCGAGCGGCGCAGTCGACGGCAAAAGATCGCCGCCGCTTTCCGAACGCCGAGTCGCCGCGCCGGAAACCGCCGTTCGAGAAGCGCGAACGCCCAAAACGTCCAAATCGCCGCGATTCCCGCCCCGACCAACCAACGAACGACGCCGGGCGACGCGTCCCAACCGCAACGCTCGCTCAAAAGCGCCGCGAAAAGAAAAACGTCGTTCGTCGTCGCCGCGCCGGTCAAGTCGAGCGGCCAAGCGATCGGCGCGACCGTTAAAAACGGAAAAACCGCCGCCAACGTTAAGCCGAGAACCGCGCCCGGAATCACCGCCGCGTCCGGAATGATATAATCGTCAAAGTCGACCAGCGTCATACAGAGTGCCAGCCAATAAAAAATCGTCTCGGCGCCCCAAAAAACAAGCGCGCGCCCCGCCTCCGCTTCGGTCGCGACGCCGTCGGTCAAAACGCAAAATCGCCAAGTCAAAAGCGCCGCAAAAACAGCTTCAACAATCAAAGGTCGCAACCAAAACCAACGATTCTCCCAACCGGGAATCGTCGCGAAGTCGAACGCCGTCGCGCCGCCGCCCGACTTTTCGCCTTGTTTCCGCGACAATTTTCTATTTTTTGCAACGTTTTCCGTTTTCTCGAAACGAACGCGCGCCGTTTCGAGCCAGCCGACGACCGGAATCCGCGCCGTCCAACGTCGCTTCGGGCCGACGACGTTCGCCGGAAAGCGGCGCCAAGGGGAGCGGCAACGCGGCGTCCAAGCGAAACGGTCGACAAAATAATTCGCCGCCGCCGCAAAAACCGCGCCCAATAAAAAAACGACGGTCGCCTGCGCCGCGCCGGGCGTTCCGGAAATCCAATTCAACACAATCGCTCACCTCGCCCGCGACGCAAACGCCGCTTTAATCGAACAAAAAATTTCGACGCGTTCAAAAACAAACGCCGAGCCGACGTTTGCCCCCCCAAAAAACGCCGCGCCGCGTTCAAACACAACGACGCGTCGACGCTCAAAATTTAACCGTCGCCAATGCAAAAGAGCGCGACGTTTCCGCCGCCGCGCTCTTCAAAATACGTCGACTTTACCGGTTAAACCGCTCAATCGACAAAAGTCAGGGTCGCCATAATCGAGTTATGGTCGCTCGCCGGGCGTTCTTTGCCGGTTTTCGGGTCTTTGTGCAAGTCCGGGTTGATTTCGAACTTTTCGACGACGCACTTGTCGTTGACGAAAATGAAGTCGATAATGTTTCCTTTTTCAACCGGAATCTTGTTGAAGTTGTTGAAGGTGCGCGGTTGGGCGATATCGCGAACTTTCGCGACTTTATTGGAGTCTTTGAGCCCCGGGATATTGTCGACGCCGGTCGTCATGACGCGGTACGCTTCCGATTGATCGGTAACGTTGAAGTCGCCGCTGACGAAGAACGGGCCGTCGGCGCCGATGATTTCGTTGAGTTTGCGCATAATCAACTTCGAGCTTTCCTTGCGGGCGATCGTCCCGACGTGATCGAAGTGCGTGTTCGCGTACGCAAATTCTTTACCGGTCTTTTTGCAACGGAATTTACCCCAAGTAACGGTGCGGTTGCACGCGGCGTCCCAACCTTTAACGCCCGGTTTGTCCGGGGTTTGGCTGAGCCAGAAGGTGCCGGAGTCGAGGAGTTCGAGCGCGTCTTTCTTGTAAAAGATCGCCATAAACTCGCCCTTGCGCTTGCCGTCGTCGCGCCCGACGCCGATCGACGCGTACTCGGTCAGCGTTTCGTTGAGGTAATCCATTTGCGGGGCCGTCGCTTCTTGGACGCCGAGGAGGTGCGGATTGTCGCCTTTCACGACGTCGACCAAAGTTTCCTTGCGGAGGTCCCAGCGGTTTTCGCCGTCGCCGTTGTTCGCGACGCGGACGTTAAACGACAT
>JAGBDD010000253.1 GCA_017937685.1 Thermoguttaceae bacterium | reverse complement strand
CGCTTGGTTGTTTGCGAAGAACGCTTCGGCGAGGGTGAAACGGCCCGGTTGTTCGATATAATAGTCTTGAACGCCCCAACCCATATAACCGAACCAGGTCGGAACGACGTAGCCGACCATTTGGTCGACGTTCGCCGAATGGATCAGCGCGAGCGCCATCGCGTCTTTGCCGTCGATATCGCCGATGAGGCAGTTGCCGCTGGCGAGGTAAATTTTCGAGCCGGACGCGTTGATTTCGAACGGATCTTCGCCGGTCGACGGTTTCCCGTAAAGTTGGCCGTTTTGGCTAACAAAATAGCCGTTTCTGTACGTGAAGCCGATCATCCAGTTGCGTTGGGTCGCGTGTCCGGACGCGACGAAGAGTTGGGCGCCGTCGAGCGATTCGGCGAGCGCGCGGGTCGTGTCGTCCGGGGCGTCCGTCGTAATTTCCGGCGCCGCGCCCGGCTTTTTGACGCGTTTGAGGTTCTTTTTCAGTTCGTCGTAAGCGATTCCTTCGTCGAAATATTGGAGCGCGATCGAGGTGCCGGCGGCGACTTTCGTCGTCGGACGGTCTTCCGTTTGCGTCGTTCGGAGCGCGTCGGCGGCGTTATAACCGGTAACGATTCCCCAAACGACGTCGCCGTAGGGGTCGTCGTCTAGGGCGCGGGTCTTTTGCCAAATCGTCGCGAGGTTCGCTTTTGTCGCTTCTTCCGGCTTGACGACGAAGCAGGCGTATTTCGGGAAGATTTTGCCGAGTTCGGCGAACGCGGCGTCGTCGGTTTCGCGGCGGATCACCGAGACGTTAAACTCTTCCGAACGTTTCGCTTTTAACGATTCGACGACTTTCGCCCAATCGGCGTCGTCGAGAACTTTCGGCGAAGCGACGATCGCGTAACCCGGTTTGGAGGCGATTTCGGCGCTTTGCGTCGAGTTTTCCGCGGCGACGGCGGTTGGAACGGCGTTAAAATCGTTGAAAGCGTTAAAATCGGCGAGCGAAACGGCGGCGCTGAGCGAGAGAACGGAGGCGAGCGTCGCGAAACGGCGGCGACGGACGTTAAATTGGGATAAACGCATCGTATTTTCCTTGTGATGAAGGCGAGAGGAAAACGGGAAAAGGGCGGCGACCGAACGAATCGCCGCGCCTTTATTAATATATAGGAGGAAAAACGCCGTCAGTCGACGACGACAATCTCGTGCAGCGGAACGCTCGGGACGGCAAACTTCGCGGCGCCGTCGGCCCAATCGAACGCGAGGTCGACGCCGGACGGTTCGAGGCGGAGGCGTTTCGGGCGTTCCGGCAGGCGGAGCGTCGTTTCGATATTAACGACAGGATCGATTTTGTCGATTAAACCGGCTTGCGCGTGCGGACCCGAGACGTTGACGAGGTGAACGGTAAGGCGACCGTCCGGAGCGCGAGCGACCGTTACGTCGAGCGGTTGCGGCGTCGCGAACTCGACGAGCGGTTCCGGGAAGAGACGGCGAAGGGCGACTTGCAGGAGTTCGGCGAAGGGCGCGCCGGTCGCGGCGACGACTTCCGCGTGTCGGCCTTCCGGCGTCGGCAGGAGCGCGAACCGTCCGGCGCCGAGCTTGCATTCGCGGAGAAGCCAACCGCCGTCGCGCTTTTCGACGTCGACCGTTTCGCCGTCCGCGAGAACGTCCTCCGCCGCGTTGATCGGCTCGCTCCCGATCATAAGAACCGAGCCGCCGCCGCGAACGTATTCGGCGATTTTCGCTTTCAGTTCCGACGGCAAAATATGCGGACGGAAAAGAACGACGAGCGGATAATCGGCCATTTTTTCGCAAAGCGCCGCGGTCGCGAAGATTTCGACCGAGTAATTCGCTTCGAGGAGGCGTTGCAAAATCGGGCGTTGCCAAGTAATCATCGGGAAAAGTTGGCCGCCGACCGAGTCGAAATAGTCGTAATGCGATTCCGTCGGGCAGAAGAGCGCGATTTGCGGAATCGGCTTCGAACGGTGCGAGAGCGCTTGACGGGCCCGGCAAAACTTCGCCGTTTCCGCCATTGGCTTTATTTTCTCCAAATTAACGCTTCCGTCGCGCTCTTGGGTGATATACGCTTGGAAACCGCCCCCCATCGCCAAGACGCAAGCGGCTTCGCGGCAAAGTTGCGGGCCCGGTTTCTGCGACCAGCCTTGCCCGTCGGCGCGGTCGGCGAAACTCCAAGCCATCAAGTCCCAAGAAATCCCTTGCGCCGCCATAAAGCGGGCCGAATAACGGGCCGAGTTGACCGAGTCGTTGCGGGAATAGTCGCCCGAGATATACTCGACCGGCGCCGAAACCGGTTCCGGCATATGGTCGGTAAACGCCCAGTTGCTCGCGACTTGGAACGAGGGCGCCTTTTCGCGAACTTCCGTCAAATAAGCGCGCAAGTAACGCCGGAACGCTTCGCGGTGGAAGTTTTTCCAGTCGGCCCAACCCTCTTGACCGGGCCCGGTCGGGACGGTTTCGCGCCCGGTTTCTTCGAGGAAGAGCTTCTTCGCTTCGTCGCAATAATTGACTTGCGTCGCCCAACACTCGCCGTCGACCCAAGCGCCGTCGACGCCGTAATCGTTCGCCAGTTCGAGGAGTTGCGGAACGAGGAGACCTTCGCGGTACCCGCCGAAAACGGACGTCATCTCGCCGGAGCGGGCGCCGTCGGGGTTCGAAACGCTCGCCCAATCGGGACGCTTTTCGAGCGCCGCCTTGTCCCAAACGCCGGAATAGTGCATATAGAGCGCGACGCCGTTTTTCGCGGTCGTCGATCGCCAAACTTTCAGCGCGTCGGCGACGATTCCGGGCGCCGGGTTCCCGACTTTCGTCGGATAACTGCAGAGGCCGCGGTGTCCTTTGCAGTCGGTTTGAATATAGTCCGGCTTGATTTCGTCGATAATCGTTTGAATCATTTCCGGCGTCGTGTTGGCGCCGATATTTTTATCGCCTTCGTTGGCGTGAAAGTCGAAATGGACGCCGAGGAACGATTCGGAACGGCGCAACCGCTTCGGCGCGTCGGCTAACGAAGCGGCGAAATCATCCGACGCGGGCGTTTCGGGGGAATTGTCGGCGGCGACGGCGAGGAGTTCGGGAACCGAAGCGGCGCAAAGAGCGAGCGAGGAAGCGTCGACGAGGAAACGACGGCGCGAAATCGGGGAAAGGCGCATAAAAACCTCCGGTTGAAACGATTATAACGAATAAAACGACGGCGAGCGCGACGAACGCTCGGAGAAAAAGCCGAGACGGAACGAGTGAAAACGCGCCGAAAATTAGGGGGCGAAACGCGCCGACTCGACGACGTTAAGTTTAAACGAAATCGACGCGAAAAGCAACGGTTTTTCTCGATTTTCTCCTTAATTTTTGCGGAAAAAGGAATGGGAAAGATAAGAACGTGAGTTAAAATAGCGAGAAAATAACGGATTTAACGAACGGCGGGGCGAGCGTAAGAAATTTTTTTCGCGGTTTGGGGAGAAAATCGTCGCGCGTCGCCCAAACGCTCTTGCGTCGATCGGGAATTTTGATTATCTTCCGTCAACGCGTCGCGCAAGGAGGCGCGGCTTTCGCCGTCGCGGAAGAAAACGACGATTTTGCCGGTTTGGCCGGCGCGTCGAGGAAGGAAAATCCCGCGTTCTTCTTTTCGGGTAGAAAAGGAAACGCTTAACGGTTTTATTTTTCAACGCGGCGACGGTTTTAGAAAAACGAAATGGAAAATAGGATGACAAACGTTGCGACGGAGCGACGAAGCGAAGAGGAGAAATCGACGAAGCGAGCGGAAAAGACCGTCTTAATCGTCGACGCGTTGGAGGAAACGCGGGACGTGCTGACGACGGCGCTCGAACGACGCGGCGTCCGAGCGTTGGCGTTCCCGACGTCGAGGCGAGCGGCGGCGACCGCGCGAACGGCTCGGCCCGACTTGGTGATTTTCGACGTCGAGACGGAGACGGTTTCGCCGCGTCAAGCGCTCGACGCTTTTGCTAAGGACGCGGAACTCGACGAAACGCCGATCGTCGCGATCGGAACGGCGCGGTTTGAAGCGCCGAGCGGCGAAGGGACGTTTATCTCGAAGCCGTATCACTTCGCGCCGCTTTTGGAGAAAATCGAAGCGCTTTTGCGCGAGACGGACGAACGTCGGTGAAACGTTAACGTTTTTGCTGAAACGAAAATTGAAATAATGTGTTAAAAAGGAACGCGGCGTCGGGAGGAATAAACCGACGCCGCGTTTCTTTTTTAACGGCGCAAATAAAAAGCGGTCGCGTCGGTCAACGCGATTTTGGCGATTGCGACGATTTTTTCGAACGTCGCGACTTCGGCGGTTGCAACAGCCAAAGGAAGAAGAGCGCGGGCCCGACGAAAACGAGCAACTGCGGACGCCAAGCGCAAAGAACGACCAAAATCGGAATCGCGAAAAAAATCCAGCGCGGCAAACGTTCCAACTCCGGCCAAGCGAGCCAAAGAAAGAACATCATCACGCACATACGATTCAGTTCGAGAAGCCCCGCTTCGCCGGACCAAAAACCGTAAGCGACAAGAACCGCCATTCCGAGCGCAATCCAACCGACTTTTTTGCGCAACGACGGCTCGTTTTTCGGTTTGTTCGAGTTTTGCGGTTTTGGCAGTTTTAACGACACGACGCGGAGCCTTGCGAAGAAAACGAGCGACGGTTGGCGGTTCAAAAGGACGCGAATAATCGAACGTAAACGCCGATCGAATTGTAAAAGTCGACGCGACCGGCGCTTGCGTTTGGCCGATTCCGATTTTAGGAAAGACGATTCTTGAAATCGTTGTAATCGAAACGGCGATGAACGCGGAAGGCTCCGCCGTCGACGTCGGAGTCGCACGAGACGATCGACGGGAGCTGAATCCCGTTGAACGTCGTGTTTTTGCACGTCGTGTATTGCGACATATCTTCGAGCGTCAGGCGGTCGCCGACTTTGACCGCGCGCTGGAAAGTGTATTCGCCGATTACGTCGCCGGAAAGGCAGGTTTTGCAACCGACGATGTACTTGAAGAGGCCTTCGTCGAGCGGAGCGTCGCAGTCGTCGACGACGCGGCGAGCGCCGAGAATCTCAGGCGTGTACGGCATTTCCAAAATGTCCGGCATATGCGCGGCGGCGGACGCGTCCAGAATGAGGACGTCGACGCCGTTCGGATTCTCGATGACGTCCAAGACCGTTCCGACGACGAAACCGGTGTGAATGACGTGCGTTTCGCCCGGTTCCAACATCACTTCCAAGCCGTATTTCGCGCGGAAGTCTTTGATAATGCGAATTAGACGTTGAATATCGTAGCCCATTCGCGTGATGTGGTGGCCTCCGCCGAAGTTGATCCACTTCACCTTTTCGAAGTACGGCTCGAAACGTTCGCAAACGACTTGAAGCGTGCGCTGCAACACGTCGGAGCCTTGTTGGCACATCGTGTGGAAGTGGAGTCCGTCGATGCCGTCGAGCGCGTCCGGCCCGGCGTCGATCAGATTTTCCAAACGAACGCCGAAACGGGAACGCGTCGTGCAGGGGTTGTAGATCGCGTGCGAAACTTCGGAATATTCCGGGTTGATACGCAAGCCGACGCGAATTTCGCGACCGCAATTTTCGACGACGCCGCGCAACATTTTCCACTGCTGCAACGAGTTGAAAACAATGTGGTTCGCGTATTTGCAAAGTTCGCGCATCTCGTCGAGCAAATACGCCGGCGAGTAAACGTGAATGTCTTTTTCCTTACTAAAATGCTCGTAACCGAGCCGCGCTTCGTTGAGACTGCTCGCCGCGACGCCCGCCAAATAGGGCGACATTTCGTCGAAAACGCCCCAAGTCGAAAACGCTTTCAAGGCGAGAAGAATGCGGCAACCGGCCTGCTCTTGAACGTCCGCCAAAATGCGCATATTGCGGCGAATCAAAGCGCGGTCGATGATGTAATAGGGCGTCGGCGTGTCGAGCGACGCGTAGTCGAACGGAGGGTAAGGAAAAATCGGATTCATTGCGCTCGCTAGGTGAATTGATCGGTCATAAAAAATCGCTTGCGGCGGAGGGGAAGACGACGGACGGCGTTAAAATCGTCGCGACTGGAAAAGTCGGGCGACGCGTCGACGCAAAACGCGTCCGGGAACGCAAGGTTCGCGGGTCGTCGTCGGAACAAAACAAACCGTCGATTCGGGCGCGGAGTCGCCGAGGAATCGAACGGAACGCAACGACGCCGCTCGTTCGCTCGACTCGAAAAACGCTTCGGAAAACGCGGACGGTCGGGCGAACGGAACGGACGAAACGCGACGAATTTCGCGTTTAAGTTGCGAAAACGCTAAAATGGAGAGCAAATTCAACGCAAGACGGCGCGTAAAACCGGAAAAATCGGCAAAATCTGCCGCGGGCTAGGCGACCGTCTTTACGTTAAATCGTTGGGCGGCGTTCATTCGAAACGCGTCGTCGGGTACGTTTCTTGCCAAGGAAGCCCCCAAGGCCCGATTTCGGCCATGAACGGATCCGGATCGAACTCTTCGACGTTGAAAACGCCCGCGCCGGTCCACTTGCCGGTCAGGAACATCTTCGCGCCGAGAGCCGCCGGGACGCCGGTCGTGTAGCTGACCGCTTGCGCGCCGACTTCTTTGTACGCCTCTTGGTGATCGCAAATGTTGTAAAGATAATACGTTTGCGGCTTGCCGTCCTTCTCGCCGACGACCCAAATCCCGATACACGTCTTGCCGACGGTGCGCGGGCCGAGCGAAGCCGGGTCGGGCAGAAGCTTCTTCAAGAATTGAAGCGGGACGATCTTATGGCCTTCGTAGTCGATCGGTTCGACGCCGGTCATTCCGACGTTTTCCAAAACCTTCAAGTGCGTCAAGTACGATTGGCCGAACGTCATCCAGAAGCGCATCCGCTTGACTTCCGGGTAGTTCTTCGTCAGCGACTCCATCTCCTCGTGATAAAGGAGATACATATCTTTCGGGCCGATTCCTTCCGGGAAGTCGAAGACGCGCTTATGTTCCATCGGCTTCGTTTCGATCCATTCGCCGTTTTCGAAGTAACGACCGTTGGCGGAGACTTCGCGGATATTGATTTCCGGGTTGAAATTCGTCGCGAACGGATAGCCGTGGTCGCCGGCGTTGCAGTCGATGATGTCGACGGTATCCATACGGTCGAAACGGTGTTTGCGGGCGTGAGCGACGTAAATGTTCGTCATACCGGGGTCGAAACCGCACCCGAGAATCGCGCACAAACCGGCTTCCTTGAAGCGTTCGTGGAGTTCCCATTGCGGGCCGTAGCAGAATTTCGGCACGTCCGGGTGTTCGTAGTTCGCGGTGTCGAGGTAGTTGACGCCGGTTTTGAGGCACGCTTCCATAATCGTCAGGTCTTGATACGGGAGCGCGACATTAATGACCAAATTCGGTCGGTATTTCTCAAAAAGACGGACGAGCGCGTCGACGTCGTCGGCGTCGACCGCTTCGGTCGGAATCGGTTTCGGAAACGTTTTCACGTCGGCGACGATCGCGTCGCACTTCGAAACGGTGCGGCTGGCGAAAATAATTTCGTCGAAAACTTCCGGATGTTGCGCGCATTTATGCAGAACGACGCGCCCGACGCCGCCGGCGCCGATGATCAAAACGCGGTTCATTTTTTACCTCTTGCCCAAAAAAACGACCCCAAAAAAACGGTCCCGCCGACGTTGCGACGCTCGAAAAGGGAGCGAAAACTAGTAGCGAGAATTTTCTATAAGATTTACTAATGCATTCTAACAGCTTTTGGCCCGAATTGAAGGGGCCGCTTGCGAATTTTTTTCATTTTTTACTTCGAACGAACCGGTTTTGCCGGAAACGCCGGTTTTAACGGCTGTTTGGAACGCCGCGTTGCGCGGGTCGCGAGACGGCTAACGGCGTTTTGTCCTTATTATTAATAGCGCGGGAATACGAGCGAGTTTTACGGGACGGTAAGGAAGCGACGAAAGAAAACGCGGAATTTTGGCAATTTTTTCCTTTTTGCGGGCGTCGCGAGTTGCAAAAGACGTTTGCGGCGCGTATAATGAGAAAAAATTTCTTTGAAAGGGAGCGCGGCGAGACGACGAGGAGGAGCGATTTGACGCGATGGAGAAACGAGGCGAGGCGCGCCGTTCTTAATCGGCGAACGAAGGCGAGCGGGAACGGTCGAAATAGCGACGGACGAGCCGATTTTTTACGTCGTTGGGCGTTGGCGTTCGCGTTGGGAGGCGCGGCGGCGGTCGGAAATTTTTTCCCGAGCGACGCGCGGGCGCAGGACGTCGTCGACGCGGCGGGGGCGTCCGGTTGGAAGAACGCCGAAAACGGTTCGAACGTCGGCGAAACGACGGGCGCGGCGAACGTCGGCGAAGCGTCGGCGGCGACGTTTGGGAACGACGGCGCGCCGGAGGGCGTTCGTTTCGACGGGCCGCGAACGACGAGTTATTCGCTTGAATTTGAATTGCCGAAAAGCGACGGGCAATTTTGGGCGATGTACGACGTCGCCGGGTATTCGGAGCGTTTTCCGAATCTTTCGAGTCCGCAAAACGCGATCGTCGATTGGATTATGTTCGACGCGGGGGACGATTTTTGGCGACGCGAGCCTTTCTCCGCCTTTTCCGCTTCCCGCGATCGTCTGTACGTTTATCATAACGAGTCGGTGCAACGGTACGTTTCGAACGTCGTCGACCGTTTCCTCGACCCGACGCGGCGCAACGTTTCTTTTTCAATTCGGGCGGTCGCGGTGAAAACGCCCGATTGGCGTTCGCGAGTCGCGCAACGTTTGACGCCGTTGCGTCCGACCGTCCTCGGGCGCGGCGCCGACCCGCAAGGCTGGTTGGTCGAGAAAGCGGAACTTGAAAAAGTGTACGCGGAAATTAAAAAACGCTCCGATTTTATTTTATTGAATCCGGCGCGCGGCGTCGTTCCGAACGCGGAGACGTTCGGGGTTTCGTCGGTCGCTCCGAAGCGGGAGCTGGTTCGGGACGTTCGGCTCGATTCCTCGGCGCCGGCGGGATACGTTTCGGACGTCGCGGCGGTCGACGAAGGCTTTCGAATCGAGGCGACTCCGCTTCTTTCGGCGAACGGCGAAACGTTCGAAACGCTCGTGCGGTATCGGGCGACGGTCGTCGAGAAGACGGCGACTTTTGGGATGCGCGTTCCGACGTCGACTGCCCCGCGTCAGCGTTTGGAGGTCGAGCGACCGTCGATCGTCTCTTGCGACGTCCGCGCGAAGTTGGCGTTTCCGCGAACGAAAGGGGCGATTCTCGACCTCGGCGCCGTTCCGATGATTTTGCCGAAAACGGCGGAGTCGGGCGGAATCGTCGAGAGCGTTTCGCGTTTCGTCGCTCCGCAGACGGCGTTTTACAACGTCGTGGTTTTTCTCGCGGAAGCGACGAACTGACGGCGCGTTGGGGGCAAAATTTTTTGAATATTTTGGAAAATTAAAAAAAACGCGGACGCCGACGAAATTTTTGACTTCCGCGCCCTCTATATGGGCGAGCGTCGGAGAAACGAAGTCGTTTTGACCGCGTTTCGGACGTAAATCCGGGCGAAACGCGCTCGTCGGAGCGAACGGCGTTTTGCGACGCGAGCAATTTGGAACTTCCGCGTTTAGATAACCTTTGAGTCGACGTAAATTCGAACTTAAACGCAATAAAGTTTGGCCAAAACTTTAATTCTAATAGAAAGCGGTTTTTATAATGACTGACAACGTTTGCAAAAGCAACGGCGGCGATACGAGCAACGAACAAATTCGCGGCGCGAACGACGTCGAGGATTTTACGATCGTTACGAATACCTGGACTTCTCGACGAATTGAAGAGATTACGGACAAACTTTACGAAAACGTCGCGGATTGCGCGCGCCGCTATCGAGACTTGACGGACGAACAACTCAAATCGGCGCGAGGGTGCGTTAGTCAAGGGATTAAAGCCGTCGTAACCAACGGTCAAGAATTGACGTTCGCGCAGGGCGATTCTATCAAAGAGACGGTGCGCGCCGGTCTTGCGCGTTATGCGCGCAACAACAGATTGACGGAAGCGATCGGCGCGATGTCGAAGATCGTGGACGAAAGCGTCGACGCGTTTGTGCGCGTTAGCCGAATGGACTGGACGGTCGAGAGAATGGAGGCGATTAAGCGGTCGGCGGCGCGAAGCGTCGAGGATTTTACGAGCGCGCCGCCGACGAAGTTGACGGAAAGTCGAATTAACAGAATCAAGACGCTCGTGGACGAGAGCGTCGCTCGGGAGGCGCGTAAAGGTTGCGTGTTGACGACCGCGCTGGTCGAACGTATTAAAGAGATTTTTGCCGAAAGTATCGAGCTTTATTGCGTTCAAAACTCTCTTGCGTCGGCGGGCGATTGGACGAACGACTTGCGGACGCTGGCGGGAAACTGCGTCGACGTCGCGACGACCTCGAAGGGGGGAAGGCTTCAATATTTGAAAGACGAGCGCGTGCAAAGAATCGGGATATTTGTCTACCGCGATCTTATGCTTTTTACGCGCGAACGTCGAACGGGATGGGCCGACGGACAGGTTAAAAAGATGGCGGCGTTTGCGTATAAAAAGGTCGAGCGTTATATGAACGACGAATATAAGACCTGGACGCCCGAGCTGATCGAACGGATACGGACGTTTGTGCGCGACGGCGTCGAGCGTTGCGCGGGCGACGACGGGGCGTGGGTTCCCGAACTGCTTGCGGAAACGACGGACGAAGGCGTCCGCGCTTTCTTAGGAAAAATCGCGAGCGAAATTGTCGAGCGTCGTATCGGCGAACAGACGCCGCCGGCGCCCGAGTTGGTCGATAAAATTAAAAAAGTCGCGACCGAAAGTCTCAAACGCTATTACGACGAACACTCCCTTGCGCTGACGCCCGAACTCAAGGAAAAATTTTGCTTGTACTTGACGCGCTTCGCGGGCGTTCCGGAAAATAATAAAGAACTCTTGTATCCGCTGTGGAATAGTTATAAGGATTACGAAGGGGACGACAAGGAAGCCCTGCTGGGAAAATATACCGCGGCGCTCGCGCGTCATTTCAAGACGGCGCGGACGGAAGAGACCCCGCCCAAAACCCGAGAGTTTTTACAGCAAAAAGGGTGGAACCGCGACGGTCGGGAATTAGAGCTTGAGCAAGTGATCGATTGCGTTTATTGCGGCGCCGGTTTCACGGGCGACAACGGAAAATTGGGAGGGAATCCGTTTTACGACCTCGCGTTGTTTCAGCGTCTGAAGAACGCGGGCGCCGCCGACAACGCGTATACGGCTTACCGCGAGACTTGCGAAGAAAAACTGTTGGCTATGATTTATAGCAACCGCGCGGGCGTTTTGGCCGACTTAGACGCGGAGGAATTTTATCAAGAGTTTCAATTCAACGTGTTCGTCGAAAATTATCCTTACAAGGGCGACGCCGGGTTGAGCGCGTATCTGCAAAAGGCTTGCGCCAGAAATTTGGCGAAATTGAAAAAACAAATAATGGAACGAGGCGTCTTGCGTAATTTTGACGCGGATTTGGCGAACGTTCCGCAAGACGATGACGATAATCAAGGTTCGGAGCCTAATAACGACGCCGGACTCTTCGAGACCGTTAAGCGAAATATCGACGACGCGTTGCGCAACTTAAAGACGGTGGAGGTCGGCGGTCTCGAGTATAACGCGAACGCCAGAAGGCTGGCTTACGCGTTGCGTCTTGGGGCGGCGTGGGCTAAAGAGATTGAGCTGATTGGCGAAGAAGCGCGATTGTATATGGTAACCGCGAGCGCGGAAAAAAAACGCAAGCGTCGCAAAGACAAAGTTTCCGGAGCGGAAAAAGACGGCGCCGCGAGCGAGGAAAAAGACTGCGAGCGTTGCAAAGACGAAGTTCCCGGAACGGAAAAAGACGGCGCCGAGAGCGCGAACAACGGTCGCAAACGTTACGTCTTTGGCAAACCGGTCGCCGGAAGCAACGAAAAGCAAATCACGGGTCCCGAGTTGAAGTATCTGTGTCGGCAAACGAAGTGGCTCGGCTCTAAGGTTAGGCGCTGGTTGGGGGCGGCGTACCTCAAAGAGCAAGAGAACGATAAAAAAGATCAAAGCCAAGATAAAGAAATCGACAAAGTCTTTGGCGCGGTTCAGGATGAAATTTTGACCGCGATCGCGAAAGCCTACGCGCCGCAAGCGCAAAGAGCGGGCTATAAAAAGCTGGAAGAAAGAATCCGTAACGCGTTCGAAAAATGGCTTTCGTTCCAATGGCGCGCTAGACTTGGCGAGTTGTGGTGCAACGGCAATAAAGACGTGTCGGAAGGCGTTAGCAATACGGTCGCCGCTTGGATTGAGTGCGTCGACCGTATCGACAGGGAAACCGGCGAATATCGTTCTTTTTTTAACGAAAACCAAGCGTAAGCCGACGCCCGTCCGATTCTTCCTAATTGCGTCGCTCGGTTAGGCGGCGGTTAGGAAGACGCGAAATGCGAATATATAGCGAATTAAAAGAATATAAAAGAATATAAAATAAGGACGCGAGAGATGGTAAAGACAAATCAAAACGGGCAAATGTTCGACTTGTTGGCGGCGATCGAAGATTATATCGAGCAAGAAAACGAAACGACGCGCGTAGATTACGACGACTGGGAATCGCTGGACGGCGATATGCAATTTGGGAACGAAACGACGTGCGAAGACTGCGAGAGTATCTGGGAATCGTTGAGCGTCGATATGCAATCCGAGGAGGAAACGAGGCTTTTGGCCGAGCATTTGGCGGAATGCGAAATTTGTCGCGAAACTTGCGCGATGTTGCATCGTGCGGGCGCTTACGAGGGGACGCCCTTTTACGACCGTATGCGTAAATTTGAAAAAGCCCCCGAGAGTGAAACTGACGAAAATTGGAAGCAAATCGCGTTTGCGTTCAACCCGATATTAGCGACGATAGAAGAAGCGACGGTCGTCGACTCGACGGCGGTGAGCGGCAACCTGGAGGCGGAAATCGTGTTTGAGAACGACGCGTCCGATACGTCGGACGACCCTCGCGTTGTGAACGATTTAGATAATAAGGTAGACGGTAAGGAGATCGCGACCGCTTGGGACGGCGTTTGCGCGAGCGCCTTAGCGGAAATCGGGTTTGAGAGCGACGCGTCCGATACGTCGGACGACCCTCGCGTTGTGAACGATTTAGATAATAAGGTAGACGGTAAGGAGATCGCGACCGCTTGGGACGGCGTTTGCGCGAGCGCCTTAACCGACGAAGCGTCGAACGACCCTTGCGTTTTGAACAGAAGAAACGGCGCGAGGAGCGCGAGCGCTTGGGAGAGCGTTAGTAGGAAGGCGGAGGCTTTCTTTAACGCCTTGTTTATGCCGCCGAAGCCTGCTTGCGACGGCGTCAAGGGGCTAACTCTCAAAAGCCGAAAAAATCGCATAATGTATGTTGCGTCCGCTGCGATAATGCTAGTCGCGGTTGGGATTTTTTGGTCGACGCCCAATAATCCTGAGCCGATGCCGGGGGGGCCGAGAGGTATTACCAAGGACGGGGGCGCGACGGCGGAAGTAACGAACGTGGAGCCGTATCTTGTACTCCGCAAGTTTGACTTTGGCGAAGCGGATGTTGTGTATCAAACCGGGCGCGGGTATTTTGCCCAAGGAGAATATTCCAAGGCGGCGAGCGATTTTAGGAGTTTAGTCGACAAGTTAGAGGGCGAAAACGTCGGCGGGGAAGCGTTGGTCGTCGCGCGGTGGAATCTCGCCGTCGCGCTGATAAAAAGCGGCAAGCCCGAGGAGGCGGCGAGCGTATTAGAAACGTTGCGCCAAACGAACCTAGACGACCCGAAAATGAAAGAGGGAGTAACGACGCTTCTAAACGAGCTAAATAAATAGACGTAGGTTTGGGATGGAAATTGTTGGAATGTGTAAAAACTGGAATAAGGAGTAGATAAAACGACGTTGGTTTCCGTATTGTAAAAGCGAAACGTTAACGACGCTCGACGACTTAGGTCGTCGAGCGTTTTTTTGACGTCAAACGGACGAAGGCGGCGCGTCCTAGAAGAACAAAGACGCGTTAACGTTGTGTTAAGACGTTAAAAAACGCGACGTTGGAGTTGCGTCGCGTTGTTGGGCGAGAAACGTGCGAAGAGGCAGAGGCGCGCGTTAACGGCGAACGTCCTCGCGAAGCGTCGGGCAAACGATCGGAGCCGCTTCGACGCCGACCGGGAAGGGCGGTTCGCCCGCCGCGACGTCCTCTTCGGCAAGCGCGACGATCGCGATTTTATGGCGGTCGGCGAACGCGACGACTTCCTCGGCGTCGATGAAAAGCGTCTTTTTCGCTTCGACCGCCAAGACGGTCGCGCCCGACTCGACCATCGTTTCGAGCGTCCCGAGCCCGAACGTCGGCACGTCGAACCGCATATCTTGATTCGGTTTCGAAACTTTGACGACGACGAAATTTTTACTCCGGCAAAGGGCGCCCGCGCGGCGGATCGCTTCGTCGGTGCCTTCGATCGCCTCGACGGCCAAAACCGCTTGATTTTTGACCGAAACGCTTTGACCGACGTCGAGACGCCCCATTTCGCGAGCGAGGTTCCAGCCGAAAAAGACGTCTTTCCACTGCGCCGACGTCGGCGCGCGCTTCGTTAAAAGTTGGCGTTGCACGAGTAACTCCGGCGCGAAAACGGTTCCGGGAAGGAGCGCGACCCCGCGATGTTCGAAAGCGCGGACGGCGGTCAAGAGGAGCGCGTCGTCCTTGCAGTCGCGGCGGCGACGCAGAAAATGATCCGCGAAAAAGCGGACGGTGTACAAATCGGGCGCCTGTTTCCAAAGGAAACCGGGATCGAATAAACGGATTTTGTGGATTTTTCCGGCCATCGTCGCGTATTCGACGCCGCGCCGTCGGAAATATCGGGTCGCCCAACCGAATTTGCCCAACCCGCCCCAAACGAAATCGTCGCAAATCTCTTGCAAAATCGGGTCGGCGTGATCGCGAACGCCCAAACAAACGACTTCGCGTCCGCTTCGTTTGATCGCTTCCGCCAGCAGAACCGGATAACGGCCCCAACCGGCGATAACGCCGACCCGGCGCGTTTCGGGCGGGAAAAAAAATTCGGACGGCGACACGACGGCGATCCTTTAACGTTAAAATAGGGGAAACGTCGAGTTTTTGACGGCGTTTTTCTGTGTTTCGGGCGGAAACGGAAAGCGGTTAAACGCGTTATTCGGCGGAATCGGTCGCTTCGAGGCGCGCTTTGAGCGTTTCAACTTCTTTTTGCAGCGCTTTTAGTTGTTTCAGCGCGTCCGGCAATTTCGCGAACGCGACTTGTTTGCGCATTTGCTCTTTTTCGGGCGTTGCCGGAATCCCGACGACTCGCGCTCCGGCGGGAACGTCCCCCATCACGCCGGCCATCGCGCCGAGCGCCGCGCCGTCGCCGATGCGGATATGATCGCGAAGACCGACTCGGCCCGCCATCACGACGTAGTCGCCGGTCGTAACGCTTCCGGCGATTCCAACGCTGGCGCAAATCATATTGCGTTTGCCGATTTTGCAGTTGTGCGCGATCATAACGTGATTGTCGATTTTCGAGCCTTCGCCGACGACCGTGGAGTCGTAAGCGCCGCGGTCGACCGTCGCGCAGGCGCCGATTTCGACGTTGTCCTCGATAACGACGTTCCCGAATTGCGCCGCCAACGCGTGGACGCCGGTCGACGAATCGTACCCGAAACCGTAGGCTCCGACGACGCAGTTGGCGTGAAGCAGGCAATTTTTGCCGACGACGCAGTCTTCGTAAACGACGACGTTCGGGAAAAGCGTGGAATTTTCTCCGATTTTAACGCCCGGTTGCAGAACGACGCCGGGGTGAATCGTCGCGCCGGCGCCGATTTCGACGTCGGCGCCGACGACGGCGTTGGGGCCGATCGCGACGTTTGGGCCGATTTTAGCGGTCGGGGAAACGACGGCGCGCTCCGAAACGCCTTGGAGCCAACGAGGGCGCGGCGGACGGAAAAAGACGACGATTTTCTCGAACGCTTCCTTGACGTCGGCGACTTGAATCGTCGCGACTTCGGGCGTCGGCGGCTCGGTTCCGAACGGAACGACGACGGCGCGCGCTTGCGTAACGGCGTTCCAATCGAGGCGATCCGGACGTTCGGCGAAGGTGATCGACGTCGCGTCGGCGGTATGAAGGGGCGCGGCTTTGGCGATCGGCTGATTAGGGTCGCCGGTTAAAACGCCTTGCGTCAATTCGGCGAGTTGCGAAAGTCGAGCTTGCATAAAATCGGCTTGGTGGTTGCGGCGAAAATCGCGCGGTTAAAGGAAATAAGGGCGGTCGAAAGAGGCGCCGAAAGGAAAAGGAGACGCGAACCGTTCGAAGCGTCGCGAAGGAGGCGACAAACCGGCTTGCCGTCGCGTCTAAAAACAAACGTTCGACGTAAAAATAACGCGTTTTTAACGATAAAACCGAAAACGCGAGATATTACGTCGAACATTAACGTTTTCGTCCAATAAAAGACGAAAGAAAATTTCGTCGTCGACGCCGGGGCCGAGAACCGAAACGGCGGTCGAACCCTCGGGATTTTAGCGTCGACAAGCGTCGGGAACCGCGCGTTTAAGGAGAGCGCGTCGATTTAGGGAAAACCGTTCGTCGGACGCGCTCGCCGGCAACGCGGAAACGCGGCGACTTATTGCGCTTGCTTCACTTTGAGGATCAGCTTGGAAAGACGCGACTTTTTGCGCGACGTGTTGTTTTTGTGCCACAGATTGCGAGCGGCGGCGCGGTCGAGAGCGCTGCAAACGCCTTTGAATTGTTCCTCGGCGGCCGCGACGTCGCCGGCGCGGAGCGTTTTGAGGAGGTTCTTAATGCGGTTGCGGACGACCGAGCGGGCGGCGCGGTTGCGTTCGCGGATAACAACGTTTTGTCGCAGTCTTTTCTTGGCGCTTTGAATATTCGGCATGGTTCTCTAAATTTTTTTAAAACTTGTTAAAATTATCGTTTATTTTTCAACACGTCGCAAGGAGGAACGCTTATTGTCAAAAACGATGGGTAAGTTTTAACATAAGTTTTTCCGAAACATTCCCTCTGGGCGGGGAGGTCTTACGGCGTTTTGACCAAAGGGCCTTTCGAACGGGAAACGCTATTTTAACTTAATAGTCGATTTTCTCGTCGAAAAGCGGTCGGCGTCGTCGCGGTTCCCTCGGCGAGAGCAGACCGAGTAAACGGGAAACGCGACGCAAAACTACGCTCAATTACTATTATGCCTCTTTTCGGCGATCTTGTCTAGTAGCCCCGCCACGTCTTTATAAGAAAAATCTACGGCGGCCAACTTATTTGCAAAATCGTCGGCCTTCTCATAATCGTTCAAACCGAACGCGAGACGGGCGGCGTAATAGAGCGCTTTTTTGTAATCTTCGCCGTGCGGGTCGAGCTTTTCGATCGCTTGATCGTAGTGCGTCGCCGCCAAGCGGTATTGCTTAATCTGTTGAAAACATTGGGCTAACGCAAACAGACATTGCCCGGCGAGCGTCGCGTCGGCCTTGGCGGCTTGCAGTTCGGCGATCGCTTCCTTGTACTGACCTTGGCGCATTCTAAATTGCCCAAGTTCCCAACGGAGGGGCGCGGAGTTCGGCGTTTTCGCCAATTTGTACTCGATTAATTCTAAAGATTTTTCTTCAAAAATTTTCTTTTGCTCGGCAAATTTTGCCTTCAACGCGTCGGAAGGGGCCTTTTCGAATTGCGTTTTGACCCGATTCATCTCGTCGAGGGCGCGCGCTTTTTGCGTTTCGAGGAGTTTCGGCGCGAAAACGGCGTCTTCCGGGAAGACTTTCAAGGCGCGCTTGCAAGCGTCTTCCGTCTTGCGGAGGTTGCCCTTTTGGAAGAAATGCTCGACGAGATCGAGGAACGCGTCGCGGTCTTCCGGATTTTTGCGGAGCCGTTTTTCGCATTCGTCTTCGAAACTCATTTTCGGCGCTTTTTCTTCTTCGGCCGCTTTTTCCGCTTCGCGTTGCGTCGTTCCTTTTTGCTTGTTGATCGTCTGTTCGAGCATAATGTCGTTGAGACGTTTGCCCGCGTCGACGTCGGTCGGGTTGAGTTTCAGAACGCGTTCCCAACAAACTTTCGCTTGCTCGTAAACTTTGCGATCGGTGAGTTCGACCGCGGCTAAACGCAGGATATCGACGTTGTCCGGTTCGCTTTGGACGGCGTGATTCAGGTACGCGAGCCCCGCTTCTTCAAAATCGGCGTCGAGGCAGACGAGCCCCATCGAGACGAACGTTTGCGCGTCCCAAGGGTTCGACTTCAATTTTTCGCAACCGTTTTTGATCGTCGTCGCCAGGTCTTTTTCCTTGCCGCCGGGAAGGCTCGATTTCGCGCTTTTGAGGAACCCGAATCGCGACTTCTTCTTTTGACCGCCGTGTTGGAGGCGAAGGTTCGCGATAAACGAATTCATATAAATGAGGTTCGCCGGGTCGCCTTGGACGCATTGGACGAACATTTCGGTCGCGTAGTCGTGCTGACCGAGCTGCATTTTTTGGTTGCCGACCTCAAAGCATTGCTGGAGACGAGCGCGAATCGCGGGAGAGATTTCGGGAATAGGTTGCATCGTGCGTCTTTTCAAAATAGGAAAAATAGGGTGCGCGGGTAAAACGCGGCGTTTCCGCTTGCCGTCGCGTCGAGGGGGGGCGAGTCGAGGCGTTTTGGCGTTTCGACGACCCAATCTTCCTTTATTATAATACCATTTGCGCCGATTTTCAACCGATAAGGAGAGGATAAGAAGAAAAAAACTTTTTTTCGGGGGAGATTTTCGGTCGAAGCAAACAAAAAAGCCGTCGTCGGGGGGAAAAACCGACGACGGCGAAGGGCGGCGCGTTAAAAGGCGGCTCGGGGCGCGCCGACGACTTCCGGTTGGGGCCCGACCGGCGCCGGGACGTCGACGCTCGGAAAATCGTCGACAAGGGGCGGCGCGGCGTTTTCCAACGGAAGAAGCGCGTCGAAATCTCCGAGCGTCGAGGCGCTTTGGGGAATTGGCGCGGATTGTTCGGGGAGGGGAACGTCGAAATTATCGAGCGTCGGCGCTTCGAGGAGTTCCGGTTGCGTCGTCGGGGCGGTTTGGGCGACTTGCGACGTTTGGAAGGCCGGAGCGTTTTGCGTCGTCGGGGCGGTTTGGGCGACTTGCGGCGTTTGGAAGGCCGGAGCGTTTTGCGTCGTCGTAATGGTTTGGGCGACTTGCGGTGTTTGGAACGCTGGAGCGTTTTGCGTCGTCGGGGCGGTTT
>JAGBDD010000252.1 GCA_017937685.1 Thermoguttaceae bacterium | reverse complement strand
AACCGCGCCGTTCGCGACCGGCGATTCCGACTGGACGCAAGAGCGCGTCGCGATTTTCCCGGAAAAACCGATCAAATCGTTAACCTTTTACGGTCTTTTCCGCAACCGTTCCGGCAAAGCGTCGTTCCGCGACCTCGAACTGCGCGAAATGAAGCTCTCGAACGCCTTTTACCTCTTCGACGGCGTCCCGGTCGAGCGCGACGCGACGACGGGCCAAATTGAACCCGGCGCCGATTATCGACCTCTTCGCAAAACTTTCCTTCTGCGCGACGTCGCGAAAAACGGCGACTTTTGGCGCGTCGGCAAGAACGGCGGCGAAGTCGACGGCGTCCGCGTCGCGATTTCCGAATCGGGCGTCGTCCTTGAAAACCTCGCGCCCGTCGACCGCGCTTTAACGTTCGTCTACGTCGTTCAAGCGGTCGTATTCACTCATACGGCGCGGCAAGGTCAAACGCCGCTTTTCCAATGGTTCGACGATCCGCGCCGTTCGCGCCCGATCGTCGGCGACGGCGAATTTATCGCGGCGCGTTCGGTTCCAGAAATCGGCGGCGGTCGCCTTTCGCATTACCCGATCGGCGGCGTCGTCGCCAACCTGTTCTTCGATCCCACTATCGACGAGACCTCCTCGAACGCGATCGGTCTCGGCGTCGACCCGAACTATCCGGCGTTTTATCGAATCGCGTTCAACGCCGCGTCGCGCGAACTTTATATCGCTTTCGACGTCGCGCTGACGCCGGAAAAGCCGACCGCCGAACTTCGTTTCAAACTTTTGACGGCGCGAGCCGATATCTTCGCCAGAAATTCAAGGTATAACCCCGAAGGTTTTCGCGCGCTCCTCGACGCTTACCGCCAAGCCTATCCGGAGGCGTTCGTCGTTCGCGCGCCGAACCAAGGGAACTGGCAGCCGTTCGCGCCGATCTCTAAAGTCCCGAACCAAGAGGACTTCGGCTTTCAATTCAAAGAAGGAAACGACGAAGTCGCTTACGACGATTCCATCGGCGTTACGACGTTCCGATACACCGAGCCGATGACCTGGTGGCAGTCGCTCCCGAAAGAAACGCCGAAAACAGTCGACGCCGCGCTCGAATTGGCGAAAAAGTTGGCCGCCGACGGGAACGCCGCCGCGCAAACCCTCCTCACTAGCGGGCATCGCGACCGCGACGGTCGATTTTGCGCGATTTTCCTTGACACGCCTTGGTGCGACGGCGCCGTTTGGAGCCTCAACGACGCGCCCGGCTTAGTGAAATTAGCGAAAGAAGGTAAACTGGGCGACGCGAAAGTCCCGTCGCTCGGCGGTTTCGAGACGAAGTGGAACGAAAAAATCGCCGACGACCTTTACGGCCCCGCGTTTGCAACGGGCGAACTTTGGCGCCAAAGAACGCGCAAAGAGTACGCCGACGCGCAGTCGCGCCCGGGTCTCGACGGCGAATATATCGACTCGAGCGAAGGTTACGTTACCGCGCTCCTCGACTTCGACCGCTCGCACTTCGCCGGTATGCGGACGCCCCTTGTTTTCGACGCGAAGACGAAGCGCCCGGCGATTTATCGCGGCCTGATCGCCTTCGAATACGTCGAAAAAATCGCGTCGGACGTTCATAAGCGCGGTCGGCTGGCGATGGCGAACTCGACGCCGGGCCAATTCTTCTGGCTCGTTCCGCAACTCGACGTCGTCGGAACGGAAACGAACTGGAACTGGAACGACCGTTGGTCGCCGATGAGCGACGCCGACCTCCTGTACCGACGCGCGCTCTGTTACGGAAAACCGTACTGTTTCCTAATGAACACCGATTTCGACAAATTCGGCGCCGATTACGTCGAAAAGTACATGAAACGCGTCCTTGCATACGGGATGTTCCCCGGCTTTTTCAGCGCCGACGCGTCGACGAAGCATTATTTCTTGACTCCGGCGCTTTACGAGCGCGACCGCCCGCTTTTCAAGAAGTATATGCCGCTCTGCAAAGCGGTCGCGGAGGCCGGTTGGGAGGCGCAAACCGGCGCGACGTCGAGCGACGAGAAGGTTTACGTCGAGCGTTTCGGCAAGTTCGAATACCTTCGCAAGCCGCAAAACGCGTCGCAAACGCCCGTAAAGTCGCTCTATTTCACCGTTTTTAACGACTCGCAAGAGGAAAAGACGTTTGAAATCGCCTTCCGCAACGGCGACTTTGATCGCGTGAAAGCGTTCCTCGACCGCGTTTCCGGCAAGACGTTCGAGCTGAAAGACCGCAAACTGACCGCGACGCTCGCGCCGGAAGACGTAATGGTTCTCGAACCGGTCTTCGAAAAGCGTTAAAGTCGACGCGACTTCGCCAAATTAGCGGCGTTTTCCGCGAACGCCGCTGAAATTAACCGCCGAACGCCGTTTTTCTTCCCTTTTTGACGAGAAGCGGCGTTTTTTGCGTCTTCCCAAAATCACGAGCGTTTTCCAATCCCAAAACGCCCCAAAACGACGTCGGCGCAACGTCTTCCCAAAATCGACGCGCGCTTTCCAATCAAAGAGCGGCGAAAGGCGGCGTTTTCCCCTCCGTTTAACGTCCCCGGCGTCAATTCGGTTGAAAAAGCCGCCCGACGCGTCAACCGCCGCCGATATTTTAACGTCGATATTCCAACAACCGCAGCCCGACTTCTCCGGCGACGTTTCTAAAAACCGTCAAGAAATAAAAAAACTCCGTTCATAAGAACGGAGTTTTAAACTTTAGCGCCCCAACTAGGACTCGAACCTAGGACCCAGCGGTTAACAGCCGCTTGCTCTACCAACTGAGCTATCAGGGCGTTGTCGTTTGGAAGTCTTGCGTCCCCCAACAACAAAATAGATTATAACCGAGAAGCGCAAAACCGCAAGCCCCTTTTTCCAATTTTTTCCAACTTTTTTTCGCTCGACAAAATCGTTCGACGCGCCGCCGTCTCCGCTTTTCAACTTTTGCTCGCTCCCGACGCTTCACGAACGCCCGATTCCAAACTCGACTCGAAAAGCGGAACTCGCCAACGCCCGATTCCAAACTCGACTCGAAAAGCGGAACCCGCGAACGCGTTCCAATTCGGCTTTCGCTCCTCGACGCCGCGAAGTTTTAAAAAATTTCCGCCGTTAACCGCCGCGCTTCCCAACGCCCGATTCCCCCGCCGCCGGCAAGAAATAAAAAAACTCCGCTCAAAAGAACGGAGTTTTAAACTTTAGCGCCCCAACTAGGACTCGAACCTAGGACCCAGCGGTTAACAGCCGCTTGCTCTACCAACTGAGCTATCAGGGCGTTAGTTTCGGTTCAACTTTCGTTTCCCCTCAACGCTTCATATCTTACCACAAAACCCGAAACGCGCAAGGGTCTTTTTAAAAATTTTCCGTAATTTCTTGGAAACCGTCGATATTTCGCCGCGCCGTCGACCGTTTGCTCGCCCCTTATCCCGTATTTAGCGTTTAAAAACGCCGCAAAACGCCGTCGCGTCGTCTTCACCTTTTGTCGAAATTGCGTCCGTAAGTCTTCCAGCGGTTGTGCAGCCACCAATATTGATCCGGTTGGCGGCGAATCTCTCCTTCCAGCGCCGACGCGTGCCACTGCGTCAGTTGCTGAATCGTCCGCATCCCTTCCGGCAAATCGCGAGGATCGATACAATCGATATGTTTTAACGTGAAATGCATCGGCTTGTCGTCGCGACGCGTCGCGGAACAAACCAACATCGGCGCGTCGTACTGAACGCTGAGCAACGCCGGCGCTTTGAACGCCGACGCGGGCCGCCCAAAAAAGTCGATCCAAGCGCCCTTGCGCCCGGCGGACTGGTCGGCCAAAAACGCCATCGTCCCTTTGTTGCGCAAGACGTCGAGAATTTCCTCGTATCCCTCGTTTTTATCGATAAGAAACTGCCCCGTTTGCCCGCGAAACTCGCCGATAAAATCGTTCAAATACGGATTATCGAGACGGCGCGCCACGGAAAAAGTCGGATAACCTAAAAGTCCCAAAATATACCCGCCCATCTCAAAATTCCCGAAATGCCCGGTAATCAATATCAGCGGGCGGTCGTCGAGGAGCGCGTTCAGCATCCAATACGGGTTTTCCAATTTTACCGATTTCCACCAATTTAACTCGTGCAGTTCCCGCGGCGCGTGCGCGACTTCAGCCGCCATTAAAAAAAGATGCGTCCACATCCGCCGAATTTCTTCGCGTCGCTCTTTTTTCGTCGATTCAGGAAACGCTTTCGACAAATTCGTTTCCAAAAGTCGCCCGCGCGCTTTCAAGACGTCGGTAAAAAGAAACGCCAAAACCTCGGCGCCGCGACGGCAAACGTCGAGCGAAAAGCACTGAGCGACGCAAATGACGACGCGAACGAGCAAATAAACCGCGTAATCGGCAAAATTTCGCAAAAATTTCTTCATCGCAAGGAACAATTAGGCAAAACGCGCAAACTTTTCGGCCGCAAACGGACGACCGTTTCACCATTTTACCAAAATTCCGCCCGCCGCGTCAAGCGCAATCGTTCTCGACGCGACGTTTGTCAAAACGCGATCTTTGCCCAAAATCGCCGCGCAACGAAACCGCCGCCCTCCGCAACGCGACCAAACGCTTTCTCTATTTTGCTTAAACAACGCCTTTTAACGTTTCCGCCGCCGTCGGCGAAGTAGCCGTCAAAAAATCAACGTTTCAACGCGAGTCGGCAAAGCGCCGTCAAAAAATCAACGTTTCAACGCGAGTCGGCAAAGCGCCGTCAAAAAATCAGCGTTTCAACGCGAGTCGGCAAGAACGCCGTCAAGAAATAAAAAAGAAACGTCGCCCAAACGACGTTTCTTCAAAATTGCGCCGAAAAACTCGGCGTTCGATCAGTGGAGGCGGCGGGAATTGAACCCGCGTCCCGCGACGTCTCTACGAGAGCGTCTACGCGTATAGTCGATTCTTTAAAATTTAATCCCCTCGAACCCTTATCGACGACGGTTTCTCAGGAACGATCCGAAAGCAAAATTTAACCGCTCGCGTGTTCGGCGCGACGAGCGACGATCCGAAATTGTCGACCAGGTTTTTCAGCTCTTCGGCGAAGCGTCAAACCCGGGGTCGCCTGTTCTTAGGCGGCCAGAGCCACTTGATTGTTGGCAATTGAAATTTTTAATCGGCTTTTAACGAGGCCCACCGATCAACCTCGACGCGCAACTCACGCTTCGCCCGCCCGGTCGAACCCAGTTCGCCCCCGGAGAAAAAATTTTGCGTTTTTTCGGCAAAACGAAATCAAACTATCTCTATTGTACGCAACCCAAGCGCGCCGCCAAGGGAAAAAATCGCCGACGCGCCCATTTTTCGCAAAATTTCCCGAAAAACGCCGTTTTTTCTCGCCGACGCCGTTCGCCGAACGCTCGACGGCTGCAAACTGCGCAATTTACGCAAATTTTAACGCCGCCCGACGTTCGCCGCTTTCCGTTTCTCCGTCGACGCGTCTTTCTCGAACCGCCGACTTTTTCGCGTTCACTTTCTCGCCGGCGAAACAAAAATCAACGTTCGTCGACCGGCCAACTCCGCCGGAAACGCGCCGTCGTCGGTCGCGAACGTCTCGACCGCCCCGGTTTTCGGGTCGAGCGCCGTCCAACGCTCCGACGCAAACTCGACGCCGTCCGCCCCGACCAAGCGGAACGAGCCGCGCCAATCGTTCGTCGTCGGATTCGAGACGACGAAAATCGTCCGCCCTTCCCGCTCGAACGTCCCGGCGATCAAGTCCGGGTTCGCCGGTTCCGCGACGAGGCGTTCCCCGGCGAAATCGGCGGTCGCGGGCCGGATTTGTTCCCAACGATGCAACGGATTTTCGTCCGCGATCCAAAGCTCTCGGAAGTTCGGGTCGGCCCAGTCGTACTCGATTTTTTCCGACCAACGCGGGAAAATAACGCCCTTGAACTTCCCGGTCAGCCGCGCCGCTTCCTCGGCGTTCTCCGGATTTTTCGTCAAACTCCGCAAAGTCGCGCGGTCGACGACGTAAAACGAAATTTGCGCCCGCGAAAGCGCCTCGCCGAGTTGGTTGAACGAGTCGAAAATTTGCCGCGTTTTCTCGTTTTGCGTCGCAATTTCAAATTTCTCGGCGACCGGAAAATATTCGGCTTGCAATTCTTCGATCGGATAATAGAGCAAAACCGGTCGAACCGGCGCCGCGTCGCGCAAAACGGCGTTCAACCGCCCGACGTATCGGCAATAATCGCGATGCGACGCTTCGTTCCGCTCCGGCGCCTTTTCGCCGCCGTTAATACCGTAATAAAGCGTATATTCCGTAACGCCGAACGCCGCTTGCCAAGACGCGGTCGCCTCCATCATCGCCAAATCGCAAGGCTTTCTATGTCCGGCGTGAATCTGCGAAAAGTCGCAAACTTCCGTCATCACCCGACGCTGACCGATAAACTCCGCCGCCGACGCCGGGAACGCCGCCGCGAGCCAGCATCCCCAAAAATAGGCGTGAGGATCGGAGTTCAACATATCGAGCCCCGGCAAGTCGAACGTCTTCAACACCGCCAACTTGTTCCCGTCGAGCGGAACGTGCAAGGCGATATTTTCCTCGTAAAGCGTATGACCGGACGCGATCGGCCCCTCGGTGTTTTCGCGACAAAAATCTTGAATCGGCTTGTAAAATCGTTCGACGTCGAGTTCGCCGACGAGCGTCCAAAAGTTGCGGCGGACGGCGCGGTCTTTTTCCGAGTCGCCTTCGAAGAGCGAACGCAAATTCGGGCGCAGGTCGGCCCCGTATTTCTCGCGGTACCGCTCTTCCAAGTCGTCGCACCAAGGAACGACCGGCAACTTCTTTTTGTTCGGGTCGAGCGGGTCGAGCGTTCGAACGCCGCGCCGAATATCCTCTTGGATTTCGCCGAGATTGACCGCCATCATCGACGGTTCGTCGGTGAAAAACGCCTCGACGTACTCGAACAACTCCGGCGCGATTTCGGCGCGGTACCGGCGATGCGTAACGTCGAGGAACCGCTCGGTCGCCGCCCGATTCAGCGGATTCGGGTACTTCCGCGCGGCGAAAACGTTGTTGCTCGAATGGGTGAACTCGTAACAGTCGCGAACGACGAACGGCTCGGCGGCGGCGCGGTCGAACGCCAGCTCGCGCGAGCAAAGCTCCGGGCGTCCCTCCATCACGACGCCCCCGGCGCTAAGGCTCGGATAGCCGTCTTCGTCGTAAATCCAAGCGCGCATTCCGGCCGCCTTGACGTTTTTAAGCCCGGCGACGAAGCGATCCCAGTTCGCCTGTTCGCGGACGTACCCCGCCCCGCCGACGTTGACGACCACCCCGCCGAGCCCGCATTGGTCGCGGTAATACTCGACCGTCTTAATATCGGTTAAATCTTGTCCGTGAACGATTTGCAACGGTCGAAACTCGCGCGGCGGCGTCGCGAAATCGGCAAGCCAATCGGCGCCGAGGAACGCCCCGCTCCGCTTCTCAAACGCGATCGGAGCCCCCGCCGGAGCCCGCTCGTCCGACGCCGGAACGACCGTTTCGACGTCGCGCCGCGCCGGAGCGGAAGGGTTCGTCGTCGCCGACGCCGCCGGTTCCGACGCTTGCGTCCCGCTTTCTTGCGCCCAAGCCGACGCGGAAATCGACGGCAAAATCGTCGTCCGTTCCAACGCCCGCTCGAACGGCAAAACCGACGTCGAAACGCCCCCTATTAATAATGTCGAAACGCCCCCTATTAATAATAATGACAAAATCGCCGAAAAACGCATCTTTTTCTCCTTCTCAACAGCGAAACCCGTCCGGTCGCGACGCCCGCAAAACCCGCGCAAAAGCGCGACTCAACCGCTTCGCCTGCGCGCTCGGGCTCTCATTCCGCTCGACGGTTCCATTATAAAGAACGGAAACGCCGACGTCAAACGCTTTCGGTCGCGCGGACGCCTCGCCGCCGCTTTCCCAAACCGCGCAATCTCCGCAAAACGCCGATTTTATCCGAAAAGATACCCGGCGTACCCGACGACGCGCTCTCGGTCGCCGCTCGAATCCCCGCTCGTCGCATATCCAACTTTAACGGCTTTGCGCAACTTGCCGATTTTACCGAGCGCCGTCAAAACGAAAAACGCGGGCAAGACGCCGCACATCGAAATTTTTTCGCGCCGAACCGTCTCCAAGAGCCGCGTCGGATCGAGCGATTCGAGCGCGGCGAGGGCGAGTCGGTCGAGTCGGCGCGTCGTTTCGTCGTTCGAAAAATGATTCATATCGCTCGAAATCAAAATTAACGGCGCGTTTTCCCCGCTCTTTTCTTCATTTTGGAGAAATTCGGCAAACTTTGTCGCCGCCGCGGTCAATTCGTCGACCGTCGAGCGCCCAATCAACGTCCCGACGACCTTTGCCGTCGGAGCGAAACGAGCGATCAGCGGAACAAGCGTTTCAACCGCGTGTTCCCGACGATGCGCGACGGCGTCCCTGCGAAAGGGCGGAACCGCCGCGACGAACCGCTCGACGAACGCCGGGTCGCTCGGAACGCTCTCCCCGCCGCCGACCTCCCAACGCCCGGCGGGCATAACGGCGAAATCGCCCCCTTCCGCTCGGTGTTTCGGCGCGAAAACGACGACCGTTTCCGGAATTTCAAGCCGATTTAGCGTCTCCGCCGCCAAACGCCCCGAGTAAATCCAACCGGCGTGCGGGACGAGCGCCGCGTTCCAACGTCGCCGATTTTCGCCGCTCGCCCCGCCTTCCCCGTTTCCGCCATTTTTACCCGCCAACTCAACTTCGCTATTTCCGCTATTTTCGCCAACCGGCTTAAATTCGCCATTCCCGCCGCTCCTTGCGTTTTCCCTTTTTTGCGCCGTTCGCTCAAATTCGCCGATCAACGCCGCCCGTTCCGCCGGGGTCGCCGGATAAAAAAGCCCCGCGACCGCCGCCGGTCGAACCGTTTCGCTCGCGTCGAACGCCGTCGTTCTTTCGCCCAACTCGCTATTTTGCGCATTTCCTTCATTTTGACCGCCGCCGACCGACGTTTGAGGAACGCTCCAACGGAAAAAACCGGGCGCAAGGGTAAAAGTCGGTCTTCTCGCGCTCGCCGACTTTACCGACTTTGCCGAATCTGCCTTATTTACTCCGCTTGCTGAAACCGCCGACTCTTCCCCGCCCGCCTTAATTCGCTCGGCGACGATTCGAGTCAACGTCGGATTTTTGCTCGCCAGCCAAACGAACGGTTTCTTAAAAGAAACGCCTTCGAAAGCGAAAAGTCGCGTTTCGTCGCTCGCCCAAGCGTCGCGCGCCAGTCCGGCCTTCTCGCAAACGGCCTCCAAAAACCGTTCGGCGTCCCAACCGAACTCGAACGCGACGCTCGGCAAGAGGAGTCCGCGCCGCCCCCGCCCTTCGATTTGGAGACCGTCGCGCCCAATTTGAACCGCGCCGATTCGGTCGACGCCGCGCTCCGAAATTTCCCGCATCCCCCCAAGCGCCCAAATTTCCAAATCGAGGTCGTAAAATTCGTCCGACGAGAGGGGCGGAAAGCGCGGATCCGAGGTCGCGGCGGAAACGGCGGCGGAGTCGAGCGCGACGCCCCAAGCGATTCCCTCGCGCATCGCTCCCATACAAGAACGCAGACGTCCCCGCTTCTTCAAACTAACGAAAGCGCCCAAAACCGGCAAATTCGCTAATTCGCCCAAGTCGTTTATTTTAGGAATCGGAGCCCCCGCGACCCCCGCCGCGATTCGGTCTCGCGTCCAAAAAAACGCTCGCTCCATCTCTTCCGTTGAAAAACGCCGAAAAAAATTTTCCGCTCGTTCGTTTTCGCCGCCCGTCATCTCCTCCCCTTATCCTTATATTTCGTTTAATCCGCCTATACCAACCTTTTTTAAACGTCGCGTAAAGCGTTTCTTCGGCGCGTTAATCAAACGTTATTCAACTCTCGTTCGCTATTGCCGCATTTCACGATAAAACATCGTTTTATTCGACGCATTTTCGCTATTTTAGCTATTTTCTTTAAAAACGCGTCTAGAAAACGTCGAGAAAATTTTAAAACCGGGCTTGCAAGAATCGCCGAAAATCGCTACCCTAGCGACATAAAGACGAGGCCAAAACGCTCCGCCTCCGACGCCAAACGGTCGCGCGCCAACGCGATCGCAAAAAAACCGCCGCGGAAACGCGAAGACTTGGAAAACGCCAAATTCCTGCAACGAGAACTTGCATTCCTCTTCTTGGGTGACGACCAATTTTAGGAATTTCGGCGTATATCTTCGCGCTCCGCGGCGGGGGCGTTCGTTACTCGGCCAAAGCCGTTTCCACATAAAATTATTAGCGACGTTCCATCGACGCGACTTTTCCGCGCGTCGCCCAAAGCGAGTTTAAAAATTTGCCGCCGTCGGGGCTAGAACGTTGGTATTGTACCATAAAGCCGGGGGACGCGCAAGCGGGCGAAACCTAAAACCGACGAAAAAAATTAAAGTTTCGTTTTTGAACGGTCGATTATAAGCGCCGCGTCGCGTTTTGGGCTCAATTCCCTCGACATTCACCTATTATACGCTCGTTTTGTTCAAACGCGCGTCTATTTTTCTAAAATTTTATAAAATTCTTCATTATTTTTTCGCCCTCGGATTCGGCGCTATATTCCCTGTAATCCCTACAAGCCAATCTTCGCTAGCTTAGCAAAGGTTTGCCGGACGAATCCTAATAAAAAATTTTAAGAAAAATTGAAGAAAAAACAAAAATTATTCGACCAAAGCGCGCGCGGCCCTTGCGCAAAGTTCAAAACGAGTTATACTACATATTATTTTACACACAAAAAGATTGGCCGTTTGGAGTACGAAAACGCGTGTTTTTCGATGGCGAACGGCGTAGCTTTTACCTCGAAGAGGAATATAAATGGTCGAATTTTTGACTTTATCGGTCGAACGTCGCGAAGAAGTCGGCAAACGTCGAAATCGTCGCCTTCGCGAAAGCGGCAAAACCCCGGCTGTTCTCTACGGACACAAGAAAGACGGCGTTAATTTGTCCGTTCCGGCCGACCAAATCGAAGCCGCGATTCGTCTCGGCAACCGTTTCGTGAACCTCGCGGGCGCCGTCAACGAACGTGCCTTCATTAAAGAAGTTCAATGGAACACTTGGGGCGATATGGTTCTTCACGTCGACTTCACCCGCGTTAGCGAAAACGAACGCGTCCAACTCGAGCTTCCGCTCGAAATCCGCGGCGAAGCGCCGGGCGTCAAAGAAGGCGGCGTCGTCAAACAAGTTCTCTACCGTCTCGAAGTCGAAGCCGACCCGACGAACGCCCCGGAACGCGTTTCCGTCAGCGTCAACGAACTTGGTTTCAATCAACAAGTTCGCGTCGCCGATCTCGTCCTTCCGGAAGGCGTGAAAGCGCTCGCCCCGGCCGACGCGGTCGTCGTCGAATGCTCCGAACAAGAAGAAGTTTCGGAAACCGCCGAAGAAGCCGTCGAAGGCGCGGAACCGGAACTCATCGGTCGCAAAAAGACCGAAGAAGAAGCGGAATGATTCGGCGTTTCGCGCTCGCCGCTCGCGTTTTAGCGAGTTTCGCCGCGAGTCGCGCTTAATCGTCGAAATAATTTTCGGAGTTTATCGCAATGCTCAAGACTTTATTCAAGGTCTTTAGGGCGCCCCCGAAAAACGAAATGAAACCGGATAAAATTATCGTCGGCTTAGGAAATCCCGGTTCGAAATACCGCGACACGCGGCATAATATCGGGTATATGGTTCTCGCGGAACTCGCGTCGCGTTGGGCGACCGGCAAACCGCGCAATCAATTCCAAGGCGACGCGCTCGACGCTCGGATCGGAGGGAAAAACGTTCTCCTTCTTTGTCCGACGACGTATATGAACCTTAGCGGAAGCTCGATCGCCGCCGCCGTTCGTTATTACAAACTCGATCCCAAAACGGACTTGATCGTCGTTTGCGACGACCTCGACCTTCCGGTCGCGAAACTTCGCGTCCGTTCGCAAGGATCGGCCGGCGGGCAAAAAGGCTTGAAAGACGCGATCGCAAAACTCGGAACGCAAGAGTTTGCGAGACTTCGCGTCGGAATCGGTCGCCCCGCGACGCAAGAGCAAGTCGTCAACTTCGTGCTTATGCCCTTTCGAAAAGAGGAGCGAATCGAAGTCGATTTGGCGCTAAAAACCGCCGCCGACGCGCTCGAACGCTGGGTCGCCGACGGCGTCGAAGAGACGATGAACCTCTTCAACGCCGACGCAAAAAAGAAAAAAGGTTCAAATTAAACCGATTTTTCCGATTTCACTATCAACGGTAGGTTCGTTCGCCGTTTATTGAACGTCGACGACCGTTAAAAATGAAATAAACTCGTCCGCGCGACGAGAACGACTTTCGAACCCTCGAAGTCGTCCATATATTAGGAGCAGTAAATTGACTCAAGAACACGTTTACGACGGCTTGTTCATTTTGAATTCCGAAGCCTACGCCCGTAATCCGGAAGAAGTTTCCGGTCAAATCGCGAAAACGATCGAGTCCTTGGGCGGCGTCGTTCGCGTCAGCCGTCTTTGGGAAGAACGCAAACTCGCCTACCCGATTAAAAACCATCGTCGCGGAACCTATTGGCTTACCTATTTCCGTATGCAAACCGACAAACTCGTCGAGTTGAATCGTCAATTCCAACTCAACGGGAACGTCATCCGTTTCCTTATCCAAACGATCGACCCGCGCCTTGAAGACGCTCTCGTCGAACACGCGCTCGCCGGGCCGGCTCAACGCGAAGAAGCGACCGAAGAAGCCGCCGCGCCGGTCGCCGACGTTTACGAAGAAGAAACCGCCGAAGACGAAGAATAATTTTCGTTTCGACGCGCTTCGCGTCGCGCCGAAATTTCGGCTCGGCCCGTTTCGACGACGCCGACCGAACGTTTTTTCCGAAAATCGCGCGTTTGCGCAACCCGTTTAACGAAAGGCGAGCGATATGGCTAGTTACAACAGAGTCGTTTTGGTCGGCAACCTGACCCGCGACCCGGAACTTCGTTCGATCCCCAGCGGTATGTCCGTCCTCGACGTCGGAATCGCCGTCAACGACCGTCGCAAAGACGCGAACGGCAACTGGATCGAAGAAGCGACTTTCGTCGACGTTACCGTTTGGGGACGTAGCGCCGAAGTCTTGGCCGAGTACACCCGCAAGGGCTCGCAAATCCTCGTCGAGGGTCGCCTGAAAATGGACTCTTGGGAACAAGAAGGTCAACGTCGAACCAAATTGAAGGTCGTCGCGGAACGCACCGTTCTTCTCGGTTCTCGCGGAGAAGGCGGCGGAGGCGGGGGCGGTTATCAGCAAGGCGGCTATCAACAGTCGTATCAGCGCCAACAACCGCAACGTTCCAACGCGTCGAACTCCGGTTCGTCCGGCGGCGAGTATTATAACGATTTTTCGCAAGACGGCGGCGACGATATTCCGTTCTAAGCCGCAACGGGCGATAAACAAGTAAAAAGCGTTTTTCGGCGCTTGAGAAATTGGAAATAAGATAAAATAGGAAATACAGCAGGTTTAATTATGCAACAACAACGCAACAAACGCGCTCGCAGCGCTAACCGCACCGGCAAACGTTTGCCGAAGGGCCCGAACGGCGGTATCCAACTCCTTCTGATCCAATCGGTCGACTCCCTCGGCAAACAAGGCGACGTCGTCGAAGTCAAGCGTGGTTACGCGAAAAACTACCTGATTCCGCAAGGTCTCGCCACTTTCGCGACCGATCACCATCGCCGTATGGTTGAAAAACACAAGGCGATGTTGCTCGAAATTCAAAAACAACGCCTCGCCGGTCTCCGCGAACTCGCCGATCTCATCGCGAAGAAGACCGTCAGCATCGAAGCGAACGCCAACGCCGAAGGCCAACTTTACGGTTCCGTCGGCGCCGAAGAAATCGTTCACGCCCTCAAACTCGAAGGCGTCGCGATTTCGACCGACCAAGTTCGTCTCGAAGGCCCCCTCAAGGAAATCGCGCAATACAAAGTTCGCATTTACTTGGGGCACGAAGTCGAAACGTCCTTGGACGTTTGGGTCGTTCCGACGACCCGCGACGCTTGATCGATCGTCGCCTTTCGCTAACGGACGCTTTTAGCTTCCGCGCGTTAACTTAGAGGAAACGATTTCCGCCTAGGTCGACGTCGACGCGAAAATCAAACGCCGCGTTTTTCTTAAAAGCGCGGCTTTTTTTCTTTTTAAACGCTTTACGAAACGCCGCGAGTCGCGTTTCAAACGCCGCGAGTCGCGTTTCCTTATCGCGCCCCGTTCCCTTCTCTTTACTTCCGGCGCGCGTCTTTTTTGCCGACGCTCGCTCCGTTTTGGTTGCAACGATTTTAACCAAAAAACAGCGCGACGTTCGCCGAATGACTTCGACTATCGCCGCGCCGTTTTAATTTACGCCGTAAAACGAGTCGACGTTTGCCATCGTTCGTCAAACGCCGACGCTAACCGGTCGCCATTTCTCAAAATCACGCGTCCGGTTGAACGGAGAACGGTTTGCCCGCGAAGAAGTCCGCAAAAATTTGCGCGTAACTCTTGTCGGTATACCCGCCGGCTTCTTGGGTAACCCAACCGTTATAACCGATTTCTTCGATGCAATCGCGCACCGACTTCCAGTCGATCGAGCCTTTCCCGATCGGAACGAAGTCGCCGCCCGCGCCCTTGCTCTTGTCGACTTTGAAGTCTTTAATGTGCAGTTTGACGAGCAAATCTTTGCCGCAAGCGCGGAGCCAATCTTCGGTTTTCGCGTATTTGACGTGATTGCCGAGGTCGAAATACGCCTTGACGCGCTCGTGCCCAAAGGAACGAACGAACGCGGCGTAAAAGTTCGGCATGCACCACAGGTTGTTCCAAACGTTTTCGATACCGATCGTAACGCCTTCCGCTTCGGCGACCGGAATCAGCTCTTCCATACAACGATACGTCGCGTCGGTCGCTTCGTTTTGCAACTTAATATATTCGGCGAACGGCGCGTTATCCCCTTCGCAAACGGATTTCACCATCAAAGTTTTCGGGTCGAAATCGATTTTGAAATCCCACGGTTTCGGGCCGGGGTTGCCGACGCGGCACGGAACGAGCAAAATCGCCGTCGCGCCGAACGCGGCGGCGGCGGCCAACGCCTTTTTCACCGACTCGACGTCGGCTTTCGCGGAGTTCGGATTGTTGAAGTTCGTCCAACCGCGCATCACCGAGTGAATATTGATCCCGGTTTCTTCGGCAATTTTACGCCCTTCGCGAGCGGCGGCGACGTCGACGTCCCAACCGGAAATTTCGACGCCTTCGATCCCAACCGCCGCCAGTTGTTCGAAGCGTTTACGGTCAACCTTGGGAAGAATGAAAGCGCTGCGAAGTTTCGTTTTATATTCTTCGGCGGCGAGAGCGGTCGAGAAACCGTTCCAATTCGCGGTCGCGGCGACGGCGCCGAGCGCGGTCGTCGTCATAAAATCGCGGCGAGTCCATTGACGTTGCATATCGTTCGTTCCTTTCGCAAACGGACGTCGGGAAGCGCGCTCGAAATCCGCAAATTTCGAACGACGCGCTTTGACGCTTGGTTTGTTCGTCGTCGACCGCCTCGACGGCGCAATTTTCGACGCTTCAACGCGACGCGCGCTCTTTTAACGCTCTTCCAACGCGCCCGCGCCGCCGAAAAACGACGCAAACCGTTCGCAAGCCAAGCGCTTTCCCTTATTAATAAGGAAACGGAAGCCGAAAATCGCCGTTAAAGCGGCGTTACATTCTTCAAAATCGAAACCTTTTAACGTCCGTCGTCAAGAACGCGACGCCATCGGTCTCGGAACGTTCGCGATTATACCAAACGCGACGCCCGATTGCAAGCAAATTGCGCCCGAAAAAAAATTTTTTTGCGTTTTTCCGCCCGTTTCTCTCGCCTCCGCTCGGCAAAATCTTCCTAATCCCCGCGTTTCTCCTATTTCAACGCGACGCGACGTTAAAAAACGCCGCGTTCCGCAACGCGACGTCGACCAATTATTGTCATTTCCCTCCTATTTAAAGCTCAACGGTAGTCGACGTCGCCGACGATCGGCAAATCGTCGAGCGATTCCAGGTTGAAGAGGCGCAAAAATCGGGGCGTCGTCGAATAAAACGCGACCTTTTTCTTGTCGACGATCCGCTTTTCTTGCGCGACAAGTTCCCGTTTGACTAGCTGCGAGAGCGCGCCGGTCGCGTTGTTCCGCGTTTCAAGAATCTCGTCGAGCGAAATCGGCTGTCGATACGCGATCAACGCCAAAACGTCGATCATCGTTTGCGTCAACTTAAATTCTTTCGTTTTTCCGCCGACGAAACGAGCCGCCAACGCGTCGAACTCGGGACGCAACGCCATTCGAAACCCGTCGCCGTCGCGCACGATCCGATACGGAGCGCCGTCGCGCCAGTACCGTTCGTTGAGATCGGCAAGCGCTTCGAGCGCCTCGGTTTCCGACACGTTGCGCATCAGCTCGGTCGCGCGGGCCAGCGTCAGCGGTCGATTTTCTCGGTCGCCGACGAAAAGCATCGCTTCGAGAATCGACGCCGGGCCGATCGGCGCGCGTCGTCCGCCGATCGCCTCGACTCCGCCGCCCAATTCGCTATTCTCTTTATTTTCGCTATCTTGTCGTTCGTCAACGTTCGAAGCGCTCGACGCGACGCCGATTTCGGAACGCGACGCGCTCTTCCGTTCGAAATCGGAGCCGGAAACGCTTTTTCGCTCGTATTTCTCGCCCGCTTCGCGCAAAAAATCGGCGTCGTTTTGGAGCAGAACGCCGTCGAGCGACTCGCGCCGTTCCCGTTCGAGATCGCGTTGGAACCGCTCGGCGTCCGATTCGTCGCCGTCGTCCGCGCCTTCGTTTTCGCTCTCGTCCGCCTCCGCGTCAAAAAGCGACCGCAACCCGCCCGCGAACGCGTCGTCGAACGAATCGGCCGCCCGCCGCGCTTCGGAGTCGGTCGAAAAACTCGCAAAAAACGCGTTTTCGTCGTCAAAGTCGCCGTCGCGCGTCTCCGAGTCGTCGCTCGAACCGTTCAAACCGCCCCAATTTGTCGATTCTAACGATTCTAGCGAATCCGCCGATCTCGGCGCGTCGACCGTTTTTTCGCCGTCCGCCGCTTTCGACGACTCGTTCGCCTCGACCGGCGCGTTCCCAACGCCGACCGAAAACGCTCCCGACGCGGAAACGACGCGAAAACGTCCGGACGCGACGGGACGACGTTTGTTTCCGCCGCCTTGCGCCGCTTGCCCGTTTTCTTTATTTCGCGCCTTTTCGCCGATCGATTCAAGCGCGTTGTCCTCCGCCGTCGTTTTAATCGACCGTTCTTCGCTCAACCGCGCGTCTTTTCGTTCCAAAAGTCATTCCTCTTCGAAAAGATAATCGACGTCTTCCCCCTCGCCGCCGGAACCGAGGTTCGCGACAAGAGCGAATCGCGCGACGTCTCCAATTAAACGGAATACGCCGGATTTAACGACGTACCGCGCTTCCAGTCGGTTCCCGTCGATCGCGTATTCGACTTCGAATCGAGCGTCGTCCGCTTCGGCGATTCGTTCCAACGTCTTCCGAGCGGCGGCGGTTAACGCGTCCGAATCGCCGAACGCTTCGAGCGCCCAGCGTCCCAACGGCGCGACGGCGAACGCGGCGCGTTTCGGAGCCGGCGTTTTCGTCTTCGACGCGGCGGCGATTCGCGCAAACTCGGCGTCGACGGCGGCGGAGTCGAGTCCGACGACGGTCAAAATCGCGTCGGCGCTCGTTCCGAAACGGACGACGAACGTCTTATCGTTCCAATAAGCGGGAAGCGATTCCGGCAACTCCGCGTCGAACTCGGCAAACGGAACGTCGACCTTCGAAACGGCGAAACCTTCAACCGTTTCCGCGTCCAGTTTAACGAATTTATCGATTTTCTCGGCGGCTTCCGGCACGTCTTTTTTCAACTTCTCGAAAACTTTCCGGGCGGCGCCGGTCAATTCGCTTCCGTCGACCGGCGCGACGGCGAACGACGCCAAAACGGTCGGCTCGCAAGCGAACGCGGAAGCGGAGTCGAACGTTCCTTCGACGGTCGCCGGTTTCATACATTTTTCAAAAGCGGCGAACAATTCTTCCGCCAACGCTCGCTCTTCGTCGGAGTAGAGCCCGATCTCGAGCGCGGTTTTAAAATTATCGAACGCGATCGCTTGCTGTTTCGCAAGAAACTCGCGGTCGAGCGCGGAGCGTTTGCCCGCTTGAACGGCGGCGAAAACGGCGTTCGGCGTCTCGGCGATCGCGCCCCAACGAGTTTCGGCGTTTTGCGTTCCGGCGAACGTTTCGGCCAACGGCGAGCCGTCTTTGCAAACGGCGGAGCAATCCCAAACCAGGTCGCCGGTCGCCGCGTCGACGTTAAGCGCCCCACGAACGCGTTCGAGCGAATCGAAAATCGCCGAATAATACTCGAGCGTCGCGTCGAATTGTTCGAGGGCGGCTTCGTCGTCGGTCGGCGCGTTCTCGGCGGCCTTTTGACGCAACGCCGCGAACCCGGCTTCGAGCAGTTCTTCCGGAAGCGCGGTCAACTCGACTTGAAACGACAGCGCACCGTCGCAGTCGAGCCAAAGGCTCGGATCGGTCGTCGGAACGACGTTCTCTTTCCCCGCCTCGCAAACAAAGAGCCAACCGTCCTTTTCGAGCAAGCGGAGTCGCGGCTTGTCGCCGAAAAAGATTCCTTCCGGAGTCGTTTCAATCTTTTCTTTCAAATCGGAAGCGCCGACAAATTCAAGTTTTTCAACGCTCGCGACCGGCAAAAACGCGAACGGAACGACTTCGGAACCGTTCGTCGCGACGACGACGCCGAACGGCTTTTCGCGGTCGACGCCTTGAACGTCGCCGTAAATCGCCCGCGCGGCCTCGACCGCTTCGGCAAATTTCAGCTCTTTAGCGACGCGTTCCGCCGCTCCCCAAACCGCGTCGTATCCGGCGCTCGCGACGACGGCGATCGGTCGCCAATCTTTATCGACGTTCGGTTCCGCCGCCGACGCCGTTCGAGCGCCGTTCCCAAACGCCGTTAAAATCGCCGCGACCGCTAAAATCGCCGCGCCGATCCCCGCTTTTCCCAACGTCGCGACGCTCCGGCGTCCTTCGTTTTCTCATCGATTTCGCTTTTCCATCGTTATTTCCTATCTCTTTGAAATTTTAACGCGTTTTCAATTAAACTTAACGCCGACTTTTTTTAAAATTTTGCGACGTCGCCGCGTTCCACGCTTTCGACAAAACGCGCCGCGTCGCCCCAAAACTGTCGCCGGCCCTCAAACGTCGCGTTCTTTTCTCCGGTCGAACGCCCCGCTTATTAATATTGACGACGCGACGGTCGAAAAAATATCGTCGATCGCTTTATTTTTCTCGAAAAATTCCCTTTTTCGCCGCGACGCGCCGCAAACGCCGCGCTTTCTTTAGTGGAATTTTAAAAAATCTTCGCTTCCAAGTCAAGACGATCTCTCCTCCGTCCGCTTTTTACCTCCTTTATTTTCTCCTCTTATTTCCCGCGTTCCCCTTCTTTTTACCTCGCTTTTTTCCCTTTTTCTCTTCTTTTTTACCTTTTTTTTCCCATTATTTCCCTTTTTTCTTTCCCTCGACCGCGCTTTTCTCCTATTTTAACTTGTTTTTCCCAACCGCTCTTGCTTCGCGCCCTTAATTCCGCTAAACTTGCGCCGCGAGCCTTTGTTTGATTTCAAACGTTTGCACCCCTTCGCCCAACGGCTTTACCCATTCCCTCTTTTCTTCCCAAACAATGCGATTTCCCCGTTTTTCCTCCCAATTTTTCCCTTGCGAATCCGACCGGTCGCCGTCCCCCGCCCGTTTCCCCGACGCCGCTCGGTTCGCGCCGATCTTCGCGGGTCGTCGAGCGCCGGACGCGTCGCCCTCCCCCGACGCCCCCTTTTTCGCCGAGTTTGCGTCCTCTCTCGTCGAAGCGGCGCGTCGTTTGACGGCTCCGACGGCGGACGTTCTTTTCGTCGGGTTCGGGTTCGCGCCTCTCGACGATCTCTCGCGACGCTTCGAACGTTCGAACGACGGCGTTTCCGAATCCCTTCTTCTCGGCGACGCGCGCGGCGCTCGTTATTTGTTCGTCGCGCCGCGGTCGACCTTCCGTCTCCTTTTCGACGCGGCGCTCGGCTTCAACGTCGAGGAAATTTGCGCAAACGAGGCGCTTTGGAATGATTTTAACGTCGACGCGCAAGCGCCGTTGACGCCGTTCGAAGAGGAAGCGTTGACGCAAGAGGCGATTCGTTTCGCGGCGCTTTCTCCGCTCGCCGTTCTTTCTTCTCCGTCGACCGTCGTCGCGTTCCGTCCAACGTCAAAGCGCGTCGCGCTTGAACTCGACGACGCCCTATTTTATTGGGAACGACGCGTTCTCCGTCTCGGCGACCGCCTCTTCCCTTGGACGCTCGTTTTTCCGACGCGCTTCCTCGTTCCGTTGGCCGACGCGGCGCTTCCCCGCGAATCGACGCCGCAAACGCCGCGTTCCGACGCTCCCCCGTTTCCCCCCGTTCCGACGCCGTCGCTCGAAAGTTCGCCTTTTTCCTCGCGCTCTTCCGCCGAACCGTCGCAACCGACGCCGTTTTTTCCGGTCTCCGGCTCCCCTTCCGTTTCGCCGTCCCCCGCTTCCTTCGAACTTGCCGTCGTCGTCGAACGGGGCGAAACGTCGGCGGAAACTTGGCGCCGACTGAAACCGGGCGACGTGTTGACGACGGACGTCCCGGCGAACGCTCTATTTTTAGGTCTCGTCGACGACGCGCCTCGTTTTTTATGCCGTCCCGGACTTTTCCGAGGCGCCGCGGCGGTTCAAATCAAAACCCGCGTCGACGACCGCGAGTAACGTCGCTTAGGGCGTTTTAAAAAAATAAAAAAAAATGGAAAAAGGCTCTTTACATTTCACGAAAGCGTGATATGATTATGTGTGTTAAGGGGACGCGAGGCAAACGCCAACCGCCTCTTCCTTAACAAAACAAAAAGGCTGAATAGCTCAGTTGGTTAGAGCGGCGGCTTCATAAGCCGTAGGTCACCGGTTCAAGTCCAGTTTCAGCCACTAGCTCAAACGTTTTTTTGCGAACGTTTGAGCTTTTTTTTCTTCAGCGTTCTCGAACTTCTCTTTACTATCTCCGGTAACCGTTGCGACGTTGAACGGAAAAGATTTTTCTCAGCGTTGCGTCTTAGGCGAAACTTTCTCTTTCCTACTTTCTCTTTCCTACTTTCTCTTTCCTACTTTCTCTTTCCTACTTTCTCTTTCCTACTTTCTCTTTCCTACTTTCTCTTTCCTACTTTCTCTTTCCTACTTTCTCTTT
>JAGBDD010000251.1 GCA_017937685.1 Thermoguttaceae bacterium | reverse complement strand
CGCGAACGCGGAGAAAGGAGCCCTTATGAAATCAACGCAACGACGCGTCGGTCGTCGAGACTTTTTGAAAGGTTGCGCGGTCGCCGGAGCCGCGGCGCTCGTTCCGACTTACGTTCCCGGCAAAGTCCTCGGGCTCGACGGCGAAGTCGCCCCGAGCGCTAAAGTCAATATGGGCGCCATCGGAATCGGGTCGCGCGGCAACGAAGACCTCGGCGTCTTCTTGGGACGCAACGACGTTCGCTTCCGCGCGATCTGCGACGTCCGCAAATCGCGCCGCGAATACGTTAAAGACCGCGCCGACAAAACTTACAACGACACCGATTGCGCGATGTACAAGGATATGGAAGACCTCCTTATCCGCGACGATATCGACGCCGTCTTGATCGCGACCGGCGACCGTTGGCACACGATGGCCTCCATCACCGCCGCGAAGTTCGGGAAAGACGTCTACTGCGAAAAACCGCTCTCCCTCACCATTCAAGAAAGCCGCGCCCTCGCCGACGCGGTGAAGCGTTACGGGATCGTCTACCAAGCCGGGACGCAACGCCGCAACATCGGCAACTTTATGCTCGCCGCCGAAATCGTCAAGAGCGGCAAACTCGGCAAACTCACCGAAGTTCACGCGAACACCCTTTGGCCGGCGACGCACCACAACTGGTTCGACGCGGAACCGGAACCGGCGGTCGACGAAGTCGACTGGGATCGCTGGCTCGGCCCCTGCCCTTGGCGCCCGTACAACAGCCGTTACGTCGCGGGCGATTGGCGCAGCCACTTCGACTTCCACGGCGGCGGAATTCTCGAATGGGGTTCGCACACCGTCGACCTTTGTCAATGGGCCGCGCAAAAAGACGACACCGCGCCGACCCGTTACGAACCGCAATTCAACGACGACGGCTCCATCGCCGGGCACGTTTGGGCCTACTACGCCGACGGCGTTAAGCTCGTGATGCGCTCCGACGGTTGGCTCGGGCTCGGCACCTGCTCCGCTCGCTACGTCGGCGAAGAAGGCTGGATTGAAACCGGCGACAGCGGGCGGATGGCCGTTTCGTCCGACGCGCTCCGAAGCGAGTTGAAGTATTTCGGAATGCCCGGCACCAACCCGTCGACGCACATCGCCGAGTTCGTCGACTGCGTTAAAACGCGTCGCAACCCGGCCGCCAACGCCGCCGTCGCCGCGCAATCGCACATCGCGTCGCACTGCGCGTACATCGCTTGGCAGCTCAAACGTCCGATCGAGTTCGACCCGGTCAAGGAAGAGTTCAACGACGAAGAAGCGAACCGCATGCGCACCCGCGCGATGCGCGCCCCGTACACGCTCTAAGGCGCCGCGTTTCGTCGATTTTGTCGATTTTTCCCCCTTATATATTAATAACGAAAAAAAGCCCAAAACGCGAAAGCCGAAAAGCCGCCGACCGCTCCGCTCGCGCCGCGTCGCGTCGCCGCCGGTTCTCGAAACCGTTTAGTCGCCGACGTTTGCGCTTGCTTCCGAGCGTTCGTTCGCCCGCTTTTCCTTTCGCCGTTGGAGAAAGACATATGAAAAAATACGCGTTCTCTTTCCTGTCGAGCGCGCTGTTGGCCGCCGTCGTCGCGTCCCCGGCCCTCGCGCAAGACGTCGCGACGCTCCAAACGACCTCCGACGAAGCTCTCCTGCTTCAAGCGATCGACGGAGCCGGTTCGGAACCCGCCGACATTCACCGCGTCAACGTCGCCGTTAAACGCTTGGCCGTTATCGGTTCGGAAGCGTCGATTCCGAAACTCGTCGCGCTCCTCGCGAACGAAAAACAAAGTTTCAACGCCCGCTTTGCGCTCGAAGCGCTCCCGTTCGACGCCGCCGACGCCGCGTTGGCCGAAGCCGCCGGAAAACTCGACGGCGCTTGCCTCGTCGGCGTTATCGACTCGATCGGCGTTCGCGGCAAAGCGGAGTCGGTCGCGCTGTTGACGAAACTTTACGCCGAAAAAGACGACGTCGCCGTTAAGAAAGCGGTCGTCGCCGCGCTCGGCGCCATCGCGTCCGACGAAGCCGCCGGTTTCCTCGTTAGCGAAGCGAAAAAAGACCTGAACGGCGCCGATCCGCTCTTCCTGCGCGGTCTCGGCGACGCGATTCTCGACGCCGCGGAAGCCCGCGAAAAAGCCGGCAATCTCGTCGGCGCCGCCGCGCTTTACGACGCCGCGACGACCGCCGGGCTCCCGAACTTCGTCCGCGAAGCCGGGACTTACCGCGCCCTCGTTTGCCGCGGCGCCGAATCCGCCGCGAAAATCGTCGAGCTGATCAAAAGCGACGACCAACAAATCGTCGACGCGGCGCTGAAAACCGTTCGCGAATTTAAAGACGCCGACGCTCCAAAAGTCGTCGAAACGCTCCTCGCGGCGTTCGACTCCTTCCCGGAAGCGAAGCAAATTCTCGTCTTGCGCGCGCTCGGCGACCGCAAAGACGACGCGTCGAAGAAGCTCGTCTTCCCGAAAGCGGTCGCGCTGGCGAAGGACGGTTCCGTCGCGCTGAAGATCGCCGCCGCTAAAGCGTTGATTAACGTCGGTTCCGTCGATACGGTCGCCGCGTTCGACCCGTTCGAGGCGGAAGACTTCGACGATAAAGAACTCGGCGACGCGATCGTCGCGCTCGGCGTCGCGCTCGACGACGAAAAATTCGCCGCCCAAATCGACGAGGCCGTCGGCGATTTGCCCGACGCGCTCGACGAATTCTCCGAAGCCGCCGCGCTCGGAATCTTGAAGATCGTCGAACTGCGCCGCGTCGAAAGCGCCGGGCCGGTTCTCGTCAAAATCGCCGAAACGAAGCAAGGCGCCGTTCGCGACGCCGCGTTGGCCGCGCTGTCGGAAATCGTTTCGCTCGACAACTTAGACCTCCTCGTCGCCGCGCTCGACGGCGAAACGGACGACGCGAAAGTCGACTGGATTCTCCGCGCCGCCTGCACCCGCATGCCGCGCGAAGAATGCGCCGCTAAAGTCGCCGACCTTTTCGCGAAGGAAACCGACCTCGACGCGAAAAACAAGACGCTGCCGCTCCTGAAGCAAATCGGCGGCCCGACCGCGCTCGCCGCCGTCGCCGCCGCTTGCAACGGCCCGACCGTCGACAAAGCGACGCAAATCCTCGGCGAATGGAACACGCCGTCCGACGCCGAAGCGGTCGCCGACGTTTGCCTTAAAATCGCGCAACAAGCTCGCGACGCGAAGTACCACTCCCGCGGAATTCGCGGTTATATCCGCATTCCGCGCCAATTCGACATGCCGGTCGCCCGCAAAATCGAGATGTGCAAAATCGCGTTCGAAACGGCCCGTCGCGCCGAAGATAAAGCGTTGATTTTCGAAGTCTTCAAGCGCAACATCGTCGCTGAAAACGTCGTCGCCGCGCTCGAATACGCCAAGCACGACGAGTTCAAAGAAGCCGCTTGCGAAGCCGCCGTCGTCGTCGCCGAAAAGATTCGCGTCAGCCAACCGGAATGGAAATGGGACGCGAAAACGGACGACGCCGCTAAAGCGAAAGCGGGCAAAGACTTGATCGACGGTATGAAACGCGTCGTCGACACGACGTCAAACGCCGACCTGAAAGCGCGGGCGCAAAAACTCCTCTAAGTTTTCGCTTCCCCGCGAGCGTTTCGGGCTCTTCGGAGCTAAACGCTTAACGCGTTGAAACGCAACGCGTTCCGAACTCGGCGCGTCTCCCTCGCGAGGCGGCGCCGAGTTCGCGTTTTTAGAGCGCGACGACCTAAAAATTTACCAAAACCAAGCCGCCGTTCGGCTCGACGGCTTTTTCACACCCGTTACTTTAATGTTAGAAAGACGTTAAATGAAGTTTTTACTCCAAGCGAGCGCGTTTTTGCTCGCCGTTTTCGCGACCTGCGCCGCGTTCGCCGATTCGAACGCGCCAAAAGATTGGCTCCTCGACCCGAGCGGTTTCGTCGCGCAAGTCGAGTTCGACGAAGCGAAAAAGGAATGGCGACTAACGAACGGCATTATCGAGCGACGCATCGTCGTCGAACCGTCCGCCGCGACCGTCAGTTTCAAACATTTGAGAACCGGCGAAGAACTGATTCGCGCCGTCGGCCCGGAAGCGCGCGTCGTTATCGACGGAACGTCGTACGCGATCGGCGGTTTGACCGGCCAACCGGTCTTGAATTACTTCAAGGAAGAGTGGATTCCGACGCTCAAACCGGTCGAAAACTCTTATCGCTTCGAAAGCGCGAAAATCGGCGAAATCGAAAAGCCGTTCGAATGGAAAAAGCGTCCCGAATGGCTCTCGAAAGACCTCGCTTGGCCGCCAAAGGGGAAAAGCCTCCGTATGTCGTACAAACACGACGCCGTCGACGGGAAAGTTCTGCCGACGGTCGACGTTTATTACGAAATTTACGACGGAATCCCGGTTCTGCAAAAGCGAATCGAAGTTCTTTATCCGCAAGAAGTTGAAGGCGCGAAACCGGCGCCGGAATATTGCGTCGACTCGTTCGTTTCGGAAGAATTGCAACTCGTCGAACCGGAATCGCGCGTCGAAGACAAAGACTTTAACTGGAACGTCTTAAACCTTTACGTTGAAAACGATTACATCGCCGGTTACACGATGAGTTCGTCGTTGAAGGGCTTCGGGCACCGTCTCGAACTCGATCCCGGCTACCGCACGCAGGTCTGTTATCGCCTCGACACGCCCTGCCGTTACGTCTCGACGCCGGAATTTGGCCCGGCGCAATACGTTCGTCCCGGCGAAAACTTCGTTTCGTACCGCTCGTTCGAACTCTTTTACGACGGAACCGACCGCGAACGCCGAGGGTTGGCGCGGCGTCGCATGTATCGCACGCTCGCCCCTTGGACGGCGGAAAACCCGTTGATGTTCCACAAAACGCAAGCGCAACCGGAAGTTCTGCGCGAAGCGATCGAGCAATGCCGCGAAACCGGCTTCGAAACGATCATTATGAGCTTCGGCTCCAGCTTCAACCTCGAAAGCACGGAGAAAGCCTATCGCGATATTTATCGCGATATCGCCGACGAAGCGAAAGCCGCCGGTCTCGGTTTCGGCGGGTACTCGCTCACGTCGTCGCGCAACGCCGGAACGTTGGCGGACAACGTTCAAACGGCGAACCCGAAATTCAAACGCGGCCCCTGTCTCGGCGCCGATTGGGGACAACGTTATTTTGCGACGCTGAAAGAGTTTATGGAGTACGCCGGTTTTTCGATCTTCGAAAACGACGGCCCTTACCCCGGCGACCCCTGCGAATCGGACAAGCACCCGGGCCACCGCGGCAAAGAAGACTCCGTTTGGGTTCAATGGAAAGCGCAAAGCGACCTTTACCGTTGGTGCCGCGAACGCGGGATTTACGTCAACCAACCGGACACGTACTTCTTCAACGGCGGAAACAAAACCGGGATGGGTTACCGCGAAACGAACTGGTCGCTCCCGCGCGCCGAACAGGTAATTATCGAGCGCCAAAACATTTACGACGGCACTTGGGAGAAAACCGCGTCGATGGGCTGGATGTTCGTTCCGTTGACGCAATATCACGGCGGCGGCGCGGCGGCGACGATCGAACCGCTCCGCGAACACTTGGATCATTACGACGCTCGTTTCGCGAACCTCCTCGGCGCCGGCGTTCAAGCGTGTTACCGCGGCCCGCGACTTTACGACTCGGAGGAAACGAAAGCGGTCGTCAAGAAATGGGTGAACTTCTACAAGTCGCGCCGTCAAATTCTCGACGCCGACTTGATTCACCTCCGCCGAGCGGACGGGCGCGATTGGGACGGTTGGCTGCACGTCGACCCGAGCGCCGACGTCGAAGACCGCGGCTTGGCGTTTTTCTACAATCCGCTGAAAACGGAAATCGTTCGCGAAATTGAACTTCCGTTGTATTACACCGG
>JAGBDD010000250.1 GCA_017937685.1 Thermoguttaceae bacterium | reverse complement strand
TCCGGCGTTCCTTCGCGCGCTCCTTTGCGGCGACGTCGACATTTTACAACGAAATTCCGATTCCTTACAGACTATAAATGCCTTAATCGCAAGATTTTAAAACAAATTCGTCTAGAAATTTTACACGCGAAAAAACGCCGCGAAAAGTTACCGAAAAATCGGAAATAAATACCGAGACCGGTCGCCGCGTTTCCCGCAAAGCGCCTAGATTCGCTTTTCGCGGCGCGACCGGCGCGACGAAAAAAATCGCGTCGACCGTAAAAACCGGCGCCGTCCGACGCAGATTTTGCGCCCGCCGTCCTTGCGTCGACGACGCGACGCGAAAAAACGGCGCCGACGTCGACGCGAAAACGCCCGAAAAAGAAGTCGAGGGGAAAAAGAAAAAGGAGAAGAAAAAAGCGGGAACGCGCCCCCGAAAACGCTCGCTCGAAAAAGAACCGCGCTTAAAAATACGCAAAACAACGCGAAGAAAGCGGAAAAGAAAAACGACGAAGAAGAGAAAATCGACGTAAAAAAACGACGCGTCGTCAAGACGCGCCGCTTTTAACGGTTTTAACGCCGACGGCGTCGCCGACGCCTTTAACGCTTTGGGACTTAACGGCGCCAAGTTTCCCGGAAAGCCGACCGCGAACTTTCGCCGATTCGACCGACGCCGCGGATTGAGGTTTTCCCAAAACGGAAGCCGTCGGAGTCGCCCCGACTCGACCGGCGCCGCCGAGCGAAGTTTTTTCCGCGAAGTCGGTTCAGTCGTTGAGCAACTTCAAAAACGCGCCGTGCAGCTCGGCGTTGGCGGTCGCGAGAAGCGGTTTGACCGCCAAGTCGAACGGGCGTCCGTCGGCGTTGGTCGCGACGCCGCCCGCTTCCAAAACGAGAAGAACGCCGGCGGCGACGTCCCAAGGATGCGCGCATTGGCAAATTTTCGCGTCGAAGCGTCCGGCGGCGACGTACGCCAAGTTTAGCGCGGTCGACCCGGTGCGGCGCATCGCTTGGCAGACCGGAACGCAACGTTGAAACGCTAAATAATCGGGCGAATCCGGTTTCGTTTGCGTCGGAAAGGAAACCGCCGTCAGCGCTTGCGTCGGGCGCGTAAAACCGCCGGTTCGGATTCGTTCGCCGTTGAGGAACGCTCCGGAGCCTTGTTCGGCGGCAAAAAGTTCGTCGGCGCTCGGGTCGTAAACGACGCCGCAAAGAATCTCGTTCCCCCGAGTCAGCGCGATCGACGTTCCAAAAAAAGGAACGCGGTGAACGAAGTTCGTCGTTCCGTCGAGCGGGTCGACGATCCAAGTGAACGGCAAATCGGCCGGAGCGCCGCTTCCGCACTCCTCTTCGCGCAAAACGTTCTTAAGGCGCGGCGCGTCGGGGCCGAGCGAACTTTGCGGTTCCTCGCCGATGAAGTAATGTTCCGGAAACGCCGTCGACACAATCTCCGCGATCTTCGCCTGCGCCGCGACGTCGGCTTCAGTTACCAAGTCGGCCGGATTCTTCTCGCGAAACCCGACCTTCCCCAGTTTTTCCTTCAAAATCGCGCCCGCTTCGCGCGCCGCTCGAATCGCGACCTCCAAATATTCGGACATTCGCGCCCTTCCTTTCTTTAACTAGCTCTCCTATTCTTGCCAATCTAACAATATTACGCTCGTTCCAACGCGTCGAACGTCGCCGCCCCCCGTCCGACCTTCGCCCGTTTTGGTTTATTTTGCCGAGTCCGATTCGCGCGACCGCCGACGAGCGTTATCCAAGGCTCGCCCGTTTCGCCTATTTTCGCTATTTCAACGTTCGCCGCGAATCTTTTCCGCTCTTGAACCGCGAGTTCGTCGCAACGCCCGTTCTCCGGACGCCCGAACGTCCCTTAATCTTCTCGAACCAAACGGAACGCGACTCGGTCGGCTCGCCCAGCTCTTTCCCTTCGGTTCAACCGCTCGACGTTCGCCCGTTCCGCCGAATCCGGTTCGCGCGACCGACGCTTCGGCTCGCCCCGTCTTGTCTATTTTCGCTATTTCAACGCTCGCCGCGAATTTTTTTCCACTCTTGAACCGCGAGTTCGTCGCAACGTTCGTTCTCGGGATGCCCGGAATGTCCCTTAATCTTCTCAAACTGAACGGAGTGCGACGCGGTTAGTTCGTCGAGCTTTTTCCAAAGGTCGAGATTTTTCACCTCCGCCCAGCCGCTTTTTTCGCGACGCCGCCAACCGTTCCGCTTCCAGTTCGCGATCCAGCTCGACAAACCGTTCAGGACGTAAGCGCTGTCGCTGACGATTCTTACCGACGTCGGTCGCTTCAACGCCGACAGTCCCTCGACGACCGCTTGCAGCTCCATTCGGTTGTTCGTCGTTTCGCGCTCGCCGCCGGAGCGTTCGATTTCCTTTCCGGTCGGCAGGTGCCGCATCACGAACGCCCAACCGCCGGGCCCGGGGTTCCCGCTGCACGCGCCGTCGGTGTACAAAACGACTTCCGGTTCGCCGCTCGTCGCTCCCATCGCTCCTCCGTTCTCGCTTTTTTTCTTTTTTTTCGCTTTTATTTCGTTTAATTTTTTCCGACTTTTTTTACCGAACGCCGCCGTTAAATCGACGATTCGCAAGTCGCGCGCCGTTTCAAATCGCCGCAATCCCCGCAAGGATCGGCGACGCAAGGCTCGGCGCAAACGGAATCGCAAGCCGACGCGACGCAAGGCTCGGCGCAAACGGAGTCGCAAGCCGACGCGACGCAAGGCTCGGCGCAAACGGAGTCGCAAGCCGACGCGACGCAAGGCTCGGCGCAAACGGAATCGCAAGTCGACGCGACGCAAGGCTCGGCGCAAACGGAATCGCAAGTCGCCCCGACGTCGGTCGTTTCGTCGCCCGTCCCGACTTCCTCCGCTTTAACGAGCGTTTCGCTCGACTCCGGAGCGGTCGACAACGTTTTTCTTTCAAGCGTTCCGCTCCAAAATTCTTCGAACGCCAACCGTTCGTTCCAACGGCTCCAAGCGTCTTCAAAAGAAAACCGACTCCAAGCCGCCGCGTCCTCTTCGCTCCAACCGAAATCGGGTTTCGGTTGCCCAACGTTCCCCGGATTTCCGCTCGGGACGTTCCAACCCGGCCCCGGTTGGCCGCCGTCTCCCGTTTTCCCGGTCGGGACGTTCCAACCCGGCCCCGGCTGACCGACTTCTCCCGCTTTTCCGCTCGGGGCGGGCCAACCCGGCCCCGGTCGATCGACTTCTCCCGCTTTTCCGCTCGGGGCGGGCCAACCCGGCCCCGGTCGATCGACTTCTCCCGCTTTCCCGTTCGATTCGGGCCAACCCGGCCCCGGTTGACCGACGTTCCCTTGCTTGCCGTTCGGGCCGCCCGCGTTTTCCGAACGGCGTTCGTTCCCCGCGCCGCCGCGACCGCCGCCAAAACCGCGCGACCCGGCGAACTCCGTTTGCCTTCGAACGATTCCTTCCGTTTTCGCCAACGCAAATTCCGTCAATCGGTCGTATCCGATCGTTTTCGCCGTTCGAAGTTCCGAAATCGTCGCGACCGCCGCGTTCAAATCGCCGTCGAGCGCGGCGCACCAAGCGAGCCCGGCCACTCCGAACGCGTCCGCGTCGCGACCGGCGCTCGGATTCGCCGCGATTCGTTCGAAAATAACCTTCGCCTCCGCGACGTTTTTCTCGTCGAGATACGCCAACGCCAACTGCCGCTCCGCTCGGCTCGTCCAATACGCCTCGTTCGGGAAATACTCGCCGACGCTCCGCCAAGCGTCGACCGTTCCGGTGTGCAGCGCGAACACCCATTGCTCTTCGACCGAGTCGAAACGCCGAATCGTCGACGGCGGCTCCTTCGTTTGCGACGCGACGAAACAATTCCTCGCCGCCGTCGCCGCCGCGCCGCAAAGGAACGCTCCGACGAACGCCGCCCCCGCCAACGCGACGCCGCGACGCGTCCAACGTTTCGCCGACTCGCTCCGCAACGTTTGCAGCATCGCGCGGTTCGTTTGCCAAGTTTGCGACAGATTCGTCGTTTCGAGCGCCCGTTCGAACGCGGCGCGTTCGTCGTCCGTCCGGAAAAAACCGGTCGCCGCGACGCCGTTTTCCGGTTCGCGTTCGTCCGCTCGACCGTTTCCGTCGAACGCCGCCGACTCGAACGCCGTTTGCGTCGACTCGCTCGACGCGCCCGCTTCGCTTCGCTCGAACTCCCGCCGCGCCGACCGCAACGCGTCGAGCAAAACGTCCGGCGACTCCGGACGGTCGCTCGGCTTCTTCTCGATCATTCGCCGAATCAGCGCGACCAACGCCGGCGGCGCGTCGGGGCGCAGTTCCTCGATCGGGCGCGGACGCTCGTTTAAGTGTTTCAAAATAACGGCCAACGGCGCGTCGCCGCTAAAGGGGGCCGTTCCGGTCAACATTCGATACGCGACGATTCCAAGAGAATAAATATCGGAACGCGAATCGATTTTTCCGCCGCGCGCTTGTTCCGGACTCATATAAAGAGGAGTCCCCATCGCGAACCCGGTTCGAGTCAGCGTCGCGCTCGTCGCGCCGACGTTTCCGTCGAGCCGCGCCAAGCCGAAGTCGACGACCTTAATCGTCCCGTTCGCGTCGAGCAGAACGTTTTCCGGTTTGACGTCGCGATGCACGACGCCCGCGTTCGCCGCCCGTTTTAGGGCCGCCGCGATCTGTTCGAGCGCCGAAAACGTTTGCGGAATCGACGCTCGAGCGCCGCCGCGCAAGAACCGTTGCAAACTCATTCCGTCGACGTATTCTTGCGCGATAAAGCGATAATTCTTCGCCGACGCGCCGAGTCGCCGCCCGAAACGTCGCGATTTTCTCGTTTTCGAACCGCCGCCGTCGAACGTTTCGACGCTAAAATCGCGCCGCGTTTCTCCGCCGAGCGTCGCGACGCCGACTTCGTAAACGCGAACGATGTTCGGATGCTCCAGTCGCGCCGCCGCTCTCGCTTCCTGCAGAAAGCGCTTCAAATACGTTTCGTCGCGCGCCAGTTCGTCTTTTAAAATTTTCAGCGCGACCGGGCGCCCGAGCGAAAGCTGCGTCGCCAAAAAGACGTCGGAGGTCGCGCCGCCGCCGACGCGACGTTCGATTCGGTAATCGCCGAGCGTTCGTCCGCAAAGTTCCTCGCGACGTTCGGAAGCCGCCGCGTCGGTCGTCGGTCGTTCGGTCATTTTGCCCTTTTCCTTATTTCGCTTTCTTTTTTGGTCGTTCGCGCTCGAACGTTTTCGTTTTTCCCCTTATTTATTATATCGCCGTCGCCCGTCTTTTCAACGGGGACGCTCGCGCGACGCGCCCATTAATATATTAACGCCGAGCCGCCGCGACGGTTCCGCCGGCCGGCGCGTTTCGTTCGCAAGAAACGCCTTTAGGCGCCGCCCGAGTTCGCCGAACCGCCCTTTCGTTTCCTCCGAAAAAGCCTCCGACGTCGAGCGACGCCCGCCTTGCGCCGACGGTTCGTTCCCGTCGCCCTCCGACGTTAGAACGTCATTTTGATCAAGCCGTCCTTCGAGACGTAATGCTTGTCGACGCCGAGTTCCTCCATCCAAGCGCGGACTTCGAGCGTCTTCCAAGGCCCGCTATTTTTGCCGCGGCCTCCGGCGTTGTTGTCCCAAAGCCAATCGGGCGTCGGCCAAAGGCAAACGGTCGGCGACGCGGCTTCGTAAAATTCCTTCGTAACGCCCTGCTGACCGTGGTGCGCCATTTGGACGAAGTCGCAATCGATTTTTTCCTTCGGAACCGTTTTCAGAACGCGGTTTCCCCCCTCGACGCCGAGGTCGCCCAACATCAAGAGCGACTTCCCGGCGACGTCCAAGCGGAAAATAATCGTCGAGTTGTTGATCGCGTTCCGCGTCAGCGACGCGTCGAAGTCGTTGAGCGTTTCGATCGAGAGCGCGTCGCCGAATTTCAAAACGTCGCCCGGTTTCGGCGTTACCGTTTCGCCCTTGAAGAGTTTTTGCGCGGCGAAGAAGCGAGCGGTCGACTTTTTGCAGTACGCTTCGTATTGGTCGAGCCAACTTTGCGTCGGGAAGTTGAAGTAAAGTTTCTTAATATCGAGCGCGTCCGGGTTCGTCTCCATAATTCGGCAAAACGCGCCGAAATGGTCGTCGTGCGCGTGCGTCATAATCCAAGCGTCGACTTTTCCGCCGCAATGTTTTTTCAGCAGCGCGGTTAAGTACTCCGCGTCGCCGAACGTTCCGCCGTCGAACACGACCGTTTCGCCGGTCGCGGTTCGGAAAATATACCCCATCATCTGCGACCCGGTTTGGCGCGGCGTTTGCCACATCGTTACCTTCGGCGCGTTCGGGTCGGCGGCGAACGAAACCTCGATCGCGTTATCCTCGGCGGAAAACGCCCATTTCGGCGAAACCAACCCCGACTTCAACGCCAACGGAGCGGCGAGCCCCAACGCCAAAAAAGTTCTTCTGTCCATTTTCGTTCCTCCGGACGGTCAAACGACTCCTCAAAATAAAAAAGCGATAAAAAAACGACGCGACGCCTCGAATAAGAAACGCCGCGTCCAACCGTTATTTTCCCCGTCGACACGCAAATTTCAAGCGAAATCCGCCCCAAAACGCCGAAAAAGCGAAAATTTTTCCAAACGCCGACGGTCGTTCGACGCGCTCGCCGCTCAACGACGCGTTTTCGTCGTTTTTACTAAGAATCGCGGCTTTCGTTCTCAACTTTCCCTTCTAACGCAACGTCGACTTTCGCGAAAACGCCGTCGAAAGTTGGATCGAGCGCCAAAATCCGTCGTTTCAAATCCGGATGCGTTCGGAAAAAACGCGCGCAAGCGCCGGTAAAAACGGAACCGAAAAAGAGATGCGCCGTTTCGACGGAAGCCGGTGCGGAAAGCGTCGAGCCTTTTTCTAATCCGCCGATTTTTTTTAAAGCGTTCGCCAGCCCGAGCGGATTCCGCGTCGCCCGCGCCGCCGTCGCGTCCGCTAAAAACTCCCGTTGACGCGAAATCGCCGCGCGAATCAACCCGGCGACAAAACCGCCGACCATTCCCGATAAGATTAGCGCCCACCATACGAACTCTAACGAAATTCCTTTATCCGCCGTATTCCATTTTTCCTCTATTTTCAAACCCACAAGCCCGGCGACGACCAATATCTGAATCCCAAAAAGAACGCCGAGCAATCGCATATTGATTTTAACGTCGCCGTTAACCAAGTGAGCGAACTCGTGAGCGACGACGCCTTGCAACTCGTCGCGCGTTAAAAGTCGAATCGCCCCCGCCGTCGCCGCAACCGCCGACGTTTCCAGGTCGCCGCCGATCGCGCAAGCGTTGATTCCGTCTTCGTCGCGCAAAACGTAAACCGCCGGAACCGGAACGCCGAACGCAAGCGCCGTCTCCTCGACGACGTCGTAAAAACGCCTTTCGTTAAGATCGGACGCCCGACGGTCGATTCGCGTTCCTCCCAGTTTCTCCGCGACGCCGCAAGCGCCCCGCCGTTTCAATTCGAAAATCTTACTCAAGGTTCCGCCGCAAATCGCGACGACGCCGATAATCGCCGCGATCAAAATCGCGTCGGGATTCGAGCGCCAGTCGCAAAAAAACTCGGCGCCCCACTTCATCATCTTCGTCGTTTCGCTTACGCCTTCGAATATTATCACGAGCGACGACGCCCAGATATATAACGTCGCGCAAACGACGATAACCGGCCAAATCGAAACGCCGACCGCCGCGACGCCGAGAACAAAAAGAAACGACAAGAGGCAAGTTCGTTTCCGCGCGCTTGCTTGGCGCTTCCGAAAGTTTATCGCGTTCATCCGTTCGAAGTCCTTTTAAGACGCAAGACTTTTCCAACGTTAACCCAACGCCGAGTTCAATTCTCAAAGCCGGAAAAACGCCGTCGAGAAGCGCGTCCCGACGGCGTTTCGCGCCTTGCGCTTTCCGTTTTAACGCTCAAACGAACGTTAGAACGTCGTCTTAATTAAGCCGTCCTTCGAGACGTAATGCTTGTCGATTCCGAGTTCGTCCATCCAAGCGCGCGTTTCGAGCGTCTTCCAAGGGCCGGTGTTTTTGCCCTTGCCTCCGGCGTTGTTGTCCCAAAGCCAGTCCGGCGTCGGCCAAAAGCAAACGGTCGGCGACGCGACTTCATAAAATTCCTTCGTAACGCCCTGTTGCCCGTGATGCGCCATTTGAACGAAATCGGCGTCGATTTTTTCCTTCGGAACGTTTTTCAGGACGCGGTTTCCCCCCTCGGCGCCGAGGTCGCCCAACATCAAGAGCGACTTCCCGGCGACGTCCAAGCGGAAAACAATCGTCGAGTTGTTGATCGCGTTCGTCGTCAGCGACTCGTCGAAGTCGTTCAGCGTTTCGATCGTCAGCGCGTCGCCGAACTTTTGAACGTCGCCCGGCTTCGGCGCGACGATTTCGCCCTTAAAGTTCTTTTCGAGCGCGGCGAAAAACGGGTCGCGCCATCTCCGCCCCCCCGCTTCGTGCTTGTCGAGCCAGTCGCGGTTCGGGAAGTTGAAGTAAAGTTTCCCGATTTCGAGCGCGTCCGGCGTTTTCGCCAAAATTTCGCCGAGCGCGCCGAAGTGGTCGCCGTGCGCGTGCGTCAGATACCAAGCGTCGACTTTTCCGCCGCAATGTTTTTTAAGAAGTTCGGCCAAATACTTGCCGTCGCCCGGCATGCCGCCGTCGAACACGACCGTTTCGCCGGTCGCGGTTCGGAAAATATACCCCATCATCTGCGACCCGGTTTGGCGCGGCGTTTGCCACATCGTTACTTTCGGCGCGCTCGGGTCGGCGGCGAACGAAACTTCGATCGCGTTATCCTCGGCGCAGCACCCCCATTTCGGCGAAACCAACCCCGATTTGAACGCCAACGGAGCGGCCAGCCCCAACGCCAAGAAAGTTCTTCTGTCCATTTTCGTCCCTCCCGCCGGTCAAACGACCGAAAAATTAAAAAAACGTCCCCAACCGACGTTCAAAAACGCCGAAATAACGACGCCGACGCCGTTCGACGCCGCAAACGTCAAAAAAACGACGCGGCGCCGAACGCTCTCGACGCCGCGTCTAACCGTTATTTTCTCCGTCGGCAAGCGAATTTCAAGCGAAAAACGCGAAAAAACGCCGAAATCCGCCGAAAAAGCGGAAATTTTTCCCGACGCCGACTCGCCGACGCTCGCTCAACGCGCCCAACGTCCCCAAACCGGCGCCGGAACGCCGAGCGCCGACGCGATCGTTTCGAGAAGCTCTCCTTCGCGCTCGACGACGACGCCGTCCGCCGCGACGCAACGACAAAACGCCGTCAACAATTTTTGTTTCAAAATCGGCGTCGCTTGCGACAGATCGTTAAGCGCGCGGCTGAACGCTCCGAGCGTTCGCGTCTCGGGCGGCGTCGGTTCGAGTTTCAAATAAAAATACGACGCGCCCTCGTCGAACGCCTTGCGCTCGGCCTCGACGTCGCCGGAAGCGCCTTCGCTCGCCAAGAACGAAAGAACCGTTCGGAACGGCTCGACGACGTCGTCGAAACGCGAAAAACGGATTTTCGTTCCCCGCGACAGCCGATAATAAACGTCCAATTCGCGAACGACCGACGCTTGAAGCGCGTATTCGAAGAGGTCGAGCGTTCCGTCCGCCGCGCAAAGCGCCAAAATCGTTTCGCGCAACTTCCGATATTGCGCGATATTCGCCGTCTTCAACGCCGGAAGCGTCAGCCGAGCGACCGTCGAACGCGCCGCGAACGACGCCCCGGAAAGCGCGCTCAACGCGGCGGCGATTTTCGCGTCGAGCTTCGTTCCTTCGGCCTTGCGAATCGTTTCGAGTTGGCGCGTTCGAATCGCTTCGTTCGCGTCGGTCAAGAGCGCGTAAAGAACCGCCCGCGCGCCGTCGAACTCCGACAAAAGCGGCTCGACTTCCGACGGCGTTTTTTGGAGAAGCGCGCTCGCGACGTCGAATTTTTCCGCCGCCTGCGTCGCGATCGAATCGATCAGCGCCGCCGCGAACGCCGCTCCGTTCGCGAAACGCTCCGACGCCGCCGACGTTCCGTTCGCTGCCGCGCCCCCGTTCGCGACGCCGCGAACGCTCGCCGGAGTCCCGTCGTAAAGCGGAACGCTCAAACGCCCCCCGACGCCAGAGTCGACGGCGACTTTCGGGAACCGCCCGTCGAACGTCGGTTCGAGTCGGCGAATCCGCTCGGTCAAATCCGGGTGCGTCTTGAAAAGCGACTCCATTAAACCGCCGGAAAAAACGGAGCCGAAGAAGAGGTGCGCCATCTCCGCCGAGCGCGCCGCGTTCACCCGCGAACCTCCGGTCAAGCCGCCGATTTTCTTGAGCGCTCCGGCCAAGCCCGCCGGATTCCGCGTAAACTGCGCCGCCGACGCGTCCGCTAAAAACTCCCGCTGACGCGAAATCGCCGCTCGGATAACGTTGCTAAAGAAAACGCCGATCGAGCCGATAACGACCAAACCGAACGCGAAAAGCCAAATCGCGAACACCGCTCCGCCCGCGCCCTTGCGGTCGTCCGACGAGCCGCCGAACGACAGATACAACGTCGAGCGAAAAATTCCGACGCCGAGCAGCGTCAACATTTGCAAACCGAACAAAACGCCGATCAGCCGCATATTCATCTTAACGTCGCCGTTGAGGAGGTGCCCGAACTCGTGCGCGACGACGCCCTGCAACTCGTCGCGGCTCAACGTCCGAAGCGCGCCGTCCGTTACCGCGACCGCCGACGATTCCGGGTCGCCGCCGATCGCGCAAGCGTTGATCGCCTTTTCTTCCCGCATTACGTACACGTTCGGAACCGGGACGCCGGACGCGATCGCCATCTCCTCGACGACGTTGTAAAGTCGCCGCTCCGCTCCGTCGGTCGCCGCTCGAGTAATCCGCGTTCCGCCGAGCGCGACCGCGACGCCGTCCGCGCCCATCGACTTCAGTTCGCCGATTTTAAAGATCGATCCGCCGCCGATCAACAAAAAAACGACGACCGCGACGCCCGCGACGAGCGACGGCTCCGCTAAGTAACGAACGAAAAGCTCCGACGTCGACGCGCCGGTCGACGCCGTTTCGGTTCCGAGCGCCGCGAACCAAGCGACCAACGAGAGAACCGCCGCAAAAGTCGCGAAAAGAGCGCAGATAAAGAGAAAAACGAGGAGCTTCGTTCGTCCGCGCGCCTGTTCCTGCCGTTCAAAAAAATTCATCTTCGTTCCGTTTTATCCGATTTGCTCGCGCCGACGCCGAACCGTTCGCCGTCGTTTTCGTTTTCCTTAGCCGCGTTCGTCGTTCGCTTACTTCCAACCAACGTCGCGCTTTCGTCGTCCGTTCATTTTAAAAAACGCCGCCGTTCGCGTCGGAACGCCGTTTTCGCCCTTATATTAATAATAACGACAAAATCGCGTTCCGCCCCGACGGCGTTTCGCTTCCGTTTCCGCTTCCGCCTTCTTTTCGCTCGTTTGTTAGAACGAAACTTTCGGCGCTTCCCGCTCCGCGTCGTTCGTTATCTCGAAGAGCGACGCTTCGCCGAAGTTGAACATTCCGGCGATAATATTCGTCGGGAACGTTTCGCGTTTGGTGTTGTAAAGCGTCGTCGCGTCGTTGAAACTTTGGCGCGCGAATCCAATTTTATTTTCGGTCGACGTCAACTCTTCTTGGAGCGCGAGAACGTTTTGGTTCGCTTTCAAATCGGGATACGCTTCGCAAACGACCGCCAAGCGCCCGAGCGCGCCGGAAAGTTCCCCCTCCGCGCCGGCCAAGCGACGCATCGCGCCGGGATCGCCCGGTTGCGCCGACGCGGCTTGGTTCGCCCCCATCGCGGCGCCGCGAGCGGCGATCACCGCTTCGAGCGTTTGCGCCTCGTGTTTCAGGTACCCTTTGACCGATTCGACCAAGTTCGGAATCAGGTCGTATCGCCGTTTCAGTTGAACGTCGATTTGCGCGAACGCGTTTTTATAACGATTGCGCGCCGTTACCAAGCCGTTGTAAACGCTAATCGCCCAAAGAACGACGATCGCCGCGACCGCCGCGACGACGATTCCGACGAGCGCGCCGGCTCCGATCGCAAACAAACTCAAACTCATTGCGTTTTCTCCTTTGTTTTTTTTTCATTTTTTATCGCGACCAAAACCGACGTTCGTCGCCTTGACGCTTTTCTTCTTTTCCGGCTTGCGCGTCTTGTCGACCGACGCTCGCGTCGTTTCGTTTCAACGGCGGCGCGTCGTCGCTCGCTTCGCTCTTTACTTTATATTTTAGGCGAAAGAAAGCGTCGGGTCAAGTTAAATCGCCGCTCGCGCCTTAAAAAAACGCAATTTACCGTCGACGTTCTTCCGCGTCTTTCATTTCGCCAAACAACGCAACTTTTCCATCTTTCTTTAACGTTGTTTCCCGTTAAATCGACGTTTTTTCTTTCTTTTCTTTCTTCTACCTCTTTTATCTCTTTCCTACATTTTTGTTAAACCAAGCGTTCTTACCTTTTTATCGGAAAAATTTGAAATCGGCGAGTTTTTTCTTTTTCTAAACCATCCAACCCCTACAAACTAATCGACGTTCCCTATTTTTTCATTCCTCCTTTTCCCCTTGATTTACTCCAACCAACGCTCCTTCCCAACCGCTTTATTTCATTTTTTCAACAAAAACCTCCCATTTTCTAAATTAAAGTGGATAATATAAACAAATGTAACCGATTCATTGTTTCAAGAATTTACCTTCCATTTTCATTTTACCCGCCGCCTTTCCTCGATTCCAATGAATCCCTTCGACCGTTTTTCCCGTCGGTATTCCGCGCCCTCCGAATCGCCGTTCCGTCGCGACGCTTTCCCCGGCGCGTCCTCCGCCCTCGCCTCTCCTTCCGTTCGGCGCGCCGACGCCGTTTCGGTCGCTTCGACTCGCTCCGTTTACCGTCTTTCTCGCAACGCGCCCGACGACGAGTCTTACGTTTCGGTCGCCGACCTTTCCCTCCCGACGCCCGTCTCGCCGCCGCGTCCTCTTCCCGTTTCTTTTCGCTCGACCGGTCGCGCCGAGATTCCGTCTTCTCCGTCGTTCGGACTCGCCGGATTGACGTTGCCTCAAATCGAACGCCTCGCTTTTCTCGAAACGCTCGTCGCTTGCAACGGTTGCCGTCGTCTCGCCGCGCGCAAACTCGGCGTTAGCGAAAAAACGATGTACAACAAAATCAAGCAATACAAACTCGCCGCGGAACTCGAAAATCTCGCGAGTCGCGTCCCGAAAGAACCGACTTTCAACTGACGCGCTCCGGTTCGCCGACTCGCGCCGAGCCTCCGGCCCCCGTTGACAAAGTTCGTCGAAAAACGATAATAAGAACGACGTTCGCTCGCGCTCCTTCGAGCGTCCCGCTCCGCCCGCCGGTCGATTCGATTTGACCGCGACGCCGACGCCGACCGCGTCTCGTTTTTCGGGCTCGGCGCCGCGAACGTCGGCTTTTTGAGGACGCGGGCGGCGGGTCGCAAGACTCGCGCAACAGGGAATCCGGCGCCAATCCGGAACGGTCCTCGCCGCTGTGTTCGGAGAAAACGCGTCTCGACGAAACGGTCGAGCCCCCGCGTTTTCAACTTTTTTCCCTTCGCGAACGCTTTTTTGTCGAAAAATCTTCGCTTTTTCGCAACCGTTCGCGTCGCCGTCATTGACGCGCTTCGGCGAGTCGGACGCCGTTTGAATTGGAAAGCGCCGCCGTTTTTAACGGTCGACTTGCAACGCAAGTCTGTTTTCGCAACGTTTTCAAAAGAATCAAACGTTTCGCCGTCCGCCGCCGCTTACTCGCGTTGAGAAGACCGGAAAAAAGGATTCCGTTAGTCAGAAGACCTTCCCGCGTCTTTGAGGTTTTTCTCGGAGAACCTCAAAATCGAACGTTAGCCGCGACGGACGGCGCGTCGATCGGGTCGAACCCCCAAATCTCAAGAGTCGCTCCGTTTTTTCTTTCCCCGACTCGAACGCGACGGCTTCATTTAGCGAAACCCAATCGAAAAACGCTAAATACGCCGTCGAACCGCGCTCGACGAAACTTCGCGTTTCGCTCCGACGAACCGTTCCTTCGCCGCGCCGACGTTCCGTTTCGAGTCGGAAAAACAACGGGAGATCTCTCCAATGCGTTTCCTTTTTTCTCAAGCGAATCGTTTCGCTTCCGCTCCGGTCGCGTCGCGCATCCAAAAATCGCGACGTTTTTCCAACATTTCAAACGCTCCTAAAAAACCGACGTTCGGCGCTCGTTTCGCCGGTTTTACGTTGGTCGAATTGCTCGTCGTGATCGCGATTATCGGAATCTTGATCGGGCTTCTCCTTCCGGCGGTGCAAGCGGCGCGGGAAGCGGCTCGGCGCATGTCCTGTTCGAGCAATATGCGCCAACTCGGGATCGCCGCGCTGAATTACGCCGATACGATCGGTTCCTTCCCGCCCGGCAAACTCTCCGATCCGCAAGCGGACGGAACGAACGCCGGCAACTATTTCGGTTGGGGCGCCCTCCTCTTGCCCTTCTGCGAACAACAAAACGTTCAAAATTTGGTCGACTTTAAGGAAAAAGTTTACTCCGAAAAGAACCAAGAAGCCGGGCAAACGCGCCTTTCCCTCTTCCTTTGCCCGTCGGACGGCGACGTCGAAGTCCGCTCGATCGACTATTACAACCCGGACAAAGGCTGGGCGCTCGAAAAACTGACCCTCGCGCCGTCGCATTACGCCGGAATCGTTACCGAAAAAATCAGCGAATACGGCGCCGCGACGACCGACGGTTGGACGCTCGCGCACGACGAACTCGGCGTCTTGCTCGAATCGCGCTCGGTTCGCCTCGCCGAAATTATCGACGGAACGTCGAACACGCTCCTCGTCGCGGAAGCGTCGTCTTACGAAACCGGAACGCCTAAAACTTACGACAACGGGAGTTGGATCGTCGGCACGAACATCTTCCGCAAGACGAAAGCGCCGATTAATTACCGTCCGACATGCGACCATTTTGAAAGCGGCGCCTTCGACTGGAGCTGCTCCGAATGCTCCGCTTACCAATACGAAGCGCGAAGCCGGCACCCAAGCGGAATCAACGCGCTCTTCTGCGACGGTTCCTGCCGCTTCGTTTCGGAAACGGTCGATATGGAGGCGTTCGCGGCGGCGATCACCCGCAACCGCGGCGAAACCGATTCGCTTTAACGCTTAACCGTTTCTATTGTTCGCTTTAACGCCGTCTCGCCGTTCGACGTTCCGCGCGTCCGGCGAGATTAGCGTTTTTCTTGTTTGCCAAACGCTAGCCGTTCTCGTTAGCGTTTAAAGCGACGTTTCAACGCTAACCGTTCGTCGTCTCTTTTTCCTTTTCTTTTTTTCTCCCTTTTTCCTCCGATTCGTTCGTTTCCCCAACTTTTTCGAAAAAAAAATTTTTTCCTCGAAACCTTTCTCGACGTTTCGGGTTTAAGACTTGTCGAAGGTAAGAGCGGCCGCTCGCTTTGACCTAAGTTTTCGCGCTTGCGAAACCGTCCGATTCGCCGAACGAGTCCGAAACCGACGCAAACAACGTTTCGACTCGCCGCCGAAAAGCGGTTTTCGCTCCCGACGCTTCGCCGACGACCGAAACGACGAGCAAAAGTCGAAGCGCGTTCCAAAGCGAACCGTCGCCGCGTTCCTAAGCCGAACGCGCTCGACGGCGGCCCCTCTTTAAAACGCAACATTTTAGGAGACGACAAAATGAAAAAGACGATTCTTTTCGCCGCGTTATTGGCTTCGACCGCGACCTTCGCGAGCGCTCAAGACAGCGCCCCCGGCCCGCGCGGCCCGCGTCCCGAGCGCAAAATCGAACTTTCGAAGCTCCCGGAACAAATGCCGCAAGCGCGTAAAGACGCTCTTAAAGCCGCCGACAAAGACGGAAACGGTTTCGTCGAAGGCGACGAGTTGAAAGCGCTCGCGCCGCCGCGCCAAAACGGTCGACGTTTCGACGCCCCGCAAGGCCCCGGTTTCGGCCCCGGCCCGATGTTCGGCGCACCTGGATTCGGCCCCGGCCCGCAAGGTCAAGCGCCGCGCTTCGGCTTTGGCGACGCGTTCAAAGACGGCAAAATCGAACTCGCCAAGCTCCCGGAACGCATCCCGCAAGAGCAAAAAGACAAAATGAAAGCCGCCGATAAAGACGGCGACGGTTTCCTGACCGCCGAAGAAATGAAAGCGCTCGCGCCGAAGTTCGAAAAACCGGCCTTTATGACCGACGACAAAAAAATCGACGTCGCAAAACTGACCGAAGCGATCAAGGCGGCGGACAAAAATAACGACGGTTTCATTGACCAAGACGAACAAAAAGCCGCGGTCGAAGCGGTTCAAAAGAAGTTCGGCCCGATGTTCTTCGCCCGTTTCGCTCCGGCTCCGTTCGCTCCGCAATGGGGCGCTTGGCCGCAAGGCAACTGGAATCGCGCCCCGCGCCGAGAAGGCGACCGTCCGCAAGGCGATTGGAATCGCGCCCCGCGCCGAGAAGGCGACCGTCCGCAAGGCGATTGGAATCGCGCCTCGCGCCGGGAAGGCGACCGCCCGCAAGGCGATTGGAATCGCGCCCCGCGCCGAGAAGGCGATCGTCCGCAAGGCGACCGCGGTCAACGTCGTCGCGACCAAGGCGACCAACCGAAACCGGAAGCCCCGAAGGCCGAATAATCCCGTTCTCCCTCATTATCGAAAATTAACGTTCGACGCGCCGCAAGCGTCGACGCCCGGCCAAGTTTCGGCGACGATATAACGGGTTGACTCGCCGAAACAAGGAGCGTTCGCCGGTAGTTTTACTCCGGCGAACGTTTTTTCTTTCTTGCTTTCTCGCTCGCGTCGCTTTACGCTTCGACGCGCCTTAGCGACCGTCGCCAAGTTTTCGCGCTCTCGTTCCGCCTTGCCGTCGGTTCTAAAAGTTCGCTTTTACCTCCGCGCCGCCAACCCCAACGTCCCGACTAACAAGAAAAAGTCGTCGAGCGTCTCGGCAAACAAGAAAAAATCGCCCCAACGCCCCGATAAATAAGAAAAAAAGTCGACCGAGCGCCCCGGCAAACAAGAAAAAAGTCGACCGAGCGCTCTCGGCAAACAAAAAATCGACCAACGCCCCGGCAAACAAGAAAAAAGTCGACCGAGCGCTCTCGGCAAACAAAAAATCGACCAACGCCCCGGCAAACAAGAAAAAAGTCGACCAAACGTTCTCGGTTCCTCCAAGCGAACGCAAAACTCCGGTCAACGTTCGCGCGCTTTGTCGCCCTCTCGTTCTCCGCGCCCGTTTCCGCTTAACGCTCGTTCGACTTTTGATAATACGTCCGGAAACTCACTTCTTGAAACTGCGCCGCAAAGTGAATCGCTCGCATCACGCGGTTGCGATCTTTTTCGGAGAGTCGCCGCGCCAACTTGTACTCGTTGCTCGCTTGAAACGAGCGGTTAAAGAACATTTTCCCCTTCGGATAAACGTCGACGACCAGTTTTTCCGGAAATCGCGCTTCTTCTTGGAAACGCCGATTAACCGCCAAACGAGCTAAAGGCGTTACCGCGCCAGGATTCATAAAAACATTCAATTTACAAAGAGCGTTCGCGAAATCAAAGTACGCGACGGCGATTTCAGGATCGTCGAAAGCCCGCGTCGTCGCGCGGTAATCGATCCATTTGCTTTGAAACAGGAGTTCGTCTTCTTTGCGCGAAACTTCGAACGTCGGTTCGAGCATAAAAGCGCAAAACGCGTCGTTCCGCTTTTCCAAAAGCGGTTTGACGTTTTCCAAAAAGCGGTCGATTTCTTCGGCGTCGACCTCCGTTCGCAAACGCCGAATCGGGTCGATCAAGGCAAACTTTTTCTCGCTGAACGAATAGATAATGATTTCGCCGTTGTCGCCGATAAAATCGAACGCGAAATCGTCGAAAAAAACGGACGACGTTCGAAACGAACGCTCCTCGTCTTCGTTGCGCGAAAATTTTACGACGGAATCGACGCGGAAACGAAGCGCCGTTTCGGACGTCGACTCCCACTCGGGCCAACGCGTCGACGAGTCGAAATGAAAAACGCTTCCGCCGTTTTGAGCTTTCGTTTCGCTTTCAGTCGACGACGCGCCGCCGTTCGTTTCGTCGGCGCCAAGACTCGCCGCCGTCGCGACGACGACCGCAAACGCCCAAACCGCTATCCGCTTTCCCCAACGCCCCAACGCGACGTTTCGCGCCATCGACCGACTCCTTCGTCATTCAAAACGCGAACCGCCTAACGCCGTCGCGTTCGTTTTCGCTTCGCTCCTCGAAGCGTTTCCGTCGTTCGCGCCGCCAACGCGCGAACGCGCTCTCGCTTACTTTGCACAGGCGTCAAATCAAAAATAGCAAAACGCCGCTCGACGCGAATCGCCGATTCCTAAAAATCGAAGGTTCGCGCCTCTTGCGACGTTTAAATCGCGGCGAAATTTCCAACGCTTATTTCGGCGCCAAAGTACACCAAATGCGCTTGCCCATTTGCTTCGGCGCGGATTCGACCTTCGCGACGTCCTCGAGCATCGCCATCACCGACGCCAACAACTTTTCGCCTTCGCTAATGTGCGCCATTTCGCGACCGCGGAAAAGAATCGACAAAGTAACCTTGTCTTTCTTGGCGAGAAATTCGCGCGCTTTATTGACCTTCACTTGCACGTCGTGTTCGCCGGTTTTCGGACGCAAACGCAATTCTTTCACTTGCGTTTTGTTCGTTTGTTGCTTCGCGACGCGTTTCTTTTGCTGATATTTGTACTTGCCGTAATCCATAATGCGGCAAACGGGCGGTTTCGCGTCCGGCGCGACCTCGACCAAATCGAGCCCGGCCGCGCGCGCTTTCGCCAACGCTTCCGCGGAACTCATCACGCCCAGTTGTTCGCCTTCGTCCGAGATCACGCGCACTTGCGGAATGCGAATCATTTCGTTTACGCGTTGCCCGGCGTTCGGGCCGTTGGCGCCTCTCGGGCCGTTGTTGTCCATCCTCCTCAGCGACATAATCTCGTTACAAAAAACCTTTCTTACGGCTTATCAAGAGTAAATTAAACGCGCCGCGTCGAGCGCGCCGTCTACGCCGCTTTGAAACCTGTGCAACAACACAATTAACGCGCGTTTCATTTTCGCGGCTATTCCTTTAATATTTTAGCGCTATTTTATTCGCTCGGCAAGCGCTCGCCGCCGCTAAACGTCTCATTTTGGGCAACTTTTCTTATATTTTCGCCAAAATTATCGGCTTTGTCGTTAAAAGCGCGCTTTGCCTTCGTCATAACGCGTCCGATTTCGCCGACGTTTTCCGTTTTCGCCGTTCTTTCGAACGCTATCGCCGACGCGCTCCCGATTCGCGCAAATCGCCCAATTTCTCCATTTCCCAAGTTTTCTCGGAAACGCGCAAATCCCCCGACGGCTTCGCTCCGCCCGGTTCCTCCAATATCTCGTCGACGGGCGCGGGCGCGTCGGCGTTTTCCAAATCGGCGTTCAAAACCGCCGCTTCGCTCGCCGCGTCGACGTTATAATCGGCGAAATCGGTCGCGTTGGGATCAAATTCCGGCTTAAATTCGAGCGCGCCCTCCGGCGTCAACGTCGGTTTCTCGAACCCTTCGACGCCAACGTAAAGGTCGACGTTCGACTCGAATTCGTCGTTCGCGACGCCGTTTTTCTCGTTTTCGCGCCGAACGATTTCGCGGAAATCCGGGAAGCGGTCGAACTCGCCGTCGTGTTGCGTTACCAAGAGGCGCAAGACGAGGATTTTTTGGTCGTAATCGTCGCCGCCGTCGGTGAAGAACCAGCGTCCGAGCGCGCTCGTTTTCGCGTCGCTGGCGCCGATCGCCAAGAACTGGCCCGGTCGCAACGCGAGCGAACATTTGAGCGCGTCGAAGGTTTTCGTCGGCTGTTCCTGCGTCCGCACCAACTGCCCGTGTTGGTATCGGGTCGCGAGTCGCGGCGCGCCGTACCGCAAAAACGGCGTTACGTCGAAACGGACGGAGCCGTCCGGCGACGGATCGATAGCGACGCTGAAAAGGGTTTGCGCGTCGTTGTAACTTTTTCCGACGAGCGCGCCGTTTTGGTTTTCTAAAATCGGGATCGCCGGAATCACGTCGCCGCGCGCTTCGATAACGCTCTTCATTCCGGCGCGCAAGTTGATCGGCTTCGAGTACGCGATCGGAGCGCCGGCCGATTTTTTCGAATGGTCGACCTCTTCTTCAAGCGTCGAGCGGAGTTCGCGCCCTTTAAGCGTTAAAAGTCGGGAAAGCGAATCGGGAATCGAAGCGCCGATAAGTCCCGCGCGGAACCCCTGTTCGTTGAGGTAACGCCGCGTTTCCGAGTCGATTTCCTGTTCGTCGACGTCGCGCCAAAACGCCTCGACCAACGCGCGATCTTGATAAGGAACGTGAACCAAGAGCGCGTCGAACGACACCGCGTCCGGCGCTAACTCGGCTCGACGCAACGCCGTTTTCGACGCGGCGTTCGACGGAGGCGGAGGGGGCGGAGCGTCGGTCGGCGACGATTGCAACGAAGCGCACGACGCGAGAATACCGGCTCCGCACGCCGTTAAAATTCCCGCGATCGTCCTTCGTCTCTCCATTTTGCGCAATCTCGGCCGAGGCCGCGCCTTTCCTATCTTAGCCTGTCGTTTTAATCTTTCTAAGTTTTCGCAAACGTTTCGCTATTCCCGCTCGCGAAGAGCCGTTTTTAACGATATTAACGGCAATTATTGCGGACGATAATAAAAAAAGGTTCGCGCGTCAAGAGCGATTCGGTAAAAAACGCCGCCGACTCCGCAAGCGCCGCTTTAATCGGCAAAATTTTATCGACGAACGCAGTAAAACTCGCGGTCAAGAAAATAAAAAAACGTCTCTATAGTAATAACGACAAAATCGCCGTCGTCTCGCCTTGACCGTCGCCCGCCCAAGCGCGAACGACGGTCAAATAGACGCTTTGCGCAGTTTAAAAAGACGCGCAAAATAAACGAACGACGGCAAAACAAACGTCTTGCGCAATTCAAAAAAGACGCGCAAAACAAGCGGATTAAACCTAAAAATCCGATTAGGCGATTTCAATCGGAAACGCAAGGGTCTCGTCGAGCGACTTCGCCCCGATTAAAACCGCGAAAAAACGGTCGACGCCGAGCGCGCACCCGGAACAGGGCGGCAATCCCGCTTCCATCGCCTGCAAGAGTCGGGATTCGCGCGGCAACTCCCCCGAACCGTCGCGGCGTCGCTCTTCGCTCGTCGCCTCGATTCTCGCTCGCAAAACCGACGCGTCAAGCAGCTCGTGATAACCGTTCGCCAATTCAATTCCGTCGACAAAAAGCTCGAAACGCTCGGTAACGTCAAACGCTTTTTGTTGTTCGTTATCAAATTCTCGTCGCGTTTTCGCTAATTGAGACTGCGACGCCGGATAATCGTACACAACCGTCGCCGCGTCGACGCCCAATCCCGGCTGAACGACTTCGGCGAAAATCAAGTCGAGCCAATCGTCCTTCGTCGCGCCGGTTCTCCCTTCTTCGCCGTTCTCTCCATTTCCCGCAACCGCTTCGTTTTCCGCGCCAAGATATGACTCCGGATAAGCGATCTTCGCTCGATCGACAAAATCGCGCAAGTCGCCGCAAGTCGCCCAATGCGGATTAATCCCCGTTTTTTCCTCAAAAACGTCGGCGAACGTCCGCTCGACGACCGCGTTTTGCGCCCAACGCTTCGGCTCGAGTTCGGTTTCGGCCCAAAACCGGTTCGCGACGTCGAGCGTTAAGTCGGCGAGAAGTCGACGTCCCGACCGATAATCGTCGTCGCGGCGATACCATTCGAGCATCGCGAACTCGACGTTGTGCCAAGCGCCGCGGTCGCCGCGACGACAAGCGGGCGCAATTTGATAAATCGCGTCCATTCCCGCGGCGATCAAGCGTTTCATCGCAAACTCCGGCGACGTTTGAAGATAAAACGTCGTCGACTCCCGTCGCGCCGTCTCCGGATCGCCAAACCGCCGCTCGGCCAACCCGTCTTTTTCGCTCCAACAAAGCGGAACCCGCGCGGAAATCGGTTCGACAAAGCGGTCGACGACCGTGTCGCGCGACAGAAACGGCGTCGTCGTCTCGATAAAACCCAAACTGTCGAAAAAAGAACGAATCGCCCGATAAAGCGTCGCTCGACGACGTAAATTTTCGAGCGGCGCGGTCGGTCGCCAAGCCTCCAACTTTCTCTCCTTACCCATTCCCCCCGTCTTCTCCATTTTCTTAGTCGTTCCTTTCGCTTTCCCGTTCTCCTCTCCGCCCATTTTCCCTTATCCTCCCATTTTTCCTGTTTCATCGCTTTTATTTCCGCTTCCCGACAACTCGACCATGTTCGTTTTTCAAGCGGTATTTTTTTATTTTACCCAAGACCGGCGACTCGACAAGACGACGCTTAAACAACGTTGCAAAACGACGCGCCGCCGGGCCCCAAGAAATCATTTGAGAGCCAATCGCAACAAAGATAAAACAGGCAAAATAGAGCGATTCTCTCGCCGTTTTAAACGGTTGCGTTTTGAAATCGCGCTTGCAATTTTTCAGACCGCGCAATTTCTCAGCGCCCAAACGCTCTATTTCGCCCAGTTTAACGCGTTAAGATTTAGATATTTTTACTAATTTGCCTTATCGACCTATTTCAAACTTCTTTTTTCCAAAGTCCGTGAATGTTGCAGTACGTCCGCACGAGCGCGGGCCCGTCTTCGACGCAAAATTCGGCGATCGGTCGGTCGCCCGGTTGCAACGCGACGCGTTTCGAACGATTCCCTTGCGTCGTTTCGATCCATTCGATATAGTGTTCGGGTTCCGACGGATGCTCGACGGCGCCGATAACGACCTCGACGCGTTTTCCGTCTCGTTTCGCGCTCGGCACGTGTTTTTCGGCGGCGTTCGCATCGTCGACTTGCGCTTTTTCCAGCGTCATCGCCTGTCCGCAGCAAACGAGTTCTCCGGAACCGTCGCGCAAAACCTCGACCATTTTTCCACAAATTTCACAAGTATAAATTTCCGTTTCTTTCATTATTAAACGCTTCCTTTTAACTTTTTAAACGTTTAAATTTAATCTTGAAATAAAAACGCGTTCTACAATATTAAAACGTCGACCGATTTCCACGCTTTAAATCGTTGTTCGCGCCTTGCTTTCAACTACCCATTTACCCCACTTTACCCTATCTGACAGTTTCTCGATAAAATTTGAAAATTTAACTTCGTTGGGGCGCTTTTCGCGCGTTTTCTCGTTAAGAAGGCGGGAAAGTTGCGGTCGACCTAGAAAAAAAGTTGAGTTTTTCTCTTAAAAATCCGATATGTTCTTTACGCGGAACCGTCAAAACCGCGCCAATCGTTTTATTCCAACGTCGTTTTCCGGCGTTCCTCGTCCTTCTTTTCGTTTATTCGCTCGATGTCGACCGCTTCCAACCGTCCTCAACCAGCGTCGCTCGCGTTCCGTTCGTCTTCGCCCGAAGCCGAACGCCGCCCGCTGTCGCAATATATGCAAGTCGACGACGCCTCCGACGACGGCGGTTGGACGATTTTCGATTCGACCGACGCCGCGCCGCCTCGCGCCGGTCGCTCGCGTTTAGACCTTTCGGTTCTTAAAGAAATCAAAAATTTTTTGACGACCGACGCGCCGTCCGACGAGCCTTCTTTTTTCGGCGACGAAACTTTTGTCGATTCGAACGAAGTCCGCGTCGCTTATCCGTTTTACGACGGAACGCTCTCCGATGTTAACGCCGTCGAACGAGAAAACGGCGCGAGCGGAGTCCGAGAAAACGCAAAAACCGACGAACCGACGCCCCCGCGGACGACGCCCGCAAGTCAAATTAGCGAAAATTCCCCCAATACGCAGGAAAAAGCCGAAGTCGCCGAAGTCGCCGAAGTCCCCGAAGTCGCCGAAGTCCCCGAAATCCCCGAAATCCCCGAAATCCCCGAAATCGCCGAAGTCGCAGAAGTCCCCGAAATCCCCGAAATCCCCGAAATCCCCGAAGTCGCAGAAGTCCCCGAAATCCCCGAAGTCGCCGAAGTCCCCGAAATCGCCGAAGTCCCCGAAATCGCCGAAGTCCCCGAAGTCCCCGAAGTCCCCGAAGTCCCCGAAGTCCCCGAAGTCCCCGAAGTACCCGAAGCCCCCGAAATCGCCGAAGTCGCCGAAAACGTCTCGAATCCTCCAATTCCCTCAACCATCGTCGTCGATTTTACCGAAACGCTCGCCGGCGTTCCAACGCGCCCCGTTGCGAACGTCGTTCCCTCCGTTACGCCGCGCGCTAAACGACGAACGCGCCAAGCGTTGCGCGTCAAGGGAACGTTTAAAGTCGACCCTGTCGCGGATTCCGGAGTCAACTCGGCGCCGTCCTCCAACGCGCTCGCCGTTCCCGAACAAACCGTCAAACCGCGCGCCGCGCAAGACCAAGAAAACGTCTCGCCGATTCCGAACGCGACGTCGAAAGAGCCGGCGCAATCCCCCAAAATTAACTCCGAAACGCCGGTCGCTCCCCACGACCGCGACGCGTTAACGGCTTTCTCGACCATGGTCGAACCCGATCGTTCGTTTTATTTTAGCGAATCGACGGAAAACGCTCGTTTTACCGACTCGCCGCAGCCAGCGCAAACTATTTTATCGGCCTCGTTTCAACCGGCTTCGACGCCGCCGAGCGTCTCGAACTCAACGTTTTCCGATCTTTCGAACGTTGCGTCCGGCGTTTCCGCTTCGCGAGCGCAACGTTCAAGCGCGCCGAATTTAACGATTTTGCAACGTTTCGCCCAACTCGTCGCGCAACGCCAAGAGTCCGCCGCCGCGCCGCCCTCCGCCCCCCGAGTCTCGAACGATTTCGGCGAAAACGTCGCGTTCGTCGTCTCGCCGGTCGTTTTGCCCGAACCGACGCCCCAACCGGTCGACGCCGCGCTTCCGTTTGTCGTCGACGCGTTTGAAGCGGCGCCGCAAGACTGTTTTTCTTATTTTTAATTTCACCCCAAATTTCCCGCGCCGCCCGACCGTTATGTTTTACGCGTTTTCCTTGTTCTTCCTAATCGCGCTTGTCGTTAGTTGGTCGATTTGCCGTTTAATACGGCGTTTCGCTCCAAAACTCGGTTTAATCGACAAACCCGGCGAACGGAAAATTCATCGAAACCCAATCCCAACCGGCGGCGGAATCGGCGTTTGGCTCGGCGTTTTGACGCCGTTTCTCGCGTTGACGGCGGCGGCGCTCGGCCTCGGCGACCTAAACGAAAGCGGCGCGGTCGATCCGGCGACGTCGACTCTTTGGGGCGTTCCGCTTTCCCGTTTTCCGGCGTTTTTCGCGACGCATATCGGCGGCGTCGGCCTGCAACTCGGTCGCCTTTGGACGCTCCTCGGGCTCGGTTCGCTCCTCGTTCTTCTCGGAACGCTCGACGACCGCTTTAACCTCGACTGGAAACCGCGTCTCGCCGTCGAATTTTTGATCGCGATCGTCGCGGTCGCTTGCGGTTGGCGCGCGACGTTTTTTCTCGATTTACCGATTTTAACGGCAACCGTCAGCGTTTTTTGGATCGTCGGGCTCGTCAATTCGTTCAATATGCTCGACAATATGGACGCGTTGTCCGGCGGCGTCGCAACGATTTGCGCCCTATTTTTAGCGGCGATCGCGTTCTGTTTCGCGCCCAACCCGGCCTCCGGCGAACCGCAGTTTTTTTTAGGCGGTTTTTTGACGACGCTCGCGGGCGCGCTCCTCGGCTTTTTAATTCTGAACCGCCCGCCGGCCAAGCTCTTTATGGGCGACGGCGGCGCTTACTTCGTCGGTTTTTTGCTCGCGACGACGACGCTTTCGCTCACTTTCGTCGGCGAAAACGTCCCGCCTTGCGCGATTTTGGCGCCCCTTTGCATTCTCGCCGTTCCGCTTTACGACTTTTTTAGCGTCGTAACGATTCGTTTAAAAAACGGCGCGAGCCCTTTTGTCGGCGACAAAAATCATTATTCGCACCGTTTAGTCGCGCTCGGACTCTCGAAACCGCAAGCGGTCGCGACGATTTACCTCACGACCGCCGTCTGCGCTTGCGGAGCGTTTTACTTGTATCGCGCCGATTGGCCCCTCGCGTTCCTTGCGACCGCGCAAACTTTCCTTATTTTAACGCTTGTCGCGATTTTAGAGTTCGCCGCCCGCAAAAAAATCCGCGAAGAAGAGGCCGCGCTTCGCGACGCGCAAGCTCGCGCGCCCTCCGAAAACGCCGAAAAGGTCGCCGACGTTTTCCCGACCTCGCCAAACGACGCGTCAAAATAACGAGCTTTTGCCAAAAGCGCAAACTCGGCAAAAGCCGCGCAAACGGCGCAAGGACGGCGCGTTAAGCAAAATAGAAAAACCGGTTAAAATAGTTAAAACAATCGCGTCGAAAAAAGGAAAAAAACAAGGCGGCGTTAAGAAAAAATTTCGAAAAAAGACGTTGAGAATGAAAGGAATCGGGGTTCTCCCCCTTGTAAAAAAAGAAAAGCGTTATATACTAAGTGTTCAAGCGCGTCTGTACATTGAGAAGACGCGTATCGCGGGCGGTTCGCCGGTTTCGACGGCGCGTCCGTCGTTTTGTTGCAAAGCGGAAATCGCGCCGAGCTCGAACCGTTCGTAAAACCGCGTTCAAGCGTTTGGAGAAAACCATTATGACTATTGACAAAAGCTTAAAAATTAAAAAAGGCGTTACTCGTTCGCGCAACGTTTTGACGCGCGTCGAACGTATTGAAAAAATGCAAGCGACGGATCGTTGGACCGACGAAACGTCCCCGTTCAACCTTCCGAAAATTCGCGTTTACAAAGTCGTTTTGAAGAAGAAAAAGAAGGTCAAGGATCCGGAAGCCGCTCCGGCCAAAGGCAAGAAATAAGTTCGTTCTTCTCAACGCGCCGCTTTTCGGAGCGGTCGTTTGACGCTCGAAACGCAAAAAACGCTCGAAAATTGTCTTTTATCGGTTTTCGAGCGTTTTTTTGTTCCTTGATTTTTCGTTTTAAGACTTTTCTTCGCGATCGCGACGCGCTCGTCGCCTTAGGTCGGTTCCGTTGCGCTCTTTTTCGTCTCCGCTTTCCAACGTTCGAAGGCTTCGACGATCGGCGCCAACTTTTCCTCCAATCGTTCGCGACGTTTCTTTTGAAATTCGCACTCCCAAATCCGAACGACGCGATACCCCAACGCGGTCAAACGCTCGGTCGCGGCTCGATCGCGACGTTGATTCCGTTCGATCTTCGCCCGCCAATACTCGGCGTTGTCCTTCGGTTTCGTGTTCCGGCAGTCGTGCCCGTGCCAAAAACAACCGTCGACAAAAACCGCGACGCGCAATTTCGGAAACAGAAAATCGGGACGTCCGAAAATTTTTGAATTTCTCCGCCAACCGGTGATTTTCCGCTCTTTAAATTCGGCGATCAGCCTTAATTCGGTCGACGCGTTCCCAGTCGAGCGCACCTTGCTCATAATCTGCGAACGTTTCGCGACGGTAAAAACATCGTGTTTCGCGCCGCTTTCCTTATCGACGTGGTTTGCGTCATTTGCGCCGTTTGCGTTATCCGCGCCAACGTTCTTATTTTCGCTATTTCGAGTCAAAACAAACCTCCCGGAATCGCGTTCGGCGACGGCTCCGCGTTTTCCGCAATCGCTTTTGCCGGCGATTCCGCGTTTTTTGACGCCGCGTTCGTCGTCGGCGCCGCGTCTCCTTGGGCGAAGACAAGGGGCAAAAAACGATCCAAAACGCGTTCGATTAAGTCGACCGGCGCCGCGTTTCCGGCTTGTTTGCGAATTTGCGCGTCGGAAACCTTAATTTTAAACGAATCTGGAAACCCTTGCAAACGCAACATTTCGCGCGGGGTCAACCGACGTTCGCCGTTGACGAGCAGATAGTTGTAACTCGCGCCGGCCCGCAACGCGCAACTGTACGGGTAAGACGAAATGTTCCCCGACTTGTTCTCGTGCCAAATCGCCGGAAAATACTGCGACGAATGCGCGTCTTTGCGACGCTTAACAATTTCCGGCGACGCAAAGTGTTTTTTGTCGACTTCCGCGTCCGGCTCCAAGACGTCGGCAAGCGTTTTTCCATCAGTTTTCGGTTTCGGCCAAGCGATTTCGAAAGGTTCAAGGGCGCCGACGATCGCAACCCGCTCCCGTTTTTGCGGCAAACCGCAGTCGAGCGCGTTCAAAATTCGCCAATCGACGCAATATCCCAATTCTTCCTGTAAAATTCGCAATATCGTTTCAAAAGTTCGCCCGCCGTCGTGCGTCGTCAGTTGCCGCACGTTCTCCAAAACAAAAGCGCGGGGACGTTTGTCGTGTAAAATTCGGGCGATTTGGAAAAATAGGGAACCTTTCGTCTCGTCGGCGAACCCTTTGCGGAGCCCGATGATCGAAAAGGCTTGGCAAGGAAACCCGGCGAAGAGGAGGTCGAAATCGGGAATCGCTTCCGACGGCAACTCGGCGACGTCGCCGAACGGACGTTCGCTGAAATTCGCTTCATAACTCGTCTGAGCGGGCGGGTCGAAATCGCAACTCAACGCGCAAACGCCGTCGCGGCGCATTTTAGCGAACGTTCGTTCGGCGGCGAACCGGAATCCGCCGATTCCGCAAAAGAGGTCGAAAAAACGAATCGGACGTCCGGCGGTCGGGTCGTCAAGTCCGTCGGGCGGCGCGGCGAGCCCTTCTTCGACGGCGGTTTTCGACGTCGGCGACGATTTCACTTCGCTCCGACGGGGCGCCCGCGTCCTTTTAATCGTCGCGTTCTTTCCTTTTTTTCCTACTTCGCCATTTTCGCCGTCTTTCCTATCTTCTCCTGTCTCGCCGTTTTTTTCCTCTTCGACGCTCGGGTCGTAAGCCGCCGCGATTTCAGCCGATTTTTCCGCCCATTTTTTCGCGTCGAGCGCCGTTTTTTGCAACGCGGCGTCCAGTTCGCTAATCGTGACTTCCGAAACGGCGGCGTTCGCGAAGGTCTCCGGCAAATCGGAAGCCGACGCAACCTTCGAAACGGCGGCGTTCGCGAAGGTCTCCGGCAAATCGGAAGCCGACGCAACCTTCGAAACGGCGGCGTTCGCGAAGGTCTCCGGCAAATCGGAAGCCGACGCGACTTCCGAAACGGCGGCACCAAAAACTCGCTCCGCGCCCGGTCGATCGACAAAATTGAACAGCTCGGCGAACGGCGCCGAAAGTTCGACCGCCAACTTGAAACCGATCTCCACCGACGCGACGCTCGAATCTTCCTCCAACGCTCGCAATAAACGCTCCGAAACGCCGACGCGCTCCGCCAACGCCTCGACCGTCAAGCCTCTTCGCTCTCGAAATTCTTTCACGCGGTTCATCGCCGTCGTCCTTTTTTACCCGCTTTGTCTATATTAACGTTCAGCCGACGCGTCCGGCGCTTCGCTCGACGTTCGCGTCTTAAACGTTTTCCCATTTTTCCCGTTTTCCCGCCTCGACGCCTAAAACGCGTTTCGCGTTTTATCGCCGTCGTCGCCCGCAAGCTCGGCGAAAACCGCCGCGACTTTTTCCGTCAAAAGCCGCCGACAACGCTCGTCTCCGCGCCGCGCCGAGGTTTCCAAAAGGCGTCGCGCTCGCTCGACGTCCGCTCGCGCTCCGTCGACGTCGCCCCGCGCCGCCGCCAAACGCGCTCGCAACAACAACGTTTCGGCAAACTCCGTTCGCAAAAAGAAACGTCCGGCGCGAAATTCCTCTCGCATCGTCGCCAACGAACGCTCGACGTCGACCGCCGCGGCCCGCCGATCGTTCCATGCGTTCCGCTCGAACCTCGCCTCCGCTCGAATCCGCGACGCTTCGCAGAAAAACGCGACGTCGTTTTCGTCCAAAAATCGCCGACCTTCGAGCGAACGCGTCGCCGCCGAAATCGCGAAACGATATTTTTTCGCCTTGAACGCCGCCTCCGCCCAAAAATGCCAAACGTTTTTCTCCGACGCGTCGTCTTTACCGAGCGTTCCGCGCATCTTTCTCGCTAATTTGCGGAAAATAGAGAAAATACGAAACGCGACGTCGAAACGCCCTTCGTTGGCGGCGAGCGTTCCAAAGAAATCGCCCAAGAAGCAATAAGTCTTCAAAAACTCTCGCGCGCTCTCCAAAGAACGCGCCGACTCGGTTTCTTCGACGACGCCCCAACGCCCTTTTTTACCCGCTCGACGCGTTTTAACGTCGTTTTTCGCCAACGCGACGGTTTCGAGGGCTCGACGTTCGGCCGGCGGAAAAACAGCTTCAAAAATCTGTCTTGCTTCGGCGAATCGTCGTTCGTCGGTCAACGTCGCGGCGATAAAAACTTGCGCCGCCAAGGAATCGGACGACGGGCGTTCCGGGTCGAAATCGTCGAGTCGCGCCCAACCGTCGACCGCCTCCGCAAGCGCGGCGCGCCCCGGTTCGTTAAAACCGCGACTCAACCAAAACAAACCTTCGGCGAACTTTATTTCCGGCGCCGTCGCCGCGACCGTTTCCGCCAATTCGCTCGACCGTTTCAACGCCTCGGACGCGCGCTTGAAAGATTCTTTCGCGATAAAAAACGAACCGTTCGTCCGAACGAAGGAAAGCGCCGCCGTCGAATTTACGTACCAAAATCCTAATTCCGCGCTCGCCCGCTCGTCTTCGCTCCACTTTTCTTCGGCTTGCGTCTCCAAATTTCGGGCCCAACGCGCGGCTTTTCGGCCTCGGCGCTTGGCGTCCTCCCGCAAAAAGAAGAGAACGAGCGACGCAAAAATCGCAAAAACGCCGCCGTCGAATCCGCTTTCTTCCAAACAACGTCGAGCGTCGTCGAGCGCGCCCCAATATAAGTCGCTCGCCGCTTCGATTTCGCCTCGCGATTCGGCCAACGCGCCCAGGCGCCGCCGCAACGCCGCTCGACGCGCTAAAATCTCCGGTCGTTCGCCGACCAGCGCCGTTTCACGCCGCAACAGTTCGGCGACTTTTTCAAAAACGTCGAGAGCTTCCGGACGTTGCAACGCGTCCGCCGCGGCGCCAATCTCCAAATAATACCCGCCGAGCAAGAACAAATCGATCGGATTTTTCAGGTCGGCGCGCGATTCCAACTCGGCTCCGATCGCGCTAACAAACGTCCAAGCCTCGTCGCCTCGCTCCTTGGAAGTCAGCCAATGCAAATACGCGGCGCCAATTTCGCCGAGCCGAATTCTTGCAAACGCGTCGTCCGGGCCGTCTTCTTCCGTCGCTCGCAAGGTCGCGTCGAACGCCGCTTGAAACGCTTGCTCGATCTCCGCGTCGAACGTTTCGCAATAGTTCTCCGCGACGGTCGTCCCGTCGCCGCCGATTTTTCGTTCCGCGACGCGTTCGGCGGAAACGTCGCCGCTTTCCCGTTCGGCGCGTTCTTCGGACTCGGCGCCGTCTTCCATTTTTCGCTCGGCTAAGCGAAGCGTCGCCGCTTGAAGTTGCCAAAGCGCGCTCCAACTCGTCAAAATCTCCGCGTCGTTCGGCGGCGTCAACGTCCTCAAACGGCGCGACGCGGCGACCGTTTCCTCCGCCGCCAATAAAACCGCTCCGTTTTCAAAATAAAGATCGGTCAACTTGTCGAGCGCCCAAGAAAGCGGACTCGCCATTCCCCAATCGCCGGCGAGCAAACGCCGTTCGACGGCGCGAACGCAAGTCGTTAAATCGACGAACAAAGCGCGCGTTTTCAGATCGATCGCCGTCGACGTCGCAAACGAACGCCGAGCCGCTTCCAAACGCTCGAGCCGCCGCTCGACGTCGTCGCTCGACTCCGCCGCGTCTTGCCTTGCCGACGCGTCTTCGCCAATTTCCCGACTTTCGCCGTTTCCTTCGTTTTTCGCGTCCTTCGCCGCTTGCGCATTTCTTGCCAAGCGCTCGAACAGTCCGCGCCAAAACCGCCGCGCGCGCCCTTCCGTTCGAACGTTCGCTTCCGACGCGTCTTCGCCAACTTCGCTAACTTCGCTAATTCCGCTAACTTCGTCGTCTCGGTCGCTCGACGCCATTTCGCCGACCGCTTTTCCGGCGTCGTTCGAGCTATTTTCGACGCTCGCCTCCTTCGGTCGCCCCAAAATCGATTCGACGTCGACGTTCAACAACCGCGCCTCGTTCGAAGTCCAATCGCGCGACTCGACGACGCCGACGCGAAAACGCCGCAAATCGACGCAAGCCGCTTCGATTTTCTCCAGCGTTTCAAAATTTTCGCGACGTTTTTTCTGTTCCGGCGTTTCGTTCGAGTCGAGTTCGAACGTCCAACTCGACTCGACGTACCGCCGCCGCAACCGTCTAAAATAACGGAGCCAAACCCGAACGACGCGCAACGCTTCGAGTTCGTCCCGCTCGGCAAGCGCGCAAATAAAGGAGGTTCGCGACAAATTCGCCGCTTCGTCCAAAAAACGCCAGCGCCCGCGCCGCAAGAGCGCCGCAACCTCGCGAACGGCTTCGCGAACGCCTTTCGACGCGTCGGGCGCCCCGGCTTGCGCTCGAATCGTCGCGCGCCGACAAACCGCTTCCAAATAGAACGCGACGCTCGTTTCGTCGAGTTCGCCCCCGCGTCGCGCCTCCTCGTAAATCGCGATCGTCGCCTCAAAATCCGAAAGCGCTTCGGACGTTTTTTTCTCCAACTCGGCGCGATAAACGGCCCGCTGGAAGCGCGCTTTCGCCAAAATCAAACGCAAATCGTTTTCGTCGTCGCCGTCGCCGTCGCCGTTCAATTCCGTTTCGAGCAATTCGACGGCTCGATCGGTCGCCGCGCGCGCCTCGTCGAAACGTCCGGTTTTGCTCAAGGCGACGTGCCGTTGCAACAACAACTGCGCGTAAGTCGGCGCCGCGCGGCGACGCTCCGCCGGCGTCAAAACCGCGACAAAACGCTCGACTTGCTCCTGCGTCTCCGGAACGAACGTCCAAACGTTTCTCGCGACGCCCAAATCGAAAATCAGCGCGCAAGTCTCCAAAACGCGACGCGTCGGGTCAAAATTTTCCCCTTTTTTCATCGCGAGCGTCAAATATTCGAGCGCTTCTTCCAAGTCGCAAGCCGCGAGCCGGAAACGCTCGGCCCGCATCCGCGCGATCGCCCGTTTGCGCAACGAATCGTCCAACAGCGAATAAGCGAGCGCCCGGCGCGAGAGCGCGACGTCGGCCGTCAAGTAAATTTTCAACGTCGAAATCGCTTGTTCGAGCGCCGCCAACGCGTCCTCGTAAGCGCCGCGACTCAATAAAAGCTCCGCGTAAGCCGTCGAAAGTTGAGCGTAAGGCGCGAAATAATCCTCTTCGTCGATCGCCAGCAACCGCTCCTCGACGTCGACCGCCTCCCGCAACGCCGCCTCGGCGCCGTCTTCGTCGCCGCGCGCCCGCAAAACCGCGCTCAACCGATACAACACGTTGACTTTTTCGGCGAGAAACGGCTCTTGCTCGAACTTTTCCAACGTTTCCAACGATTCGCGAAAAGAAACAACCGCAGGCGGCAAGTCGCCGATCGTCGCGTAAGCGTCCCCCATCGACGCGGCGACGTAAGCGAGCGAAGGCTCCGCGTCCTTTTCCCCTTCGCCGACCAAATCTTCGAAGATTTCTCGAGCGGTTCGCAACGACGACAGCGCCGCGACCGAACTCCCCAACGCCGCGAGACAGTTACCCTGAATTTGCCAAGCGGTCGCCAACAAACGGCGCGCGTCGGGCCCGGACGCGTCGGTCGCCCAACCGCGAATCTGCGCGAGCGCCGCGTTCGCGCTCCCGATCGGCGGCGTCATCTCGTTGCGCAAATAAAAATAAGGACGCTGAAGCAAAATTTGCCCCAATAATTCGCGACATTCGTCCGCGTCGACGCCGTCGCTTTCCATTTCGGCGACGAGCCTTTCCGCTTCGTCGAGCGCGGCGAACGCTTTCTCGGCGTCGGCGCGCCCCGCTTCGGCGGCGGTCTGCAGGAGCAGGCGCGCCAATTCTTCCCGAGCGCCGGAGTCGCCGTCGTCGATTCGCCGTTTTAAATAAGCGATTTTCTCGTCGTCCGACTTCGTTTCGTCGTCGAGGAACGCGTAATCCGGTTCGTCTTCCCAAACCGCGCCGTCGTTATAATCGGCGTCAAAGTCGAAAACGTCTCCCGCGTCGGCGTTCGAATCGTCCCAAGGTTCGCGTTCGTCCGTTTCGAAAAAGACGCGCTCCGCCGACGCCGCGTTCCCGGCGCCGTCGTCTTCGGCGTTTGGCCCCGACGTTCGCGTCCGCCGCGCTTGCGCGTCTTCGCCGTTTTCCTTGTTCCCTCCAAACGCCGCGTTTCGCCCGTTTTCCGCCGTTTCGCTCGCCGACTCGGCTTCGCGTTGTTTGTCGTCGGCGTTCGCGTCGTTATTTTTCGGACGTTTCCAGCGCGCCGGACGTTCTTCGCGACCTTCGCCGCCGGTCGTTTCCCCCGTTTCCGCGCCGCCGTTCCGACGTTGAAAAAACGCGCCGAAATAATTCCCGGTTCGCCGCCGTTCGTCTCGTTCGTCGACGTTCGCTCCGTTTTTTCCGGAAGAAGCGTTCGCCCCTTGCGCGTCGTCTTTTCCGTTCTTTTTCCAAGCGTCCGGATCGTCCTCCGCTTCGGCGGTCGGATCGCGGTCGAGTCCGAAATCGAAATTCCAATAATCCTCGCGCCAAAAATCGACGGCGTTCAAAGCGCCCGCGTCGTTTTCCGCAAAATCGTCTTGCGCGCCGCCGCCTATTTTGTCGATTTCGCCTATTTCATTCGTTTTAACGCCGTCGCTCGACGGCGCGCCCGCTCGCGTCGACGCGTTTCCTCCGTCTTCGCCAACCTCGTCGCTTTCCCCATTCTTCTTATTTTCACCGTTTTCCGCGACCGCTTCGGTCGACGCGTTCCGACGTTTCCGCTCGGCGACGAACGCGGCGACCAGTTCCGCCAACGCCCGATACGCCGACTCCAACCGCTCGTTTGTTTCCAATTCGGAATCGCCGTCCGTTTCGCCGCGCCCAAGCCAAACGGTTCCGAACGCCGCCGCCCCAAACGCCGCCGCGACCAACGCAAAAACGACGTTCCAATCTCCGCGTCCGCCTTCAACCGCCAACGCCCAAAGCGCGCCGTCAATCATCGCCAACCCTTTTTATCTCCGCGTCGTCGCCAACTTCCGGCGGTTTGTTCCCCGTTCGTCGCCGACGTCCGACCAATTTTCATCTTTTTTAATCGCCTAATCCGCGCGATTTTCCTAAAGCGCCGCGACGCCGCCCGCGCTCGCCGTCAACCTTCGACGCTTCGCAACGCCGACTCGAAATCGCCGCGAGCGCAAGCGTCCCGCGTTTCTCGCCAAAACTCGACTTGCTCGACGTTCCAAAGAAGCGGCCCGGCGAAAAACGCCGCGTCGCCGACGGTCGCTTCGACGATCCGCTTCGTCAACGCGTCGACTCCGGCGCCGGTTTGCGCGCTGATCGGACAGATCGCCCAATCTTCGCGTTTTGCGCCGTCGCCGCAACCCGCTTTGCCCTCCCAGATTCGCCCGTTTTCCCTTTTTTCGTCGAAAACGAGCCAATCGGACGCCCAACGGTCGCGCGGCAAATCGACTTTGTTCAACGCGTCGAGCGTTTGTCCGGCAAACGTCGCGGCGCGGTCGCCGAAGAATCGCTCGAAGACCGCCTCCTGCTCGGCGCGCCCGACCGTCGCGTCGAAAAAGCGCAAGACGACGTCGGCTCGCTCGACCGCCTCGACCGTCAACCGCGTCCCGGCCCGTTCGATCGGATCGTCCGCGTCGCGCAATCCGGCGGCGTCGACGAAACGGAACGTCCAACCGTTCAAAACGGTCGTCGCGCCGACCAAATCCCGCGTCGTTCCGGACGTCGGCGAAACGACGACCCGCTCAAACCCGAGCGCCGCGTTTAAAAAGCTGCTCTTTCCGACGTTAGGAATCCCCGTCAATAGAACGACGAAAGGCTCCGTCAACCGCCGTCCGAGTTCGAAGGTTTCGGCGATTTCGTCGAAACGCGCCGCCAAGACGCGTTCCGTTTCCCGCCGTTCGACTTCGTCGCTAAGCCGCGACGCCGCGCGCAGTTCCGCTTTCAACTCGTTGAAAAGTCGCCGCCAAGCGCTCCGCTGACCGAGCGCGATTCGAGCGGTCGTTTCGGTCGCCGTTCGAACGACCAACGCGTCCGCTCCGGCGAAAAACAACTCGTCGACCCGGGCGCTCCAACGCTCGCCGCCGCCCCCCGTTTCGCCGATTCTTCTCGTTTCGCCCTTTTCTCTTATTTCACCCAAAGAGCCGTTTCCCCCCGGCTCGCTTAATCCGTCCGATTTACCCAACCCGCCCGTTTCATCAAGTTTCGCCTCTTCCCGCTCGACGGCGCGTTCCCAAGCGTCGCCGGAAACGAGCGCGGCGCCTCGGTCGACGAAAAATCGAACCAACGCCGACGCGACGACGTCGCCGCCGTGTCCGCACAACTCGAACGCCGTCGGCGTCCGCCGACGCAAGACGATCTCCTCCGACGCGCCGCCGATCTCGTCCAAGCGGAAAAAGCCGAAATACGGACGCTCCGCCGACGCCGCCGACCAATCGTCGAACGCCGACGCGCCTTCGCGACCGTCCGAACGCCGCCAACGTTCGAGCGCCGCCGTCCAACCGTCGACACAGGTCGTTGTTCTGACGGTCGCAGGCCAGGGTGTACTGGGTCAGGTCGTTGGTGCCGCAGGAGTAGAAGTCCACTTCCTTGGCCAGGCGGTCAGAAATGACAGCGGCGGCGGGCGTTTCGCTCATG
>JAGBDD010000249.1 GCA_017937685.1 Thermoguttaceae bacterium | reverse complement strand
TTTATTTTCGTCTCAACCTCTTAACTTTTTCGCTCGAAAGCGAACCGGCTTTTTTCAAACTCGACTCGTTTAACTTAAAGTCTCGCTTGTCGTCGTCGCGGTCATCACCAGCGACAGGTAAGAATATACCCCAGGAACAAAAAAGCGCAAGGGGCAAATCCGAAAATTTTCGGAAAAAGTTTTCGCCGCGTTCGAGTCCGGCGACGTCCATTCGCCTATTTCACCTATTTCACCGCCTATTTTGCCCAAACCTCCATTGTATTAAAAAGCGGTCGAGAAAATTCTTCCTCGACCGCTTTGCTTATAACGTTACTTTACGTTTTTCGTTGGAACCGTCTCCCTTACGGCGGCGTCCGTCAGCGTTTTTATGTCGATTTCGATCGGCTCCGTTATCAATTCCGGCACATTGTACGACTTGAAATGTCGTTTGTTCCGCGTCGGGTCTTTTTGCGGCAAAACAAACGGCTTCGTCGCCCGACCGTCGACGTCAACATAGGTAAAATAAACGCGAGTATACTGACCGTCTTCGCGTCGCGAGCTGAACGCCATCCAACGACCGTTTGAACTCCAAGAGTGATAACTGTCGGAATTTTCGCCGTTGGCCTCCGTCCAAGCGCGCTCTTCGCCGGTCGCCAAGTCTTTGATAAACAGGTCGGCTTCCGGACGCCAAATCGGAAAGGTTCCGCTCGCCGCCTCGGTCCAAACGAGGAATTTGCCGTCCGGGGAAATCCGCGGATGCGAGGCGGAGCGCTCCCGAGCCGCCGCGTCGACCACCGTTTCCGGCGCGCCGAACGCCCCCGTTTTTTCGTCGAAACTCATCCGCATTATGTTGTACCGAAATTCGTCGATGCGCTTCGGAAGCTCGTTTTCGCGGCCTTTCACGTCGCTCTCCGCCGCTTTCGGCTCTAATTTGGCCGAGCAGTAGTAAAGGGCGGAACCGTCCGGACTCCAGCTCGGGAACGTTTCGAAAACGTCGTTTGTCGCGGTTAATCGTCGCAACTCGTTCTTTTTCGCGTCGTAAATCGTTAAATCCGACATTAAGTCGAAAACTTCGATTTTTTGCGTCGACGTTAAATGAAAAATTTGACGCGTTTGGTTCGCCGAAAAAGCGACAAGATCGCCGGTCGGACGCCACGCCGGATACGAACACGAAATCCCGGCTTCCTCCAATTTCGCCGCGACCTTCCGCGCTTTGCCGTCCTCGACGACGATCGTTCCCCCTTTGCCCGGCTCGTTAAGGCGACGATAGTGAAACAAAAATCGATCCGTTTTCCGATCTTGAAAAGAATGACAATTTACGCAGGGGGAAACGGCGTGCGCGCGGTTATTAAAGAAATCGTTTTCCTCAAACGTTTCAATATTCCGCTGTCTCAACGAAATTCGATGTCCGAACTCGTACCCGGGCTCGATCAGTCGATACGCGAGATACGGGTCGACGCGGTCGGGCGCGATCGTATTTTCGACGCTTTGAAAGCGCAGCCATTTACCGTCTTTTTGAACGTAAACATCAAAAACGAGCGTTTCGCCGATATTCGCTTCCAAAAGATCGCGCCATTTTTTGAGCGGAAATTGCGCGTTTTGCCCTTCTACAACGATTTTCGCTCCGCTTTTCGAATAAACGCTCGTTAAATAACGTTCGCCTTCCTCTTCGACGCGAAAATTCAGGGGCGCGATATTCGGCGGCAAAGTCGTCCCAATATAATCCGGGTAAATTGCAGGAAGTTTGCCGGCGTCGTCGAAGGTTTTCGGCAGACTCGGCGTTCCCGACGCCCAACGTCCGACGCCCAACGCGACGGCGGCTAGAATCGCCGCGACGAGAATCGCGGTTCGACGGCGCGTCCCCTTTCCCGCCTCGCGGCTCCCTCCGCCGTTTTCCGCGACGGCGCTCGTCGTTCGCTCCGAAGTTCCGGTTTCCGCATTTTTGCTATCTTGCGTATCTTTCATATTTCAATCCCCGCTTTTTATTCCTCAAAGCCGGTTCAACTTTCCAATCTTCGCCGTCTTCGCTATTTTACCGTTAATTTCATCTGGCAAAAACCGAATCGTCGGCGAGATACCCCCAATAAAAACCGGCGCAATGTTCGCGAATCGCCACTTGCGCTTCCGTCGCCGAAGGCGTTTTCACCACCTCAAGAAACGCGGCAAACTCGTTCAGCCCCTCCGTCGTCAGCGGCGAAAATTGGTATTTGCACCCCTCGGCGGTCGCCCAATCGTCGCCAAATTTCGACAAACGCCAAGCGGCGTACCCCTCTTCGATCGCTTTCGGAGCCTTGCCGTTCGGTCGCGACGCGAGATATTTTTCGACGTGTTTCAGGAAAAATTCGCCGTCTTTTTGGAAAAGCGCGGCGACGAGCATCGCCTCCTGCATTTCCGGCGCGGCGTCGTCGAACTCGTCTTTAAAAACGCCGAGCAAAAAGGTCAAATTCGGATACTCGCTCAACGTCGCCTCGTTTTTACGCGGACGCAAACGCCGCGATTTTTTGACTTTTTCGGCGACGACGGCGACCGCCTCCGGCGCGACGTTCCAACGCTCGGCGGCCTCCGCAAGACTCGACGCTCGAAGCGGCGCCGCTTCGAAACGCTCTTTCGCCGCCGCCAAATACTCCGCGTCGTTCCCGAAATAACGCAAGTCGTCGCGAAACTCCGGCGCGTCGAGAAACGCCAGCCGCGCCTTCGCCCAATCGCGATAATAAAGCGTCTCCGCCAACTCGTTCAAATAACGCCGCGCAATCTTGTCTTCGCCGTTGACGATCGCGCAAATCGCCAACGTTTTATAAAAGGAAACGGAACGTCCTTCGCAGGCGACAAAATTGTCGGTCGCGACCCGGGCGCCGGTGTTCGTCATACCGTAATGCGCGAACATCAGCTCGCTCAGCGTTCGCGACGCAAAGAGTTCCGTCGACAATTTCCAGTAAAAAAGTTTATATTTAATTTTCGCGATAAAATTCCCGCTGCGCATCGCGTCGAAATCGGCTTGCGTTACGTCGTAAGTCGCGACCCCGGCGACCGGGCGTTCAAACGCTTTTTCGGCCAAGGCGCCGGTTTCGAAAAGCGCCAAATTACGGAACGCGACGGCCTCTTCGTTCGGTCTCGCAAGTCGCGACTCGACTTCTAGAACGCGCGCCCAATCGCCGTCGACCGTCGCGCGAGCCGCCGCCAAAATCGCAAAAAAGTTCGCCGTTCGATAAGAAACCGCGACGGTCGCCAAGCCGATCAACAGGGCCGTCGACGCGAGAAGTCTAACTTGCGCGTTTCTTTCTTTGCGCTCGGCCTCGCGGTCGTCGCAACCGTTATTTTCGATCGAACCGTTCCGTTTTTGCGCAGTTTTCGCCGCCTTAACCGTCTTTAGCGTTCGTCGGCGCCGATATTCGCCCCAAAGCGTCGCCCAACGCGCCAACGGGTAAAAGAGGACGGTCGACGCGGCGGCGCCGTAAACAAACGCGCCGATAATCCCTTTTTTGTCGTACCGAACGTCCTCGATCACCCCTTGAAGAAAAACGTTTTGCAATTTCAACACCGGTTTAAAATAACAGAAATAGAACGCTAACGGAATAATCGCCGTTCCAAGGAATAACGCGACGATTCGCAAACGCCGCGCCGAGCGTTCCGCGTCGATTTCGGCGGCGGTCGGCGTCGCGGGCGTTTCTCTGTTTTCCCGTTTTTTCGGCAAAATCGGCGCTTTCCAACGCTCCAGCTCGTCGAGCGCGCAAAGCAAACCGGCGAACGGCGCCCAAGCTCCGAATCCCGGATACCCCAACGCGACGACGGCGAACGCGAACAACGTCCGCCGACGCGGCGACGCGATTCGCCGAAACGCTAAAAGAGCGACCAACGCCAACGAAGCGCCCAAATAACCGGAAAAAATCAGCGAATTATTGAACGGAATATAAACGCAATACCCGTTCCAAGTCGCGGAAATCGCCAGCAAGCAGGTTGGAATCAGCGAAAACGCGTACCCGACGCCGCGCAAACCGACCGCCTTCGCCGTTAAAATCTGCAAAATCGTCCCAAACGCCGCGAAAATCGCCCCGCCAAGAAGCGGAAAATAGCAAAACTGGATGAAAAACGCCGTTATATAAAAAAGGAGACCGGCCGGAGCCTCTTGCCAATTCGCGAAAAAATCCCGACGGAACAAGAAAAGAGAGTTTTCCTGAACCGCGAAAAGAAAATCGCCGTATCGAACGCCCCAAAAGAACCAAAGCGCAAGAAAAACAACGACCGACGTCGCCGCTTCCGCCGCCGGAAACCGCTTTTTGTCGCTCGTCGGCGCGTTCGCTCGCTCCGTTTTATCCGTTTTCATCGTCGTTTTCCCCATTCCCTCTTCATTTTCTTTATTTTTTCTGTCTTGACCGTTCCGCTTATTTTTTCTATTTTTCGCCGCGACGCGTCGGAGCTTCCAATTTCAACGTCGGCTTGGCGAAATTCGCCGTTGAAATTCGCCGTTATATATTAATAACGACAAAACGTTCGCCGTCGGATAACGTCGACTCGCCGCGCGCCGCCGTTTTCGCCGTCCGTTCCGACGCGACGCTTCGGCAAAATAAACCGAAAATTCGGTAAAATTTCAAGATTATTAAACGCCGGGTCGATGAAAAGTACAATTCGCGAATCGAAGTAGGTCGCGTATCGGCGCGAACGCCGCCTCGTTTGTTATTTTAGCGCCGGACGCGTCAAGAAACAAGCGGCGCGTTTTCGCTCGTCGCGAAATTCGACGTCTTCCGCGTTCGCGACGGCGGATTTTCCCGTTTTTTCCAATTTTACCGAACCGTCGCCCGCTCGAAGCCCGGCGCGCTCGCCTTTCGTTCGATTCGTTTTTTCGTTCGATTAGCTCGACCGCCGCCCGTTTCCGCTCACCCGCCTTCAAGGAGTTTTCCCGATGATTTACCGCGCGACCGCCGACGCTCGTTTCGCGACGCCTTACGGAGCGACGCTCCGCGACGACGGCGTCGTTTTTTCCTTCGTCAGCCGCTCGGCGACCGGCGCCCGTCTCCTCCTTTACGATTCCCCGAACGACCGCGAACCGTCCCTCGTCGTTCCGTTCGACCCCGACCGCAACCGTTGGGGCGACGTTTGGAACGTTTTCGTCCCCGGCCTCGGCGCGGGCGCGCTTTATCACTTCCAAGTCGACGGCCCTTACGACCCGAAACGCGGTCTCCTTTTCGACGGTCGGGCGCGCTTGATCGACCCTTACGCCAAGGCGCTCGCCGGCGATTTTCTCCCGAAAGACGATAAAAACGACCCGGCGCGCCCGCCGAAGTGCGTCGTCGTCGACGATTATTTCGATTGGGAAGACGCGCCGCGCATCCGTCGCGACCTTGCCGACGAAGTGATTTACGAGCTGCACGTCCGCGGTTTCACGCAATCGGAAACGAGCGGCGTTTCGAAGCCGGGCACGTTCCTCGGGCTAATCGAAAAAATCCCTTACTTGAAATCGCTCGGCGTTACCGCGGTCGAGTTGATGCCGATTCACGAGTTCCCGCGCAACAATCCGAACGGCGAGCCGACCGAACGCCGCAATTATTGGGGATACGACCCGATCGCCTTCTTCGCGCCGCACCGCGGATACGCTTGGAGCGACGAGCCGGGCGCCCAAGTTCGCGAATTTAAGGAAACGGTTCGCGAATTTCACCGCGCCGGGATCGAAGTTTTCCTCGACGTCGTCTTCAACCACACCGCCGAGGGAAACGAACGCGGCGAAACGTTTTCGTTCAAAGGTTTCGAAAACCGAAACTATTACCTCCTCAACGAAGAGGGTTACTACCTCAATTACAGCGGCTGCGGAAACACCGTCAACGGCAACCACCCTTGGACGCGCGATTTGATTTTCAACTGCCTCCGCTCTTGGGTGTACAACTATCATATCGACGGTTTCCGGTTCGACTTAGCGTCGATTTTGAGCCGCGACCGCTTCGGTCGCCTCGTCGGGAACCCGCCGATTTTGGAGACGATCGCCGAAGACCCCTGTCTCGCCGGAACGAAAATCATCGCGGAGGCTTGGGACGCGGCGGGCGCTTATCAAGTCGGCGAATTCGGCTCGCACGCCCAACGTTGGGCCGAGTGGAACGGACGCTTCCGCGACGACGTCCGCCGATTTTGGCGCGGCGACGATTGGGCGCTCGGCGCCTTCGCGACCCGTTTTTCCGGCTCGAGCGACCTTTACCAAAAGAGCGGACGCGCGCCGAACAGCAGCGTTAACTTCGTTACCGCGCACGACGGCTTCACGCTGAACGACCTCGTTTCGTACAACGGCAAGCACAACTACGCGAACGGCGAAGAAAACCGCGACGGCGAAAACAACAACGTCAGCTACAACTTCGGCGTCGAGGGCGAAACGACGAATCCGCGCGTTAACGAGCTTCGCGGGCGGCAAGTTCGCAACTTCCTGACGACGCTAATGTTAAGCCAAGGCGTTCCGATGCTCGTCGCCGGGGACGAAGCGCGCCGCACGCAACAAGGAAACAACAACGCCTACTGCCAGGACTCGCCGATTTCTTGGCTCGACTGGGCCCGAATCGAAGAAAACGAGGATTTGCGCCGCTTCTGCGCCGCGCTGATTCGCTTCCGCCGTCAAGAGGCGACCTTGCGCCGTCGCGACTTTTTCACCGGCCGTCCGCAAACGCCCGGCGAACTTCCGGACGTCTCTTGGTTCGACCCGCGAGGCGGCGCCGTCGATTGGGAAGCCGCGCAACCGCCGACGATGACCTGTCTCGTTTCGGCGCTCGACGTCGCGAACGACCCGGCGGTCGACGCCGAGGCGCGCCGTTGGGCCGCGACGGTCGAAACCGGCGTTCCGTTCAACCTGATCGCGGAGGCGGCGCCGGAGTCGCGTTATCACATTTTAGCGATGTTCAACGCGTCGGCTTATCCGCAAACCTTTTATTTCCCGGCGGTTGCGACGCACCCCGATTTCGAATGGCGCGCGTTCGTCGACACCGCCGCTCCGTCCCCGCTCGACGTTTACCCGAACGCCGACGGCCCGGCCCCGTTCGTTCGCGGCGCGCTTCTGCTCCCGGAACGCTCGTTGAAAGTGTTCGTTTGCGAGGCGCGTCCTAAAGAGGCGGTCGTTCAACCGCGTTTGCGGTAAGCGGTTCCGCGTCGAATTTCGCTTCAACGGCAGTAAACGCCAACAACTAATCGTTAACGTCGCGCGTTCGATTTTCACTTGATTCCCGCAATCAAATTTTAATCGTTCACGCGACGTTATTTTATTAACGCTTTCTAAAACAATGAACGTTTCCTCGCTTGTTCCGCGTCGTTTCTCGAAACGCGCCGCCTTTCTTTTCGCGCCGCTTTTCCTTACCGGATCGCTCGATTTCGCTTCCCTCCCCATTTTCCCGCAAACGCCTGTCTTGCGCGACTTCGCCGACTTGCCCCGTTCCGCCGTTTTCGCGCAGGAGGAGGCGCCGGAATGGGACGCGCTCTTCGAACGCCGCGACGGTTGGCTCGCCGCCGACGGGATTTACTCGGTCGAACTCGGTCGCGACGCCGCCGAAAACGCCGTTAAACTCGACGCAAAATCCTCGACGCCCTCCGACTCCGCCGTTAAACCCGACGTAAGTTCGCCGATTTCCCCCAACCTCGCCGACGCGGCGCCGCGCGGAACGCTCTTTATTTTCAGCGACACGTTCGGCGGTTCGACGAAAAACGACGGACGCGACTTCGACGAAATCAAAATGTCGAATCATTCGTTCGCCGTTTTGAACGGAAGCGCGCCGGAATCGACCGAAATCGACTTCTTTTGGCGACGAAAGACGGAGAATAAAGAATTTGCGCCGACAAAAGCCCTCGTTCCAAACAGCCAAAACAGCCAGGACAGCCCAAATAAACAAGAAAAACCGGAACGACTCGCGCCGCATAATCCGCTCGGCGTCGACCGTTGGCTCCAAGACGGCGTCGCTTGGCGCGGTCGCGTTTGGCTTTCGGCGATCCTCGTCGGCGCCGGTTGGAAGCCGGAACGGATCGACGCGGTTTCGCTCGGGCTCGACGCGAACGGTTCTCCCGATTTTAACGACGTTCTAATCGACGAAACGGCGCCCCTTTCATTCCGAACGAAAACGGCGCAAGTCGTTTTCGGCGCGGCGATTTGCGACGACGCGGAGGACGGTTTCCTTTACGTCTTCGGCTATCTCGACCGTTTCGACGTCGGGAGTCGCAAAGACCTCGTCGTCGCTCGGGCGCCTCGGGCAAGTTTCGGCGATTTTTCGACTTGGCGTTATTTCGACGGTCGCGGTTGGTCGCCGAACGTCGCGGACGCGGCGCGTCCGGAAGCGGGGCTGGTCGAACGGGTTTCGACGGAGTTTTCCGTTTCAAAAATCCCGACCGGCGCGAACGCGGGCCGTTATTTGCTCGTTTACACGCCGGGCGTCATCGGGAACGAAATCGCGTTCCGAGTCGGCGAAACGCCTTGGGGGCCGCTCGGGCCGGAGACCGTTTTTTACCGTTCAACCGTTCCGCAAGAGTTCGAACGCGGCGTCCGCTGTTACAACGCGAAAGCGCACCCGGCGTTCGGCGACGGCGAAAAAATCCTCGTTTCGTACAACGTCAACCGCTTAGGAACGCTTCCGCGCCGCCCCGCCGAGTACCGCCCGCGCTTCGTTTGGCTCCGCTATTCGACCGTCGACGCCGCGACGCAAACGCAACGCTAAAAAAGACGCGGAAAGGTCTTCGCTCCGCGTCTATTCATCGCACCCCGGGACGATTCGTCACTTAACGTCGTTTTGCTTCGCTAAGCGGCCCGGTCGCCGCGCTCGTTAACGCGGTTTGAAATTGAAAACGTTAAACTTGTGTTTATTTTCGCGAGCGTATGTCTCCGCGCGCGAACCGGGGGCGCCGTATAAACGCGTCTCCTTCAGCGTGAAGCCGCCGGAAAACGCGTGTTCGCCAATTTCCTTTACGCTCTCGGGAATCCAGACTTCTTCCAACGCCGGGCATTCGTAAAACGCCAATGAGCCGATCTCTTGCAAACCTTTGGGCAACACAACTTTTTTTAAGTTGGCGCATTTGGCAAACGCGCTCGAGCCGATACTTTTCACCCCCTCGGGCAACAAGATTTCCTCCAACGCTTTACATTCATGAAACGCGCTCGCGCCGATACTTTCGAGCCCCTTGGGAAACGCGATCTTCTCCAACGCTTCGCATTGATAAAACGCCATCCAGCTTATCGTTTTCAGCCCCTCGGGCAACGAAACTTCTTTCAAGTTGGAACAATTTTTAAACGCCGACGTCTTCAACCCGACGACCGGCAAACCGTCGATTTGCGCGGGAATAACGAGCGTCTCGATAGACGCGTCCTTCGCTCCCGTAACGACGACGCCGGAACCGTCCTTCGACAGCTTCCAAGTGATCGCCGACGCTTCGTCGCCGTCCTCCGACGCTTCGTCGTCCGCTCGCGCTTCGAACTCGCAATCGTTTTCGTTAGCGTATTTCTCCGCGTAAGACCCGGGAGTTCCGCGCAAACGTATCGAATCGTTAAACGCGTCGGCGGCGATATGCGTTACGCCGTCCGGAATCAAGATTTCTTCCAACTCTTCACAATCGGCAAACGCTTCGGAGCCGATCGTTTGCAAACTCTCGGGCAACGAAACTTCCGTCAAGTTAAAACAAGATTGAAACGTCCTGTCTTCGATCGTTTTCAGCCCCTCGGGCAACGAAATTTTCTCCAACGCTTCACAATCGTTAAACGCGTCGGCGCCGATCGTTTGCAAACTCTCGGGCAACGAAACTTCCGTCAAGTTTAAACAACATTGAAACGTTCCGTCTTCGATCGTTTTCAGCCCCTCGGGCAACGCGACTTTCTCCAACGCATAACAAAAGGAAAACGCGAAATCGCCGATCGTTTGCAATCCCTCGGGAAACGCGACCCGCTCCAACGCACGACAATTGACAAACGCTCCGCCGCCGAGGGTTTGCAAACCCTCGGGCAACGCGACCTTCTTCAACGCTTGACAACCGCTAAACGCTTTGCCGCCGATCGTTTGCAATCCCTCGGGAAACGCGATTTCTTTCAGGTTGAAACACCCCGCAAACGCTTCCCCTTCGATCGTTTGCAAACCCTCGGGGAACGCGACCCGCCCCAACGCTTGACAACCGCTAAACGCTCCGCCGCCGATTGTTTGCAAACCCTCGAGCAACGCGACCCGCTCCAACGCTTGACAACCGCTAAACGCTTTGACGCCGATCGTTTGTAATCCCTCGGGAAACGCGACTTCTTGCAGCTTGGAACACTTCGCAAACGCTTCGGAGCCGATCGTTTGCAATCCCTTGGGCAACGCGATTTTCTCCAACGCATGACAACCGCTAAACGCTTTATCGCCGATCGTTTGCAACCCCTCGGGAAACGAAACTTCCGTCAAGTTAGAGCAAAATTGAAACGTCTCGCCTTCGATCGTTTTCAGGCCCTCGGGCAACGAAATTTTCTCCAACGCTTCACAAAAGAAAAACGCGGAACCGCCAAGACTTTGCATCCCCTCGGGCAACGCGATTTCTTTCAGGTTGGAGCATTTGTAAAACGCCCCGGCGGCAATTCCGACGACCGGCGCCCCGTCGATTTGCGCGGGAATAACGAGCGTCTCGACATCTTTGTCCTTCGCTCCAGTAACGACGACGCCGGAACCGTCCTCCAAAGCCTTCCAAGTAAACGCGGACGCTTCGTCGGCGTCCGTTTGGCGGGAGGTCGGCAAGTCGGCGGCGGAATCGGCGGCCCCCTCCGACGCTTCGTCGGCGTCCGCTCGCGCTTCGAACTCGTAATCGTTTTCGTTAGCGTACTTCTCCGCGTAAGACCCGGGAGTACCGCGCAAACGTATCGTATCGTCAAACGCGCGGTCGTCGATATGCGTTACGCCGTCCGGAATCAAGATTTCTTCCAACGCTTCACAATCGGCAAACGCTTCGGAGCCGATCGTTTGCAAACCCTCGGGCAACGCGATTTCTTTCAGACTGACGCACCCCGCAAACGCTTCCCCATAGATCGTTTGCAAACCCTCGGGAAACGCGACCCGCTCCAACGCTTGACAACCGCTAAACGCTCCGCCGCCGATCGTTTGCAAACCCTCGAGCAACGCGACCCGCTCCAACGCTTGACAACCGCTAAACGCTTTGACGCCGATCGTTTGCAATCCCTCGGGAAACGCGACTTCTTGCAGCTTGGAACACTTCGCAAACGCTTCGGAGCCGATCGTTTGCAAACCCTCGGGAAACGCGACTTCTTGCAGCTTGGAACACTTCGCAAACGCTTCGGAGCCGATCGTTTTCAATCCCTTGGGCAACGCGATTTTCTCCAACGCATGACAACCGCTAAACGCTCTGCCGCCGATCGTTTGCAAGCCCTCGGGCAACGCGACTTCTTTCAAATTGGAGTATTCGTAAAACGCCCCGGCGGCAATTCCGACGACCGGCGACCCGCCAATCCGCGCCGGAATAACGAGCGTCTCGATATCTTCGTCCTTCGCTCCCGTAACGACGACGCCGGAACCGTCCGCCAAAGCCCCCCAAGTAATCGCGGACGCATCGTCGGCGTCGTCCGCCAAAACTTCGTCGGCGTCCGTTTGGCGGGAGCCCGGCAAGTCGGCGGCGGAATCGACGCCGTCCTCCAAAACTTCGCCGTCGTCAGATAGCGCTTCGAACTCGTAATCGTTTTCGTTAGCGTACTTCTCCGCGTAAGACCCGGGAGTTCCGCGCAAACGTATCGTATCGTCAAACGCGCGGTCGTCGATATGCGTTACGCCGTCCGGAATCGAGATTTCTTCCAACGCGCTACAAAGTCCAAACGCGTCGTAACCGATCGTTTGCAAACTCTTGGGCAACGAAACTTCCGTCAAGTTAAAACAAGCTTGAAACGTTCTGCGTTTGATCGTTTTTAGCCCCTCGGGCAACGCGACCCGCTCCAACGCTTCACAATGGTTAAACGCTTCGCCGCCGATCGTTTGCAATCCCTCGGGAAACGCGACCTGTTCCAACGCTAGACAACCGCTAAACGCTCCGACGTCGAGCGTTTGCAAGCCCTCGGGCAACGCGACCCGCTTCAACGCTTGACAATCGCTAAACGCTCTGCCGCCGATCGTTTGCAATCCCTCGGAAAACGCGATCCGCTCCAACGCTTTACAATCGCTAAACGCGCCGTCGCCGATCCTTTGCAACCCCTTGGGCAACGCGACTTCTTTCAGGCTGTAACAATTCGCAAACGCCTCCCTAGCGATCGTTTGCAACCCCTCGGGCAACGCGACTTTCTGCAACGCTCGACAATCTCTAAACGCGCCCCGGCCAATCGTTCGCACCCCCTCGGGCAACGCGACTTCTTTCAAGTTGGAGTATTCGTAAAACGCGTCGTCGTCGATTCCAACGACCGGCGCCCCGCCAATTTGCGCGGGAATAACGAGCGTCTCAATATATTCGTCCTTCGCTCCCGTAACGACGACGCCGGAACCGTCCTCCAAAGCCTTCCAAGCAATTTGCGACGCCCCGCCGCAACCGACGCAAGCGCTCGCGATAAGTAAAACGCACGACGCGAAAAACGTTAAGCGAACGCGCTTTCTTAAAAACGAAGCGAACGGCGCGCTGCCGCGTTCCCACAATTTTTCCGATTTAGCCAAGCGACTTCCCTCCTTTTGAAAAACGACGAACGCTTAAAAATCGCGCCTTGGCCCGACGCGCGCCCGCCGTTCGTTTTACCCTATTTTACCCTATTTCACCCTACCCGTTTACATAAACGAAAAACGGCGTTTCGGCGGAAGCGGAGGCGGAGAAGGCGACGCGTCTCGCCCGCGACCGTTCGTCGCTCCGCTTTGTAAAAAAACGGTTTTGAGCCAGTTTTTGCCGCCGTTCGTCCCCCAAGAACGCCCGGCTTGAAAAACGTACGCTTCGACTTGCAGCCCGTTCGCGACGCCGCCCTTCTTCAAACGCGCGAACAGATTCGCCGGCAAGACCGGGAAATAGTTCGCCGACGTCGAAACGCCGAGACCGGACGCGCCCTGCGACGCGCTCGTCGTCGTCCGTTTGGCGGGAAGTCGGCAAGTCGGCGGCGGAATCGACGCCGTCCTCCAAAACTTCGCCGTCGTCAGATAGCGCTTCGAACTCGTAATCGTTTTCGTTAGCGTACTTCTCCGCGTAAGACCCGGGAGTTCCGCGCAAACGTATCGAATCGTCGAACGCGCCGGAGGCAATATACGTTACGCCGTCCGGAATCAAAATTTCTTCCAACGCTTCACAACCGCTAAACGCGAAATGGTCGATCGTTTGCAAGCCCTCGGGCAACGCGACTTTCTCCAACGATTGACAACCGAAAAACGCTCCGCTACCGATCGTTTGCAATCCCGCGGGCAACGCGACTTCTTGCAGCTTGGAACAATTCTCAAACGCGTGCGTTTCGATCGTTTGCAATCCCTCGGGAAACGCGACCTGCTCCAACGCTTCACAACCGTTAAACGCTCCGAAACCGATCGTTTGCAATCCCGCGGGCAACGAGACTTCTTTCAGATTGGAACAATCCGCAAACGCGTTATAATCGATCGTTTGCAATCCCGCGGGCAACGAGACTTTTTCCAACGCTAGACAACTGTTAAACGCGTATTCGCCGATCGTTTGCAAGCCCTCGGGAAACGCGACTTCTTGCAGGTTGGAACAATTCGAAAACGCATACATCTCAATCGTTTGCAATCCCTCGGGCAACGCGACTTTCTCCAACGATCGACAATCGCTAAACGCGCCGCTCCCGATCGTTTGCAATCCCGCGGGCAACGCGACTTCTTTCAAATTGGCGTATTCGTTAAACGCCCCGCCGTCGATTCCAACGACCGGCGCCCCGCCAATCCGCGCTGGAATAACGAGCGTCTCAATCGACGCGTCCCTCGCTCCCGTAACGACGACGCCGGAACCGTCCCCCAAAGCCTTCCAAGCAACCTGCGACGCCCCGCCGCAACCGACGCAAGCGCTCGCGATAAGCAAAACGCACGACGCGAAAAACGCTAAGCGAACGCGCTTTCTTAAAAACGAAGCGAACGGCGCGCCGCCGCGTTCCCACAATTTTTCCGATTTAGCCAAGCGACTTCCCTCCTTTTGAAAAACGACGAACGCTTAAAAATCGCGCCTTGGCCCGACGCGCGTCCGCCGTTCGTTTTGCCCCATTTTACCCTATTTTACCCTATTTCACCCTACCCGTTTACATAAACGAAAAACGGCGTTTCGACGGAAGCGGAGGAGGCGACGCGTCTCGCCCGCTTCCGTTCGTCGCTCCGCTTTGTAAAAAAACGGTTTTGAGCCAGTTTTTGCCGCCGTTCGTCCCCCAAGAACGCCCGGCTTGGAAAACGTACGCTTCGACTTGCAGCCCGTTCGCGACGCCGCCCTTCTTCAAACGCGCGAACAGATTCGCCGGCAAGACCGGGAAATAGTTCGCCGACGTCGAAACGCCGAGACCGGCCGCGCCCTGCGACGCGCTCGTCGTCGTTCGCATTTCTTCGCCGAAAAGTCGTTGCCCGTATTCGTTCGTCCCGGGACAACCGTTCGAGTGAAAGATTATCGTTTGAAAATTCCCGAGAAGCGCGTCGGTCGCGTTCGTCGAGTCGCCGGATTCCCCGAGCGCGACGCGGTAATTCGGAACCGACTGCGAGAGGTAAACGGTCGCCGCTCGGGACGAACGCGCCGTCTGTTGGAAGAGCGCGTCCTCTTTCGTCGCGAAATATTGCGCTTCGTCGGCCCAAAGGAAAACCGGCCCCCCGACGTTCCCGCGTTTTTCGACGGCGCGCTGCCAAACTCGCTTAAAAAGGAGTTGCGCGAAGCGGCCGGTTTCGCCGAACTTCTTATACGGCAGGTCGAGAATCAAGATTTTCGGGTTCTTTTCGGCGAACGTATCCTCCGGCGTTACCGTCGTTTCCGACGAGAACAAGCGCCGAAACGGCGAGCGCGCCAACCCGGACGTTTTCGACGTTAACACGCACAAGACGTTCGAGCGCGTTTTCGGGTCGAAGTTAACGAAGTCGGAAAACCAATAATTCCGCGTTTCGAGCAGGTCGTCTTTCCGTTCGTCGGAGAGGGGCCCGGCTTTCGCGACGATTTCCGGGTCGTTCGACCATCGCCGGTAAGCGAGACGCAAATACCGTTCGAAAGCGGTCGGGTTCGTCGCGCCGCTTCGTTTTCTCCAAGCGTCGAGTTCGGCTTCGGTTTCGGCTTGCGCGTACGCTTCCGCGTCGTCGGCGCCTTTTCGGTCGAGCGGCGCCGTTCGAATAATCCGCGTCGTTTCGAACAAGTCGAGCGGTTCTCCGGAGAGCGCGAGGAGGTCGAGCGCGTTGACGAGGAGCTGTCGCGTCGAAAAATCCCAAAACGGATCGGTCGAGCCTTTAGCGTTTTGCGGCGAACCGGCGGTTATCGCGCTATTAAGGACGTTCGCGATTTCCTCGATAAACGACGCTTCCCGTCCGTTGCGCTTATGTTCGTACTCGAGCATATTAAGCGTCGCGTCTCCTCCGGCTTCGACGACGCGAACGTCGGCGCTCCGTCCGGTTTCGGCGGCGTACCGCTCCCAAAGTTCGCGTTCGTCCGGTTTCGCGGTCAAGACGAGGCCGCCCCAACCGCGTTTCAGCATCGCCGTCGCGAGCGCGCGCCCGGAACCGGACGTTTTCCCGGAACCGGTCCCCCCGAAAACACAAATCCCTTCGAACGCTTGCCCGACGGTCAACGGTTCGCCGGGCGCCAAGTCGAGCAACGCGTCGGTTAGTCGATCGCTCATTTTCCTTTTCCTTTCGTTCTTCCTCCGTTTTCCGTTCGCGACGTTTCGAAGCCGTTACGCGCCGGGCGTCGGTTCTTGCCGTTGCGCCAATTCGGTTTCCTGCGACACGCGGGCGCGGTCGATTTCGGCCATTTGTTGCGACTTCGTTTGGTTTTGCTCTTGCAAGAACTCTTGGCGAGCGTTGGAGTTAAACGACGCGTTCGACAAGTCGCCGCCTCCCGGTTTTCCGACGTCGTTCGGCGCGGGCGGCAAATGTTCCTTCGACAAATCGATCTCGTTCTTATTTTTTCCCGCGTCCCCCGCGTCGAACGAGCGCGACACGTCGAGGCTTTCCGTCGAACGTCTTCTATCGTCGAAGGTCGGTCCGTAAGCCATTTCCTTCTCCTCTTCTTTTTCTTTCTTTCCGGTAATAAAAAGCGCAAAAATTTCCGCGACGTAAATCGCGACGAACGCGCGAACGCGGCGCGCCCGCCGTCCAAGCGTTCTCCGTCCGCGCCGCCCGACGAGCCGAATTCTCCGGACGACGCGAATAATCCAAACGCCGTTTCCCACGGGCCAAGCGCCCTCGACGCGTTCGATAATCGCCTCCGTTCTCCGTTCCTTTACTTTACGCGGCGTCTTCGCCGAGCGCGCGCAAATTTTCCGTCAATCGCTTCAACACGCCGTCCGCCGTCCGCGTCAAAGTCTCCGCAAGCTCGCCCGTCTTTTCTTCGAAATCGGGAACGCCGAGCTTTTCGTGCGACGACGTCTCCTTGGTAAGCCAAGATTTCGGTTTAAAAAACCACAATTCCTTCGAACGTTCGTAAGTATTGGCGCTTACGGTACCGGGCATCGCCAAGCCCAAAACGCCCGCGTGTTCCCCGGGCCAAGCGCTTTTCGGCCAAAACGAAGTCGCGACGGTGATGAGAACGCATTTTTTCCCCTTCGCGCCGGTTTCGTCGACGTTCAAGTCAAAAACGCAACGTTTGTTTCCGTATTCGTCCTCTTGCCACGTTTCCATCGCTTCCGCAATCTCAACCGCGACGATCGCCAATTCGCCCTTTGTTTTCGTCGCCTTCACGCACAGCGCTTGTTTCGCCGTCGCTCCCTGCGGGCCCAACAACGCGTCGGCGTCGCGACAGTCGCCCGCCCGCATCGTCGCGACTTCGCCGCGCGTCGTTTCGCTAAACTCGGCGATAAACGCGTCGAGAAACGCGTCGATATCGACCGGTTCGAACGCCTTGGCGTTGAACCGCGTTCGATAACCGTTAATTCCCGACCACGACTCGTAATAAGGCGTCCAAAGCGGCATTACCGGCAAGTCGTCGAACCGAGTCGGTTTCGTCTCCAGCGCCGTTTGGTAAGCCGTCGCAAATTCTTGCGCCAAGCGTCGATGCTTTATGTAAAGCGTTCCAGGCAACAGCTTAAGCCCAAAATAGCCGAGCGCGAAACTAAGAACGATCCCGACAAACGAAAGAACCGGCGCCAATAAACCCTCGTAGCTTGCATTAAGAATAGCAACGCCAAAAATCACCGTTCCCAAGATCGGACCGCCGACGGCCAAAAGGAAAAAAACAATACTCCAGAGTTCGACAAACATCCTAAACAAACAGCCCATAAATTTTCCTCTTTCTAAATTCAAGTTTGTTTTCGCCGACCGCGCGCAATTGCCCGCTCGACGCTCAAAATCCGCGCGAACCGGTCGCCGTCATTTGCGACAGAACCGTATTCGTCAAACGCGCCAAGTCCTGCGCTTCCGCCTCCGTTTCCTCGGAAAACTCCGCGACCATCTTCCGGCTCCCCGACGAATCGGACGCTATTTCCTCGCCGTAAATCCAATTTCGCGGTTTAAAATAACGTATTGTCATCGTGGCCCGCCAACTACCCGTGCGTATCTTTTGAGCGACGACGCTCCAAAGTCCCGCGCCTTGCCCCGGCCAAATACTCGCCGGCCAACACGACCAACGAATCGAAACGTTCGCGACCCGACCGACCGGCTTAACCGTCAGCGCGACGACCGCCAGCTCGCCCCTTTTCACCGTCTCTTTCACCGCCAAGACGACCCGCGCCTTG
>JAGBDD010000248.1 GCA_017937685.1 Thermoguttaceae bacterium | reverse complement strand
TCGGACGGCGGCCCCGCTTCGGCGCTTGCGGAGACTCCGTTTCTTGCGTCGCTTTCGGACGGCGGCCCCGCTTCGGCGCTTGCGGAGACTCCGTTTCTTGCGTCGCTTTTGCGCGGCGGCCCCGCTTTGGCGCTTGCGTCGGCGCGGAGGGCGGCGTCGACGCCGGAGAGTCGGCGGCGAAGTCGAAGAGCGGCGTCGGGGACGGTTCGGACGGCGAGGCGGGCGAGCGTTTCGGGGTCATCGGCGGGAAAAAGCGGGGCAAAGGGAAAACAAAGGAACGGGAAACGGGAAACAGGGGAAAACAACGTCGAACGTCGGCGCGGAACCGCCCTGACGGCGCCGCTAACGGTTGCCGACGGCGCGGCGGAGGTCGGCCAACGCCTCCTTCATTAAGTCGAGCGCTTCTTCGAGTCGCGCGACGCACTCTTCGCCGCAGTCGATCGGGTCCGGAAGCTCGTCGTAATCCAACACGGAATCGTCGCGAATCAGCCCTAAGTCGAGCGAGTTGCCCCGCGCCGCGATCTCTTCGCGAGTAAAAATCGACCAACGCTCGTCGCGAGAAGCGAGACGATCAAACTCTTCCAACGGCGCGTTAAAGCCCGCTTCGAACGCCGCGAAGTCCTCGACCGCCAAAGGACGCGTCTTGCCGAACGACGGCATATTCGTCCGCAAATCGTAAAACCGAACGCGCTTCGTGTTCCCGGCGTCGGAAACGCCGCGTCGGAAGAAAAGAACGTTCGTCTTCACGCCCTGCGCGTAAAATATCCCGGTCGGGAGGCGAAGGATCGTGTGAAGGTCGCACTTCTCCATTAGGTCGACGCGAATCTTCTCGCCGTCGCCGTCCGCGAAAAGAACGTTGTCCGGAAGAACGACCGCCGCCCGCGCCTTGCCGTTCGCTTTCAAACTGCGGTAAATGTGTTGCAGAAAGTTCAGCTGTTTGTTGCTCGTCGGGTAAAGGAAGTCGTCCCGCGTCGCGCGCTCGCCGCCCTTTTTCGTGCCGAACGGCGGGTTCGTGAGAACGACGTCGAAATCGCCCCAACGCTTCCCGGCGCTCGAGAGCGTGTCGCCGCGTTCGATTTTCCCCTCGACGCCGTGAAGCGCGGCGTTCATCAGCGCGAGTCGGTGGGTTTCGCGCACCAACTCGACGCCGCTAAACGCTCGACGCAGTTGAAATTCCGCTTCCTCCGGCGTCAAACGGCAATAATCGCGCCTCCCTAACGAAACGGTCGGCCGCGATCATAAAGCCGAACGTGCCGCACGCCGGGTCGTTGCAGCGTTCGCCGACTTGCGGAGCGGTCAAGCGCGTCATTACGTCGACAAGCGGGCGCGGCGTGAAGTATTGCCCGGCGCCGGACTTCTTCTCGCTCGCGTTCTTTTCGAGCAGGCCTTCGTAAAGATTCCCCAACCCCTCTTCGCGGGCGGAGTACCAGTCGAGCGCGTCGAGCGAATCGATCAGCTTTTTGAGGTTCTTCGGCTCGTCGACGTTCGACGCGGCGCCTTCGTAAATTTCGCGAACGAGCCCGGTCGCGCTCTCGCTCAATTCGCCGAGAAGGCGCGCGTAAAACTTTTTCAGTTCGAGCCCGTCGCGCGGATTTCCGTCTTCGTCGTTTCGGAGCGCGTCCCAACGGAACGGCGCCGGAATCGCGTCCTCTTCGCCGGTCTCCTTCGCCATTTTCAAGAAAAGAAGGTACGTAAGCTCCGTAACGTACTGGTGATACGTAATCCCGTCGTCGCGCAGCACGTTGCACAGGTTCCAAAGTTTTTGAACGATTTCTCGCGTCGTCAAACCGCTTTTCCTCCGTCGTCGTATAGGTATTCGGCCAAGCGCTCGACGATTTGCGCTAAGGAACCGTTAAAAATTTTATCGAGTCGCGCGAACGAACCGCCTTGTTTTTTAAACGTCGGCTCGTCGAACGTTTCGAGCGTCAGCGCGCCGTTCGTTTCGAGGTAATCGCGGAACTTGCCGAGCCAACGCTCTTCTTCGTCGCTAAACGACCGTTCCGCTCGCAACCGCGCGAACGCTCGGTCGACCCGTTCGGCGCGCGAAATCAACGGCGACCCGACCGCGAAACGCCGAATCAGCCCGACGATATCCGCCGCGACCGTCGCCGCGTCGCGCCCTTGCGTTTCGGCGAACGCCGCGTTCAAGCGACTTTCGACGAATCCCGCGTCTTCGAGCGTTAAACGCAACGATTTCAACCCCTTAACGGTCAATTCGCGAGGACGTTCGCAAACGATCGTCAACGCTTCGACGCGGGCGCGGTTCTCCTCGACGTAGCGCGAAAACGCCTCCAAATAATCCTCCGGACGTTGCGAAGCGTCCGCTCCGTAACCGCGCGTATGCGAAACGACTCGGTCGGGCGCGTCCGAAAGATAAAACGCTCGGTCGCGCTTGGCGGCGACGTCGAACGCTTCGAGGGGAGTCCGCAGGTCGAGGAGTTTTTGCGCCGCTTCTTTCGGGTTCTCGACGGCTAAGCGAGCGATTTCGGTCGCGAACTCCGCCGCGTCGCGCCCGTCGGTCGCGAGTTTTAACCGTTCGTTCGCCTTTTGCGCGGCTTCGTCGGCTCGACGCGCTTTCCTCCGCAACCGCGCGACGACTTCCTCGACTTGCCGCCGCAACTTTTGGTCGTCGATTTCGGTTCCGACGACGAACGTTTCGAGCCCGACGCAGAGGTCGGCGAAGGTCGTTTTGGGGCGCGCGACGACCGGTTTCATCGAGTTGATCGGTTCGAGCGCGTCGAACACGCCGACCGCGTCGAAGATTTCGAACCGCTCTTTGTTGATTATCGAACAAAGGCGCGTCGCCCGTCCGATCGTTTGCTCGAACAAAATTCGCGACTTAATCCGGCGCAGATAAACGAGTTTCGTTATTTTCGGCACGTCGACGCCGGTCGAAAGCAAGTCGACGGTAACGACGATATTCGGGTAATCCTCGTTCTTGAAGCGGCGAATCGCCTCTTTGACCAACTTCTTGTCGCCGATTTCGCTTGTAATCTTCGCGACGGCGTCGGTCGGCCAACCGTTTTTAGCGCAAATTTCCCTCAAAATCGCGACGACGCGGTCGGCGTGCGGGTTGTCGACGGCGAAAATTAGCGTCTTTCCTTTATCTTTGTCGGTCGGGTCGAGCGTTCGCGCGATTTCCTCCAAGACTTCGCGGTTAAAATTCTCGGCGACGACGCGACGGTTAAAATCGGCGACGTCAAAATCGAGATCGTCTTCCAACTCTTCGCCGAAAACTTCGTCGGTCTCTTTGTCGCATTTCCGCGCGACGTCTCCCTTGCGCCAATGGATTCCTTCGCGGCTTAGCTCCGTTTCGATCAAATGCGGCGGGTCGTAATCGCAAAGAAAGCCGTCGACGACGCCCTGCCGAAACGAATATTTAAAGACCGGCGTCCCGAAGATTTGCGTCGTATGAAGCGCGGGCGTCGCCGTCAGCGCGATTTTGGTCGCGTCGAAATAGTCGATCGCGGCGCGATACTTGCTTTGGAAGTCGCGTTGGTCTCGGTATTCCAGTTCGTCTTCGGAACGCTCTTTGTCGAGCGTATAGCCGCGGTGCGCCTCGTCGACGACGATCAAATCGAAGTCGGAGACGGAGGGCGACGTTTCGTCGGAGTCGTAAAGGACGCGCTTAACGAGACTTTGAACGGTCGCGACGCAAATATTCCGCTCTTTGGGAACGACGTTTTTCGCGTTCTTTTCCCCCTTTTCGTCTTTATTTGCGTCGGCGTCGAGGTCTCCGACGTTATAAATCGAATCGAACGAACGCCCGTCTTCGGGCCAAACGTCCTTCAACGCGTCGAGCGCTTGGTCGGCGAGTTCGTTGCGGTCGACGACGAAGAGAACGCGACGAAATCGTTTCGCTTTCAGAAAGCGGTAAAGGAGCCCCAAGACGGTTCGCGTTTTGCCGGTTCCGGTCGCCATCGCCAAAAGAATCGCCCGTTTCCCGTCGAGAACGGCGCGTTCGGCGGCTCGAATCGCGTCGAGTTGATAATGACGCAAGTTGAACGCTTGCGCCGGATACGACGCGCTTAAAATATCCCGGTAAACGTCGGTTTCCGTCTCGATTAAGCGACGGTCGGCGGCGGCGACGTCGCGTTGAAACAGCTCTTTCAAACCGTCGGGGCTAATCCAACCGCGCAACGGTTTCGGCGCGGCGGTCTCCGAGCGCAGGTCTTGAAACCAAACGCCGGACTTTTCGCGCAGGCGCTCGCAAAACGGGCGCCCGTTCGACGCGAAAACGAACGGAACGCGGAAACGGCGTCCCGCGTTTTCCCAAACGCCGAGCGTCGCGGAGTCGTCTTCCGCTCGAATCGCCGCGGCGTATTCCTTCGCTTGCCCGTCGAGCGCGGCGACGGGATTCTTCGTTTCCGCTTTCGCTTCGACGACGGCGTAAAGTTTTTCGCCGATAAAAAGCGCGTAATCGGCGGTTCCCGACGTTTCCCCGCTTCCGACCGGCCATTCGGCGATCGCGCGATTCTTCCCTTTTTCCGGTCGGAATCCGTTCGAATACCGCATTTTTTGCGAATCGACCTCCCAACCGACGCGGCGCAACCGCTCGTCGATCAAGACCCGAACTTCCGCTTCCGAACGCGAACGCGTTTCGTCCGCTTTTTCGGAACGTTCGAGCCGTTCCGCGAACGCGACGCGCGGCGCCGATCGCGCTCTTTCCTCGGCCTCCGCTTCCTCTCGCTCGGCTTCGTCTTTGGTCGGTTCGACCGGTTCGGGCGCGGCGTCTTGCTTTCGGCGCTCGGCGAGTTCTTCCGGCGGAACGAAATCGCGACGTTCGAACGGCGTCGAACCGTAAGTCGCGGCGAACCATTCGCAAACGCTAACCGTCGTTTGCAGAAAGATTCGCGCTTCCGCCGCCGACTCGTAATTTTGATGAACGGCAAGATTTCGCGCTTTGCGCAACGCGTGCAAAATATCGGCGACGTCGCGGGGCAAAATATCCTTGCGCCGTAAAGCGACGATGCGCGCGGCGGCGGTGTTTTCGGTCGGCGGTTCGAGTCGGTCGTATTCGAAAATAAGATTAACGACCGTTTCTCCGATCGTTCCGAGTTTAAACAGCGCGGAATTAGGATCGTCGACGCAATATTTTTCGGCGAGCGCGCCCGCTTTCGCGAAGATCGGAAAGTCTTGCTCTAAAAACTCAAAATTCGATTTCATCGTACCGAAACGCGACGATTTCCGTTTATATTGCCGTTCTCTTTGAAACGTCGCGATAAGAACCGACGTTTTGCCTAGATACAGTTTAGCGCTCGACGGTAATAAAACAAGCGCGAGACGCGATAAACGATAAAAAAACGCGCCAATTTTCGCTCCGCTCTTATTGTCTCCGTTTCTTGTCGACGCTCTATCGGCGGAGGACGCGAGCTTGACTTCTTACCTATTTTAACTATAATTAGGGAAACCCGTCTTTTTATACGACGTTCGCCCCAATTTTCAATTAAACGTCGACAATCCGTTTTGAACACTAATAAGAAGTTATCGCTATGTCCGAACTTACTCCCAAAAACGCCAACGAACCGACAACCAACGACGAAACGAACGTCGACAATAACGCGCTTGAGCCAACCGCTCCCGAAACGAGTTCGTCGCAATCGTCCGACGAATCCGCGCAAGTCTCGGAAGAAGAAGCGGAAGAAGGAAAAATAAACGCGACGTTAAACGACGAGTCCGAAAACCGAACGCGCTACCGGAGCGACGAAGATTTCGAAGATTGGTTCGACGACGACGAAGAAGAAGACGAAGAAGAAACGGAAGAAGGAAAAATAAACGCGGCGCTAAACGACGCGTCCAAAAACCGAACGCGCTACCGGAGCGACGAAGATTTCGAAGATTGGCTCGACGAAGAAGAAAGTCCCGAAACGTTCGCGTCGAAATTTAAAACTTTTTTAAAGGTCTTCGATTGGAGCGACTACTCGACGCGCGGGGAATTTGCCGTCGCGACGGTCGTTAGTTTCCTCGCGTCGGCGCCCTTCGTTTTGCTGTTAAGCCTCGCTCAAATTCGCGGTCTTAACGCCGTCGTTCAAGGCGCCGCCGTCGTTTTCGGCTCTTTAGGCGTTCTCGTCTGCCTCCTCGCTTTTATCGCCGCGGCGGTTCGACGCGTTAACGAAATCGACGTATCCTTTTGGCCCTCCCAAATGACGCAAACGCAATTTCTCTACGAGGCGCTCCGACATTTCGGACTCTCGTTCGTTTGGAGCGGCGCGTTCTTTTTCTCGTTCGTCGCGGGCGCTAACGCGATCGAGGCTTACGAGGATCGCGCTCTGTTCGCGGGCGGACTCTACGCGCTCGTCGCCTTGTCCGGCGGCGCGCTTTCTTGCTTCGGAATCCTCGGCGCGACTTACGCCGTCGGCAAAGCGACGACGCAACGCTTTCACAACGAGGAACTTTACGTTTGGGACGCCGACGGTTGGCGCGGAAAAGCGACGCGTCAAGACTTTCTCCTCGCGCTCCTAGATTACGTCGTCGCGACGACGGCGACCGCGACTCCTTACGCCCTCGTTTGCGCGCTCTTTTTTTGGGCGCAAGAGGAAATTTTGCTCGGTTTTCTCGCGCTTCTTCCCAGTTTTATTATTTGGAGCTTTATTTTTCTTCCCTTTCTTCTCGCGGCGTCGGCGAAACGGTTCCGCGGACTTGGCCTTAATCCGCTGGCGACGCTGTTGTATTTGATCGTTCCGGCGCCGTATATGGCGTTGATTCTCGTCGCGCTCGGGCCCGCTCGGCCGGAAGATAAAACGTCGGAAATCGACGAACTCCAGGAAACGCCGACCTCCTCGGAATACGCGCCGTCGACGCGATTCGAAAACGACGCGGAAAAAGACGAAGAAGGCGAAATCGACGATTTGCCTTTTTAACGTTTAAACGCTGCGGAAACGCCGTCGAGAAACGCAAATACGGCGCGGCGTCGAAACGGGTTCTTTGCCTCCCGTCCGACGGCGCGCCGGTTCTCGGTCTCGGCGTTCTTCGAAGATTTTGAACGGCGGCGCTCGGTCGCGTCGGTTCGGCTCCGTTTGCGTCGGTCAGTTCGTCGCGGTCAACGCTTCGCGCTCGGCAAGTTTGCGTTTCGCGACCAAGTTCACGTCGGTCAGCAGGTCGACGCGGTCGAACTGCTCCGCGACTTGCGGCGAGTGCGTTACCAAAATCAACGCGACGTTCTCCGCTCGGCACGTCTCGCGCAACATATCGACGACGAGCTGTTGGTTCCCGACGTCGACGTTCGCCGTCGGTTCGTCCGCCAACACAAGCTTCGGCTGGTTCGCCAACGCTCGAGCCACCGAGACGCGCTGCTGTTCGCCGACGCTCATTTGACTCGGCTTATGATGCAGGCGGTGTCCCAAGCCGACCCGTTCGAGCAAGTCGATCGCCCGCTTTTTGTCGCGACCGCGACCGGCGAACGCCATCCCCAGTTGGACGTTTTCCAACGCCGAAAAACCGGGAAGCAAGTTGAACGTTTGAAAAACGTAACCGATGCGCCGCGCCCGGAATTGGTCGCGCTCCGACTCCGTCAAGAGCGGAGTGTCCCAACCGTCGATCAGCACGTGTCCCGACGTCGGGCGCAAAATTCCGGCGACGATGTGAAGAAGCGTCGTCTTTCCGCAACCGCTCGGCCCGACCACGACGACCTGTTCGCCCGCGTCGACTTTCCAGCTCGGCACGTCCAAAATCGGGAGTTCGCCGCCGTCCGGTTCTTTGTACGATTTCTTTAAATTCTTTAATTCCAGCATTTTCGTTCGTTTTCTTTGTCAAGTCGCCGCTTTCCAACGCGGGCGGCGACGCGTTCCTCAACGCCGACCGCGCTCCGAGTTTAACGAACGTTCGCGGTCTTCTCTCTCCTATTTTATCCCAAAACGCGTTTTTTTTCAAGAGTTTTCTCAAAAATGTCGCGTTTCGTCGAAGTTTCGCCTCTTTTCTTCCGATTATTTTTAATAATTTATCGTTTTTACCCAAACCTCCTATTTTATTTGCCGCGCGGCGTTCGGCGTCGGGAGGGGGAACTTTTTTCGGCGTCCCGCGTCAAAAAGGATAAAATAAAACCGTTTTGACAAAAAGCGCGGCGCGTCGGGGTTGCGCCGTTCGAGTAAAAACGCTAAAATAGCGAAGCCAGCAAAATTTAACCGAAAACAACGACTCGAACGGCGAAACGATCGCTTCGAGTTTATTCGCAACGTCGCCTACGCAAACGGCGCCGAAAATATTGCGCGAACCGTCCGAGACGTCGGGCGCCGCGCCCAGTTGGAGCATTAAGAAAATGAGTTTCTCGTCGCAAGTTCGTCGTTTCTTTTCCGCGTCCGCTCGTCGCGACGCTAAGCGCGAAGCCCGCCGCCGTCAAGCGTTGAGCGAGTTGCGTTCGCGTCGCTTGTTCGAAATTTTGGAGTCGCGCCAACTCC
>JAGBDD010000247.1 GCA_017937685.1 Thermoguttaceae bacterium | reverse complement strand
CGGGACGAGCTTGCTGTTGCTCGGCGGGGCGAGTTTGCGGTTGCGCGGCGGGACGAGCTTGCTGTTGCGTGGCGGGGCGAGCCTGCTGCTGCTCGGCGGGGCGAGTTTGCTGTTGCGCGGCGGGACGAGCTTGCGGTTGTCGCGGTTGAGCGTTGTTGGGATTTTCGTTAGTTATGACGATTTCCTTGTCTGGAAAAAAGGACGAGCGGCGACGCGTCGGAACGTTGAAAGTTTTATCGGCTCGCTTTATAAAACCGATAGAACAGATAGGCGAAAAGGGCGATGAAGATGAGTTTCCACTCGGTTTTGGCCTTTTCCCATTGTCGCGCGTCTTTTTCTTTCTTGCGCTCTTCTTCGACGCGTTTTCGCAGTTCTTGCAGTTCGAGGTAGTTCTTCGCCTCTTGAATTTCGCGTTGAACTTGGTCGTCGGGCGCGGCTGAACCGTCGTTTTCGCGGCGTTCGGTCGCGGCGTTTTGAGAGTCGTTATAACTCATTGGATAACTCCTAAGCGTAAAAAGGTAAGGGAGACGACGCCGGAAGCGGCGCGGCGTTTACTCGCGTATTTTGACGCCGTGTCGTTGCGCGACGTATTTCAGCTCGCGGATCGCGTCGTTGACGTACATATCGGGGTCGTCGAAAAGCGCCGTTCCGACCCCTTCGAGGACGCCGCCGAACCCGGCGTCGCCGTTAAGTTGGGCGTAAGTCGCGATCGCGCGGTCGACGGCGGCGAGCAAATCTTGAAACGCCGCTTGGAAGTCGGACGGACATTCGGAAACGTCGACCGCGAGGAGTTCGTTTTTAAAGCGGACGGCGGCGCGTCGGGCGTATTCCAACGTTTGCGCGGAGTTAACGGCTTCCGTCGCTCGATTGTAGGCGCCGACCGTCTCGTTCCAAGCGTCGCGGACGACGGAAACTTGCCGGTTTTCCGACAAGCCTTCGTTGACGCCGCTCATAAAGTCGCTTACGCAACCGCGACCGAACACGCCGACCAGGACGCATATTACGACAACCCCCAAAAAGCCGTAAAGCTCTTCGTTTTTATTTTCTTCTTGCGAACTCATTTCTTGCGATATTCCTATAAGAAATAAAAGCCAAGCGCGGCGACGAAACGGCGTCCCCGGCGCGAGAAAGAAAAACGGCGCGACGTTTACTCGGGGATTTCGACGCCGTGTCGTTGCGCGACGTATTTCAGCTCGAGAAGCGCGTCGTCGAGGTATGCGAGGGGATCGTCGAAAAGCGCCGTGCCGAGCCCTTCGAGCGAGCCGCCGAACCCGGCGTCGCCGTTGAGTTGGTCGCAGGTCGCGATCGCGCGGTCGACGGCGGCGAGCAAATCTTGAAACGCCGCTTGGAAGTCGGACGGACATTCGGAAAGGTCGACCGCGAGGAGTTCGTTTTTACATCGGACTAAGGCGCGTCGGCTATATTCCAGCGTCCGCGTGGATTCGAGGGCTTCCGCCAATCGGTTATAAGCGTCGGCCGTCTCGTTCCAAGCGTCGAGGACGACGATTTGCCGGACTTCCGCGACGCCCTCGTCGACGCCGTCCATAAACTCGCGAACGCGCCCGAGCTTACCAAGTTTAGGGGCTAGAAAGAGAAGGAGGATTACAAACCAAAGGCGTCCCCAACCGTTTTTCTTTTTTTCTTGCGAACTCATCGATTTTGATTCCTAAAATTTCTAAACGAGGAAACGCGGCGACGAAACGGCGTCCCCGGCGCGCAAAAGAAAAATGTCGCGCGGCGTTTCGACGCGGCGCGTTTGACGAGAAATTCTGCGGTCAATATAAGCGCATTTTTTTTCAACACGGATTTTGAAAAAAAAGGAGAATTTTTAACTTGCCGATTTGAGCGAGTTTCGATTGTAGCGGTCGCGCGGAATAGGAAAGACGGCGCGAGAGAGAAGAAGAAAAGTCGCGGCGAAACGAGAAGGAAAAAACGGGGAGAAAATAAAATCCCCGAACGAAAAACGCTCGGGGATTTTAACGTTTTAAAGAGAAAGAAGCGACGCGCGACGATCACGCCGAGAAGGGCATAATCAGGAGCAACGCCAACCAGAGGTAGACGAACGTGCCGAGCGCGTCCGAAAGACCGGCGACGAACGGATTGCTCATCAACGCCGGGTCGAGTCGCATCTTCTTAAAGAGCAACGGCAAGAGCGCGCCGACTAAGTTGCTGATAAAAACGACGCAAAACACCGCCAACGGAACGATAAGCAAGTCGATAAAACTGACGCTGTCTTCGCCGTAAGTGTAAATAAGGATGGCGTTGACGTAACCGCAAAGCGCCATCAGCGCGCCGAGAATCGCCCCCATCGCCGTTTCCCGACGCGCGATGCGCTTCCAGTCTTCGAGCGAAATTTCGTCCGTCGCCAACGCCGTAACGACCAGCGTCGCCGCTTGACCGCCGCAGTTCCCGCCGCTCGAAACGACCATCGGAAGGAAGGCGACGAGCCAAACGATCTGTTCCGTTACGTTGTTGAAAAACTTCAAAATGATCGCCGTCGTGATGGCGCCGAAAAGGAGAATCGCCAGCCAAGTAAAGCGTTTGCGCGCCAGCGTCCAAAGGTTCGCGTCCAAATACGTTTCGTCGCCGAGCGGATCGACCGCCGCGCTCATGTGCGCGTTCTCGACCAACTCTTCGACCGCCGCGTCGAGAACGTCGTCGTGCGTGATGACGCCGAGCATTTTGCCGTCGTGATCGACGACCGGAATCGCGACGAAGTCGTATTTTTCGACCAAACGAATCGCTTCTTCGCGCTGGTCGTTCGCGTCGACCGTAACGAGCGTTCCTTTCGATTTCATAAAACCGTCGATCGGCTCGTCTTGACGATTGATGCGCCGCAGAAGGTCTTTCGCCGAAACGATCCCGACGAGCCGCTCCGCGTCGTCGAGAACGTAAAGGTAGTAGACCGTTTCCATTAAGTGCGTTTGCGCGCCGATTTCCGCGATCGCTTGCCCGACCGTCATTCCTTCGTGAAGGCGGATGAAGTCGGACGACATTTCGGCGCCGCACGCGTCGTCGGCGTAACTTCGCAGAAGCTCGACGTCCTCGCGCTCTTCCGTCGAGAGAAGCGGGAGAATTTCGTCGACGGCGTCCTGCTCGACCTCTTCGAGAACGTCGACGCGGTCGTCGGACGGCATCTCTTCGATGAGCTTCGCGATTTCCTCGCGCGGGCAGGATTCGATGATTTGAACCTGCAGGTCTTCGTCGAAGTAACTGAAGATTTCGGCGCGGAGCGTTCCGTCGACTTCGAGAAGAATCGTCCAAATTTCGCCCGCTTCCAACGAACTGAGAAATTCCGCCGTCGACGCCGGGTGGAGCGCGGAGCAGAAAACGCGCATTTCCTCCGCGTCGTTCAACGCGATCATCTGGCGAAGTTCCGGGAGCAACAGGGGATTGGAGGAACTCATCGGCGCGTCTCCGGCGGCTTGGGCCGCGGTTGGAGGGACGTTAAAGTCGACGGCGGAAAACGACGAACGAGGGCGCCGAACGCTTTAAACGCTTGTCAAAAAAGGAAAAAAAGGCGAATCGATATAGGCTCGGCGTCTTTTAAAAGGAATAAAAGCGTTCCGACGCGGAAAAGTCTCGCTCGAAAACGTAAAACGCGGTCGACGACGAAACGCGAGGCGCAAGGAACGCGAGAGCGCGACGACGGCAAAACGCGACTCTTAAAAATATAACGATTTTTTGCAAAACGTCAAGGAGAGGAAAAGGAACGGAGCGCGCCGGAAAAAAGAAAAGTCGTAAAAAAAGAACGGAGCCGAAAAAATACTTTTTCGACCCCGTTGCTCTTCGCGTCGTTGCAAGTCGTCACCCAAGTAAACAACGCAAAATACGGTGCGCGCTCGTCGCCAAATTTTTTCTTATAATCTTGCCTATTTTATCTCTCGCGTCTATCTTACCATATTTTTAACGATTGACAACGATAAAATAGAAAAAATAGGGCGTTTTGTAAAATGGTTTTAAAAAAAGAGTGTGAATATAACGATTGTGTCGACTATACGCGTCGGTTGACGCCGAGGACGCGTTTGCGCCGCTCGAACGGCGAGAAAACGGCAAGCGATTTTAGAAAAAAAACGCGTCCGAAAAAGCGCCGAAATTCTGATTCGGCGCGAAAAAAAAATAACGGACGTTTAGCGTTCCGGACGCGCCGCGCGGTCGGCGCCGGGAGGCGGAGCGTTCGAGCCGGGTTGCGCTTGAGGGAACGACGGCGCGTTTGGGGCGAACGGCGCGCTCGGCGCCGAGGTCGGGCCGCCGGAACGCGGGGAACGGTTGGCGTTTCGGAAAGCGAAACGCCAATGAGTCGCCCAAAGAACGCCGCGCATTTCGTCGGACGGTCGCGACGTGAGGAAATCGCGACCTTCGGGGGGAAGTTTCCGCAAGGTTTCGGCGAGTTCGCGAATGAAATCGCGTCGTTGCGCGTCCCTTTCGAACGGTCGAGCGGCGAAGGACGACGCGTTGCGAGCGCCGTTGGGAAACGGAGACAAGGGACGGGCCGAACGTTCTTCGCGTTCCCAAAAAGCGAGGGTAACGAGAAGCCCGAGCGCGGCGGAACGTTCTTCTTCGGAAAGGGCGCGAAGATAATCGCGCGCTTGCGGAGAGAGCGCGGCGACGATCTTTTCGGACGATTCTTCGGTCAAAAAGGCGAGCGCGCTTTCCCGTTTGCCGCCGTATTCGCGTTTGTTTTGGAGGAAACCGTCGTATTTTTGCCCGAGCGCTTCAAGATTTTCGTCGCGCAGTTCTTCCGGCAACGCGTCGCGGAAGGCGCGAATTTGCGGCGAGTCGGCGCGACGTTCGGCGGCGTCGGACGTTCGCGGAGATTGCGTCGGGGGCGGCGCGAAGCGGTTCGCGTCGTCGCGTTGACGTTCGGCGAATCGGCGTGCGAAATCGCGCCGCCGCCGAACGATTTCAAGGCGTTCCGGAATCGGCGCCGCGAGAAGTTTTTCGCGGTCGTCGTCGCTCGGGAACGCGGAGAACCAAGCGCAATACCGATCAAGGAGCCGCCAAAGCGCGTCGGCGTTCGGCGCGGCGACGATTTGCCGATAGAGCGCGCGGCGGCGTTCTTGCGTTTCGGCGTCGAGCCGTTCGAACTTTTGTTGGAGGCGGTAAAAAACGCGGTCTTGCGAAAGTTCTTCGAAACTTTTGGGCGACGTTTCGGCGGCGTTGGGAGCGGGCGCGGGGAACGGTTGGCGCGGACGCGGCGCGTTCGGCGGCGTCGAAGGTTCGTCGAAAAGTCCGGACGCGTCGAGCGCCGTCAAGTAGTCGAAGTCGTCGACGATTTCGAGCTGCGCGAGGCGTTCGACGACGCGAAAATCGCGTTCTCGGCGCGTTTGAACGTCCGGAAAAAGGAGTGAAAAGACGCCGAATCCGAGCGCCGCGAGAAGAAACGCGGTCGAGCCGAAAAAAAGAGCGCGCAGGGCGCGTCGACGGCGCAACGACGTCGAGAGCGCGAGAAGTTCCGTTTGCGTTTCGGAATCGAGGCGTTCGACGACGGCGTCGGGCAATCGGTCGTTCGGCGCGGCGACGTCGAGGAGCGAAAGCGCGTTCCAAGCGGAGCGTTCCGCGTCGACGCGAGCGCGGAGTTTCGGATCGTCGGCGAGTCGTCGTTCGAAAGCGGCGCGTTCCTCCGGAGAGAGTTCGTCGTCGAGATACGCGACGATCTCTTCGTCGATCGGGTCGATTTCCGCGTCCGTTTCCGGCGCGTAATCGTCGAGGGGCGCGTCGAGGTCGGAAAAATTGGCGTCGTCGGGGCGGAGCGGCGAGTTCATTGCGGGCGTTTTCCTTCTTCGACGTAAGGTTCGAGCGCGGCGCGCAAGTTGAGTCGAGCGCGGCAAAGGAGCGACTTCACCGCTTTCGGCGTCAACTTCATTACGTCGGCGATTTCTTGATAACTCATTCCCTCGAACCGCGCCAATAAAAGCGCTTCGCGTTGGCGCGGGCCGAGCGCGTCGACGGCGGCGCGAACGACCGCTTGCAGTTCGAGGCGGGCGACGCTGCGGGTCGGCGTCGCTCCGCTTTGCGCGAGAAGATTTTCCTCGACGACGAACCCGAGCGAAGAGGACGCGCCGTCGCCCGACGCGCCGCCGAAAAGGAGTTCGGGACGTCGGTTTTTCGCGCGCAGCGAATTGAAAGCGACGTTGTGCGCGACGCGGTAAAGCCAAGTCGAAAAACGCGCTTCCGGTCGATAAGAGTCGCGATGTTTGTAGACCCGCATAAAGACTTCTTGCGTTAAGTCTTCCGCCGATTGAAGATTTCCAACGAAGCGTTGCAGGAACGCGCAAACGCGAGTTTGGTTGCGAACCATTAACTCTTCGAACGCGAGAGCGTCCCCGGTTTGCGCGGCGAGCATCAGGCGAGCGTCTTCGTCGTCGGGCGCGACGTCGTTGAACGATTGGGCGTCGGACAAAACGGAAGTTCCTTGCGTTGGGGCGGCGTTCTAAGGAAGGCGGTCGGAGTTTCTCAAAAAAGGAGACGGAGACCCGAACGGACGCAATTCGACCGAACGAGGCGCGCCGTCGCCCTTGCGCTCGTCGCGTCGACGGTCGTAACGGGAGCGTCGTCGAACGCGGCGGGCGGAGAAGACCGCTTTCCTTTTGTTTTTGAACGTCGCCAAGTGGAGCGTTTCTCGTCGCCGACGCGCTCCGCGTCGAAAAACGAGAAACCGACGTTGCCCTATTATACAAGCGAAGAGACGTCTTGAAAACGGGGAAAGCTAATTTTTCGACGTTTTTTATCGATTTTATTTTCCGCGTTTTCGGGGGGGCTCTTCGGACGAAGCGTTTCGACGTATAATAACGGCGAACGGCGCGTCGACGTTAACGACAATATAGACGAAAAAGCGGCCCGAACGTTCGCCGTCGACGCGATAAATCGAAAAAAAACGAGGAAAAACAACGCGAACCGGTAACGCGGCGCGGCGGCGTCGCGTCTTAAAATAAAAGAGAACGGGAGGCAAAATGACGGCGACTTTTTCCGCGCCGAAGAGCGTTCGATTGCAAATCGGCGTTTTCGGACGGCGCAACGTCGGCAAGTCGTCGACGCTTAACGCGTTGACGCGACAAGATTTCGCGATCGTTTCGGACGTTCCGGGAACGACGACCGATCCGATTGAAAAGGCGATGGAGCTGGCGCCGCTCGGCCCGGTTTTGCTGATCGACTCGGCGGGCGTCGACGACGAAGGCGCGCTTGGAGCGGAGCGGGTCGCGAAGACGGAGCGCGTTTTCGACCGCGTCGACGTCGGCTTGATCGTCGTCGATTCGACGCTCGGCGCTTCCGCTTGGGGGCCGTTCGAAGAAAAAATCGCCGACGAGTTGGCGCGGCGGGCGGTTCCGGCGCTCGTCGTTTGGAACAAGGTCGACTTGGCGGCGCCGGACGCGTCGGCGGTCGAAGCGGTTCGGGAGCGCGGTTTGGCGACGGTCGAAACGTCGGCGGTTCGCGACGGTTCCGGAAAGAGCGGCTCGCCGAAGATTCGGGAAGCGTTGACTCGGCTCGCGCCGGAGGATTTTTTCGCGCCGCCGCCGTTGGTCGCCGATTTAATCCCGAAGGGCGAATTTGCCGTTTTGGTCGCTCCGATCGACGCGGCGGCGCCGAAAGGACGGCTGATTTTGCCGCAAGTTCAAACGATTCGCGACCTCTTGGACGCGGAGCGCGGTTGCGTCGTCGTCCAACCGGAGCTTTTGACCGCCGCGCTCGACCGGATGAAAACGCCCCCCGCGTTGGTCGTCGTCGATTCGCAAGCGTTCGGAACCGTCGCGAAAATCGTTCCGCGTTCGATTCCGTTGACGTCGTTTTCGATTTTGTTCGCTCGACGGCAAGGCGACTTGCGGACGGCGGTCGACGGCGCGCGCCGAATCGCGGAACTTGCGCCCGATTCGCGGGTTTTAATCGCGGAGGCTTGCTCGCATCACGCGACCGACGACGACGTTGGGACGGTGAAACTGCCGCGTTGGTTGCGGGCGCGGGTCGGCGAAACGCTCCGAATCGAACGGGCGCAAGGACGGGATTTCCCGACGGTCGAGGAGTTGCGGCGTTTCGACTTGATTTTGCATTGCGGCGCCTGCTCGATCAATCGACGCGAAACGACGGCGCGGCTCGCGAGGGCGGCGGAAGCGGGCGTCCCGATAACGAATTACGGAACCGCGATCGCGTTTTTAAACGGAATTTTGGAGCGCGCCGTCGAACCCTTCGGGTTTTGACGGACGTCGCGGTCGCCGTCGACGTTAACGCAACGTTAAATAAGGAAAAATAGGGAGAATAAAAAATGAAAACGAACGCTTCGAAACAAACGTCGCCGCGTCGGCGGCTGGTTCGTCGACTTTTAATCGCGTCGACGGTCGGTTGCGTTTTGCTCGGCGTCGTCGGAATCGGCGTCGTCGCGGCGGTCGGAGTCGGGATTCGAAGCGCGCTTGAAAAATCCGGTTATTTGGAAGATTGGACGGACGCGGACGGCGTTTTCGTCGACGGCGTTCCTTACGGGCCGAACGATTGGAACAAGCTCGACCTTTATTTTCCGAAGGAAATCGCGCCGGAGCGGTCGCGCGGCGCCGTTCTCTTCATACACGGCGGCGCTTGGAACGCCGGAAAACGGCAAGATATGGCCGGGTTCGCGCGTCGAACGGCGAAACGCGGATACGTCGCCGCGTCGCTCGGTTATATGCTCGCCGGAGACAAAACGAAAGACGTTTACTCGATGAACGCGGTGATGGACGAGATCGACGCCGCGCTTAAAACGTTGAAAGAAGAGGCGACGAAGCGCGGCGCGCCGCTCGAAAAAGTCGCTCTTTCCGGCGACTCGGCGGGCGGACATATCGCGACGTTGCACGCGTATTCGCGGGGAAAGAACGCGCCGCTTCCGGTCGTTTTCGTCGCGCCGCGAGTCGGGCCGAGCGATTTTCACGGCGAAACTTGGCCGAACCTCGACCCGGGCGCGGTCGCCGGACTCGTTAGCGCGATGACGCGAACCGAAACGACCGTCGACGCGATGAAGGCGAAAACGCCGGAAGCGGAGGCGGCGATCGCGTCGGTTTCCCCGGCGTCGTTCGTCGAAAAGGGGGGCGCGGTTCCGACGTTGGCGGCGTTCGGCGGCGAAGACGCGCTCGTTCCGACGCCGCATCGGGAGCGGTTGGTCGCCGCGCTGGAAAAATCGGGCGTTCCGTTCGACGTCGTCGACTTCCCGAACTCCGGGCATATGTTGGCGAGCGACCCGGAAGCGACCGAGCGTCGCCGCGAACTTTTCTTCGAGTACGCCGAGCGGTATTTGAACGTCGCGTCGGAAACGACGGAAGCGGAAGACGCCGCCGAGTAATCGTCGTCGGGCTCCTTTTAAGAAAATGAAAAACGCCGTTCGATTTTTGCGATTCGAACGGCGTTTTTCATTATTAACTAAAGAAGCGGCGTCGGTCTTCTTTGGCGACGCTGACGACTTCCTCGACGGAGGTAATCCCCAAGCCGACCTTTTTCCAACCGACGTCGCGTCGGTCTTCTTTGGCGACGCTGACGACTTCCTCGACGGAGGTAATCCCCAAGCCGGCCTTTTTCCAACCGACGTCGCGTCGCGTCAGTCTTCTTTGGCGACGCGGACGACTTCCTCGACGGAGGTAATCCCCAAGCCGACCTTTTTCCAACCGTTGTCGCGAAGCGTCGCCATTCCGTTGGCGCGAGCGATCTTTTTCACCTCCGCCGACGGGGCCTTTTCGCCCGCTAAACGACGGATTTCGTCGTTCGGGATAAGAAGCTCGTAAAGCGCGACGCGGCCCGCGTACCCGGTTTCGCGGCATTCGCGGCAACCGACCGGACGGTAAATCGTTCCGGTTTCGAGCAATTCCGGCGGAAAGTCTTCCGGAACTTCGTCCGGTCGCGGCTTCCAAGGCTGTTTGCAATGTTTGCAAAGACGACGCGCCAACCGCTGCGCCATAATCCCTTCGACCGTCGTCCCGACCAAAAACGGTTCGACGCCCATATCGATCATACGCGTGTAGGCGCCCGCCGCGTCGTTCGTGTGGAGCGTGCTGAAGACCAAGTGCCCGGTCATCGACGCTTGAATCGCGTTTTCCGCCGTTTCGAAGTCGCGGATTTCCCCGACGAGAACGACGTCCGGGTCGTGACGCAAGATCGCGCGCAAGCTCGCCGCGAACGTCAAACCGACTTTCGCGTGAACCTGAATTTGGTTGATCCCGTTCAGCTGGTATTCGATCGGGTCTTCCGTCGTGATGATTTTCGTCGCTTCCGATTTAATCTCGTTCAACGCGCTGTAGAGCGTCGTCGTCTTCCCGGAACCGGTCGGGCCGGTAACCAAAATGATGCCGTGCGGAAGCGAAATCAACTTCCCGAACGTTTGGTAGACGTCCTCGTCCATTCCGATCCCGCGGAGCGTAAAGTTCATGCGGTCTTTGTCGAGAATACGCATAACGATCCCTTCGCCGTGAAGCATCGGAATGATCGAAACGCGGAGGTCGACTTCGCGGTCGGAAACTTTAATCTTAATACGACCGTCTTGCGGAATCCGCTTTTCGGCGATGTTCAGGCGCGCCATAATCTTTAAACGGCTGACGATCGCCGATTGGAAACGGTTGATTTCCGGCGGCGTCGGCTGCGTTTGAAGGACGCCGTCGATGCGGTACCGGATTTTCATCCCGGTTTCCTGCGCTTCGATGTGAATGTCGCTCGTGCCGGACTCGATCGCTTCGGTCAAAATGTCGTTGACGAGCCGAACGACCGACGCTTCCTGCGCCATCGCCGCGTCGCCGCTTTGGTCCCAATCAACGTCTTCGAGAACTTCGACGTCCTCCGTTTGCTCCATCAAGCCGTCGATCGTTTCCGCGCCGACGCCGAGACGCGACTTGATCAGCTTCGCCAATTCGGTCGGGAGAACGAGGCCCGGAACCGTCGGAAGCCCGGTCGCGGCGGAGATTTCGTCGATGGGGGAAAGGTCGAACGGATTGCTCGTCGCGACGAGAAGCGAACCGTCCGCCTGCCGACCGAGCGGGAAAACGTTGCGGCGGTGAACGAGTTTGATCGGGAAATTTTCGAGAACGTCCGCCGGAATCTCCGATTTCGCGACGTCGACGATCGGAACGCCGAGTTTCGCCGCGATCGCGACGAGCGCGATTTCCTCGTTGCGCGCGCCGAGTTGATTCAGCGTCGCCTGCTGGAGACGTTCGCCGTCGGCGAGCGCGGCGCGAGCGATGCGCATTTGAACGGCGTTCAGTTTCAAAACGTCGGCGGGTTTTTCGGCAAAAACGATCATCGGAGCGGTCTCCTCTCAAAATTTCGACGGCTCGAGAAAAAATTTCTTTCTTTCGACCGAGTAAAACGCGCGCCCCAACTTGTAAAACGTCGCGCTATCCTGTATACTAATCATTATAATAAGGAACGTCGACGATTCAAGCCGTCGCGTCGCCCTTTCGGCGCTTTTCCTTCCGACTTTCCTTTAGAAACGAAACGCGGTTTTTGTCGCGGGGATTGTTATTATGTTGCGGAAATATCGATTTCGAACGTTGGCCGCCGTCGTCGCGGCGCTTTTGAGCGTTTCGCCGGAGCTTGATTTGACGGTTTCGACGCCGTCCGACGGAACCGCCGTCGCGCAACCGCCGCAAGGAGGCGGGCGCGAAGGACGGCAAGGCCGCGAGGGACGGCAGGGCGGAAACTGGAATCGTCAAGGCGGAAATCGCCAAGGCGGGGGCAATCCGTTTTCGCCGGAGCAAATGATTCAAAGTATGACGGCGGAACGCTTCGAACGGATGCGCAACAATCCGGCGTTCGCCGAACGAATGAAGGATATGGTCGGCGCCGACCGTTGGGCGCAATGGGAACGCGGCGATTTTAGCGCCGGAGAAACCGCCGCGCAAGCCGCCGAAAAAGCCGCCGCGGCCGCCGCGGGCGAACTCGTCGAAATGTCCGAAATGACCGACGAGGAAAAAGCCGCCGCCGAAGCGACGCTCAACGCCGGAACCGTTCCGAAATTCAACGCCGACGGCGAAAAACGGTTTTCGCCGGAAACGGAAAACGAATATTACAGCCAATCGATGGCGCGTCGCGACGACGCGCTCGTGCCGAGCGCTCCGCTCGCGTTGCGTTTTTACGGGCGTTATCTGATCGGAAAATACGACGCGAACGCGAACGGCGCGCTCGAACGCTCCGAATGGGAAGACAAAATCGTCGGCGCGCAAGCGATCGACCTCAACGGCGACTGGACGTTGACCGACCAAGAAGTTCTCTTTTATTTGGCGCGGTACGCGTCCGGACGAACGATTCATAATCCGGAGCCGAAACGCCCGACTTACGTCGCTAATCGCGTTGTTCTCGAAGAAAGTAAAGAAACGCGCATTCGTCCCGCCTCCGCGCCGTTGCGTCGCGAAACCGCCGTCGTCGCCGCGGAAACCGATAAGGAAAACGCCAACGCGTTGGCCGAAATGTCCGACGAAGAGGTGATCGCGATGTTCGTCGCGGAAAATAAAGCGCTCGAAGACGTCGAAGATAAAGAGCTGCTCGGCGTGTTGCTGACGGAAATCGACTCGGCGACGCGCCGCGAGTACGCGGCTCCGCCCGAAGCCTTGAAGAACGTGCCGGTTTGGTTCTTGGCGCGCGACGTCGACGGCGACGGGCAGCTGACGCTCCGCGAGTTCGCGCCGACGCTTTCGACCCCGGCGGTCGCGTATTTTGGCAAACTCGATAAAAACGGCGACGGATTCGTCGTTCCGGACGAAGTTCGCTAAACGGCGGTCTTAACGACGCGGTAAAAAACGCGGCTCGAGCGCGAGTTCGAGTCGCGTTTTTGCGTTCTTGCCAATATACTATAGACGTGAAAACCGCCGTTGTTTCGCGGCGTCCGCGAACGCGATTATTTCGCCGCCGACTCCATCGACCAAGCGGTAATCCAACGCGGTTCCGAACGTCGCGGATTTTCCAACGTTTTTTCGACTCGCCGCGCTAAATCGTCGAGGTGCGCCGCGCCGTAAAAGACGGCGATCTTCGTCTTGCCCGCCGCGAGTTCTTGTTTCGCGACGTCGATCGCGATTTTGTTGCGGAAATGAATTAACGCCGTTTCTTTTTCGTCGGGGTGGGAGGCGAGTTCCGTTCGCGCGAGTTCGTCGGCGAAGAGGCGGCGGAGCGTCAAGCGTTTGTCTTTCGCCAAGAGATAAGCGAGAGCCCAACCTTCGAAACGTCCGTTTTCCGACGAAAAAAGCGATGCGAGCGACGAATTGGCGAAAAATCGGGGAATATCGCCGCCGGTCGTTAGTCGTTTGAGAAAATCGTCGGCGTCCGCGTCGCCTCGCTTGAGGTTTGCCGCGGAGTAGTCGATCCCGTCGGTTTGGTTGACGAAACCGAGCGCGTCGGCGAACGTCTCTTGGAGGATCGGAATCGCGTCGAGCGGCGACGCGGGCTCTTCTTTTTTCGCTTCTTTCGCGGCGGCGAGGTCTTTGACGTCGAAACCTTCGTCGGCGACCAGCTCGAAAACGACCGTTTCGTATTCTTTAAATTCGGCGTTGAGGCGTTCGTAATACGATTGTTCTCCCAAATGAATCGCGCCGATCAAATCGACCGAAACGGAACGCGTTTCGCCGTCGTCGGCGCGAAATTCGCCTTCGAAGCGGACGATCGAGGTCGCGAGGCGCCGCGGGACGCCGCGTTCGTTCCGTTCGAGTTTCAGCCAAAGCGCGCCGTCGGCGTTGGAATCGGTTTCGACGGCGGATTCTTTGCAAACGTTGGAATCGTTAGAACCGGACGGGTTTGCCGGGCTTGCGTCGGCGACGGAATCGGTTTCGACGCCGCGACCGTTCGAAGCGTTCGAATCGTCGCGTTGGACGACGTTTGCCGAGAAATGCGAAAAAATTAGCGTTTTTGCGCTAACGGAAGCGATGGGTTGGACGAAAAAAACGACAAGAAGCGTTCCGACCGCAAGCGTCGAAGAAAAATAACGCGTCGTCATTGCTAACCTTTCTTAAATATGCGAACGACGACGCCAGTTCGTTCGGCGGAGGCGGGAAAACGTCGGCGTCTCGACGTTGTTTTCTTTCTTTAGACGCGTTCCGAAACGTCGGCGGACGAAAAAAAGTCGCGCCGACGCGAGCAAAGCCGAAAAAAAGAAAATTTCAAGGAACTAACAACTTTTAATTTTATCAAAATTTTTTAGAATTTTCAAGGAACCGCGCGAAATTGTTTTAATACGCGGCGCCGACCGTCGCAAAACGCGGCGTTAAGGCAAAAATAAAGCGGCGAAACAAAACGGCGGCGCGCCTTGAATTTTCGTTAAAGTTTGCGCCCTTTTTTCGGCTTTCCTAAATTTCCTATTTTGAGCGAGGACGCGGCGCGGCGACGTCGGCGCAAGCCGGATATTCCGCAAGACCGTTTAATCGCGAAGTAAGAAAAGAAAAAAAGGAAGCGTTTTTGCGAAGCGGAAATAGACGCGGACGGTAATTTTGATTATATTAGAGAGAATGAGACGTACTCTCGCTTCGGCCCGTCGACCTTTCGTTTGAGGAAGGGGCGGAACGAGGAACGTTTTTCGCTTTCTTGACGGCGTCGGGAAAGCGAAGGGAATTGGACAAACGACGAACGTTCGAAACGCGGTCGAGAACTTGACCGCGAGTCGTCGGCGACTCGAAGCGGTCGAAAAACTCGACTGCGATGCGACTCGTTCGCAAAACGATTCAAGTTGGACGCGATTTGAACTAAGTCGACGCGCGGATTCGCGCTTAGGCGCGAGTTTATTTTCACTTTATATTGTTGAGACAGGTGCTGCATATGTCGTTATCGCGGAAGAATAAAATTGGTAGCGTCGCCGAATTGCTGACGGGACGTTTTGCGAAAAAGCGTCTTGAAAAAACGCGCGGGCAAAAACCGACGAAACTCTTGCTCGACCAACTCGAAGAACGCCAACTCCTGAGCTTGACCGTTGGAACGACCGATAATATTCTCGTCAACGACGGTTGGCAAGACGTGCGCGGCGAAATCGCCGTCGATTCGAACAACGCCGGCGATATGATCGTCGCTTGGACCGGCGCCGACCGCTTGGCGAACCCCGATTACGACGCGACCGACCCGGAATCGAGCCCCTAT
>JAGBDD010000246.1 GCA_017937685.1 Thermoguttaceae bacterium | reverse complement strand
GGCGCGTCGCCAACGTTCCCAGGCGTGAGTTTTAGCGCGACCGGCGTCTTCGGCCCCGCGACGATCGCGTGGATTTTTGTCGTGCGACCGCCCTTCGTTCGACCGATCGCCTGCGGCCCGTTTTTTTAAAGCTCCGGCGGCGCTCGGACTCGCTTTTACGAACGTCGAATCCAACGATAAAATCGAAAAAACGGCGCCGATAAGCTCTTCTTTTTGAAGGACTTCCAGCACACGCGACAAAACGCCGTTTTCGGCCCAACGTCGAAAGCGACGATAGACCGTGTTCCAATGCCCGTAGCGTCGAGGCAAAGCGCGCCATTTACCACCGTTTCCGGCAACATAAAGTATTGTGTTCAAAAACGTTAAGTTGTCGACGAGAACGTTCCCACGAGCGTTCGGCAAAAGCGCTTCGATTTTTTGTATTGTTTTTAGTGATTCTCATACGCGCATTATACTGTTTTTATAACGCTTGCGCAAGGGGAATTTTGTAACGTGTCAACACGCCCTAGCAGGTCGCGAAGACTTCGCGTTTGTTTTTACGAAGGTTTACCCCCCCCCCCTAGTCTCTAAGCGAAAGGGCTTTCGAACGCTCGGAAGTCCTTTTTTATTTCTTGCGACGTCCTTCTCCAAGAGTTCGGCGCCGCGCCGCTCGGCGTCCCTCTTGAAAATTTTTCGCGGTCGGGGATAATAAAAGCGCAACGTTTTAGCGGTCGCCAAGACAAAAAAGGAGTAAAAGATATGGCGACGCTTATTAAAAAACAAACAAAAAAGGCGGCAAACGCTTCGAAATTCAGTTCTACTGGGACGGTCGCCGTCGAACGGTCGTTCTCGGTTCGCGGTATTCGGAGCGTCAAGCGGGCCTCGTCAAGTGTCAAATCGAGCGTTTAATCGATTGCGCCGCGACGAACCGCGCCCCCGACCAAGCGCTCGAAGCGTGGGGCGAAACGCTCGACGACGCTTTGCGCGAAAAACTCGTCGCGCTCGGCTTGCCCGCCCAAAACGAGCGGTTGACGCTCGGCGAAGTTTGGGAACGGTTCGGAGGCGAACGCGGCAAAGGCCCGGGGAACGGCAACGCGCGTCGGCGACCAGTCCGAATTGAAGTTCGTAATTCCTGTCGCTTTTACGCGAACAAAGCACATCGCGTTCGCCGCCAGTCCGTCGAGGGTAAACCTCGTTCCCGCGCTCACGTTACGACTTACCGCGCCGGAAAACGAAGCGTTCGTCGCGTATTGCAACGCATAGCCGCTAGCCCCGACCACGCGCCCAACCGTAACGTTAAGCGACGACGAACTTTTCGCGGAAACCGTAAGCCCCGGCGCTTGAAGTTTAGCCGCCGTCGTTACAGTTGCGACAGAGGACCAATTCGAATCGGCGTAATTCCCGGTTTCCTCGGCTTTTACGCGGAAATAATAAGTCGCGTTCGCGTCCGAAAGAGGCAAGTTAAACATTCTGCCGTCAAGCGCGGCGTCGGCGAGGGGCGTCGCGCCAATAAACGACGAGTTCGTCGCATATTCCAACGAATAACCGCTTGCGTTATTGACGTACCCCGCGTTAATAACGGCTATTTTACCGCCAAATTGAGACCTTACCGTAAGACTCGGCGTCGCCAACTTTTGCGCCGCTTGCGACGTTATCGTCGACTGAGTCGACGACCAGTTAGAGTCGTTGTAATCGCCCGTGTCTTCGGCCTTTACGCGAACGTAATACCTCGTGTTCGCGTTCAAGCCGTCCAGCATGAAGGAACCGTTGTCGACACTCTTGCTCTTCGCTCCGCTAAACGACAAGTTCGTCGCGTATTCCAGCGTGTGGCCGATCGCGTTCGTTACGGAACCGATCGCAACGTTAAACGACGTATCGCCCACGTCGGAAACGGAAAGGGTCGGCGCCGCAAGCGTTTGAACGCCTTGTTGCGTAAACGAAATCGTTGTAAAATCGGCGCCGTTCGTTTTTACGGTCATCGTCCAACTGCGCGGATAGGGCGACGTGTTCTTGCTCGCCGTCGCCAACAAGTTTAATTCCGAACCGGATCCCAATAGTAGCGTCAGTTCCTTCGTACCTAGACCAACGAAACCGCCCGAACCGTCCGTCAACGCCAACGAAAGCCAGTCGGGTTTTCCGGTTCCTACGTAAGTATACGCACCGCCTTTTTCGAATCCCTCGGCGAGCCAATCGATCGCGACGGTTTCTCCGGCGGCGGCCAGCGTCGCGGAAATAGGATCGATCTTCGGAATCGACGTCGTTTTCTCCGAAATCTCTTTCCATTCCGAATCGGCGTAAGAAGTCCCGTTGCCGACGGCTTGAACGCGAACATAATACGTCGTATCCGCTTTCAAGTCGGAAAGGGTATACGTTCCCGCCGACCAAACGGATTTTTCGCCGACTTTCTGCGTAAAACGCGAGTCCGTCGCCCATACCAGCTTGTACGACGACGCGTTCGCAACGTACCCGACCTCGACGCTAAGCGAGGACGCGGTTTTCGCCGAAACGCTCAACGTCGGCGTTGAAAGTTTTGTCGAAGCGCTTGTTACCGTAAAGGTTCGCGAATACGTATTGTCGTTTTCGTTCGACTCGGCGACGCTGTTTTCCGCGTCGACCTTCATCGTCAGCGTGTATTGCCCGGTGGCAAGTTTGCCAAAATTCCACGACGAACTGCCTATTAGGCTTCCACAACTCCTCGCGCTCAACCCGGCGTCGCTAGTTATCGTCAACGTTTTTACGACGGTTTCGTAGGAGTTTTTCAGCGTAAGCGTCGTTTTAAAAGCTCCGGCGGCAACCGCGCCGACCTTCGTATACGCCGCCGACGCGTAAATCGCGTCGTTCGTCGTGAAAGACGAAGAGTCCGTCGTCGATTTGGCGACCGTCGCAATCACGAGTTTATCGCTCCAGCCGCTCGGCGTATACGGCGTTAAGTTCGGTTTCGAGGTCGAGGAACCGCGCTTCACCGTAAAGGATTTTTCGAAAACGTTGTTGTTTTCGTTCGATTCGGCGAGGGAGTTAGTCGGGGCGAGCGTTACGCGAATTTTATAGCTTCCGTCGGAAAGCCCGCTTAAATCCCACCCGTATTGTCCTTGGTATTGCGCGCCGTCGCGTCCAAGCTCACTCACGAGCGCGCTCAATTCGCGAGAATCCAGGACGGTTCCCGAGGAATTAAGCGCCTCGAGCTTCACCCTGCTCCACTATTGCTTGTCGGTCGTTTGAAACGCGAAGTGGGAATAAAGCGTATCCGACGTAAACGTCGTCGCGTTCGTCTTGTCGTCGGAACTTGTCGACAAGACGAGCGAGCCCGCCCAACCGGTCGGGGCATACGGCGCCAAGTCCGGTTTCGACGGCTCGTTTTCTTTCATCGCGTAAATCGCTTTCATCAACTTATAAGCGTCGACGCGTCTGTATTTTTTATTCGTATTGGCAACGCGGTCCTCTTCAAGCGGATCGGAAGAATCGACTCTGAGCGTTGCGCTGTCATACGGTTCTTTTCCCGTGCTTTGCAACAAACTCTCAAATTCGTCAACCGTTAAGGAACGGCCCAAATATTCGTTCGCTATCTGTTGAGCGCTCACCGCCAAACCGGCGACCATCGGCGTCGCTTGACTCGTTCCATTCTTGGTATGTCCGTCGGCGGTAATCTTATATCCGCCCGGCGCTAAAATCGAGAGATAGTCGGAACGTTGAGAGAATGGAAGAATCGAATCCTTATAGAGCTTGCATCCCGGCGCCTCGGAGTATTCTCCATCGGAAACGGCGCCGACGGAAATAACCGACGGATCGCACGCGGGATAAGACAACCCCAGTTTTCCGTTGTTGTCGTAATCGTTTCCAGCCGCCGCGCAAACGATGATATTCTTATACTTTAACTGTTTTAATTCGCGAAAATAATAGTTGTCGTCAGAGTAATGCTCAGTGAACGCCGATATGTAACCCAACGACTTATTTACGCTTACGATATTATATTCTTCGGCGTTAGCTACCACCCATTGCAACGCCGCTCTCGTATACCGAGTGTCTCCCTTTCCGTTGTCGCCTAGGGCGTGTTGCCATTAACGATTAAGTAAAATAACGATTGCAACAAAGTTTAAAAACGCCGAAAACATAACGTCGAGTTTATCGCAACGCGTCGCGATTCGACGGAAGTCCTGAATACGTCGAAAGAAACGTTCGATTTCGTTGCGGCGTTTGTAAAGTTTTTTGTTGTAACGCCAAGGATTGCGTCGGTTACGCTTCGGCGGAACAACCGGTTTCAAGCCGACGTCGCGAGCCGTTTGACGCGTTTCGTCGCCTTCGTAAGCGCGATCCATTAAAACAAATATCGATTTAAGTCGTTTAACGTCAAGATTTCGGAGAATTTCTCGTCCGACGGGCGCGTCACTGACGTTCCCAAGCGAGAGTTTTAGGGCGACCGGCGTCGTCGGACCGGCGACGATCGCATGAATCTTGGTCGTGCGACCGCCCTTCGTCCGACCGATCGCCTGCGATCCGTTTTTTTAAAGCGCCGGCGGCGCATGAACTTGCTTTTACAAACGTCGAATCCAACGATAAAACCGAAAAACCGGCGTCGCTAAGCGTTTCTTTTTGAAGAACTTCCATCACTTGCGACAAAACGCCGCTTTCGGCCCAACGTCGAAAGCGACGATAGACCGTGTTCCAATGCCCGTAGCGTCGAGGCAAAGCGCGCTGTTTGCAACCGTTCTCGGCAACGTAAAGCATTGCGTTCAAAACAGTTAAGTGATCGACGACAAAATTTCCGCGCGGTTTCGGCAAATACGGCTCAATTTTTTTGTATTGTTTTTTCGTGATTCTCATACGCGCATTATACCATATTCGCAACGGTTGCGCAAGTGGGGGAATAAATTATAACAACACTCCCTAACAAGAAGAAAGAAAACGCCGCCGCGTTAGAATCGTTCCGACAAACGCGGCGAACGAAAGAGCCAAGAAATTCGCCGCTAAGTCGATAAATATCGGCTGGTTACCCCAATTCGTCTTCTGTTTTTACCAAGGCGCGTCGTCGCCGCGCCAAAACCGACGACGCGTCTTGTAATTCGTTATTTCTCGGATGTTTGCGCTTTCTCATACGTTTTTTCGACAAAATCGAAAACGTTGTTTCCGCTTTTCAAACGGAAAAATCGACGCCTTATGCCCGACTTCGTTGTCGAGCTAAAGCTCCGTTTACCCCCTACGCGCCGTCTTAAAGTTTAAAAACGTTAAATCACCGCGACGTCGCCCGCCAAGCGAAACGGCGATTTCGCCCTTATTAATTATTAACGCGTTAAACCGACTCCGCCGCCGAGTCCGCGCCGTCCGGATTTTCCGTTTTCGCCGTTTCTTCCGGTCGCGCCAACTTTTCCGCCTTCGCCGTCCAAGCGTCGACGATTTCGCGCAACTCGTCGCCGGTCATCGTTTCCTTTTCAAGAAGCCGATTCGCGACCTCGACGAGCAAATCTTTCCGCTCGACAAGAATTTGACGCGCTTTTTCGGCGGCTTCGTCGACGAGCGACTTCACTTCCCGGTCGATTTCCCAAGCGGTTCGCTCGCCGTACTCGCGCCCGGCGAACCCGCCCGAGTCGAGAAACGAGTCGTTCGCCGTTCGAAACGCGACGCGACCGAGCCGACTCATCCCGTAAACGGTCGTCATCCGCCGCGCAATTTCGGTCGCCCGCTCCAAGTCGTTTTGCGCTCCGGTCGACACGTCGCCGAAAATCAGCTCTTCCGCGATCGTTCCGGCAAGGAGCGTCTGCATTTGGGCGATCAACTCGGCTCGCGTCGTCAAATAGCGTTCGTCGTCCGGACGCTGCCAAGTGTACCCAAGCGCCGCCAAGCCGCGAGGAATAATCGAAATTTTATGCACCGGATCGGTTCCCGGAATCGCGTCCGCCGTCAGCGCGTGGCCGCACTCGTGATAGGCGACTCTAACTTTTTCCTTTTCCGAAATGACGCGCCGCTTCTTTTCAAGCCCGGTCGCGACGCGTTCGATCGCTTCGCCAAATTCTTCTTTAGTAACGGCTAACTTTCCGGCCCGCGCGGCGAGCAACGCGGCTTCGTTCGTCAACGCGGCCAAATCGGCGCCGACGAAACCGGCGGTCAACGCGGCGATCTCCCGCAAATCGAGCGTCGGGTCGAGTTTGACGTTCTTCGCGTGAATCCGCAAAATCTCCTCGCGTCCCCGCGCGTCCGGGCGGTCGACGAGAATCTGGCGGTCGAAGCGGCCCGAGCGGAGCAACGCCGAGTCGAGAATCTCCGGGCGGTTCGTCGCGGCCATTACGATCGTTCCGGAGTTCGTTCCGAACCCGTCCATCTCGACGAGAAGCGCGTTGAGCGTTTGCTCTCGCTCGTCGTGTCCGCCGCCGTAAACCCCGCCGGTTCGCGACTTACCGAGCGCGTCCAGTTCGTCGATGAAGACGATGCAAGGGGACGACTTTTCCGCCTGTTCGAACAAATCGCGAACCCGCGCCGCCCCGACGCCCGCGTAAAGCTCGACGAAATCGGAGCCGGAAAGGCTGAAAAACGGAACGCCCGCCTCCCCCGCGACCGCCTTCGCAAGGAGCGTTTTTCCGGTGCCCGGCGGCCCGACGAGAAGCGCGCCCTTCGGAATGCGTCCGCCGAGCGCCTGAAATTTTTCCGGCGTCCGCAAAAATTCGACGAACTCGCGCAACTCTTCGAGCGCCTCGTCGACGCCCGCGACGTCGTTGAAAGTAACGTCGACGTCCTCCGGCGCGACCAAAACGCCGCGATTGCGCGCAAAGGCGCCGACGCCCGCCCCCATTCGCCGCAAGAAATAAAGGAATATGAAGATTAAAAGCAACATCGTCAGAAACGACGCGCCGTAATTCTGCATAAAACCGGGCGAACCTTCCGCCGCAAAATCGGTATAACCGGATTTCCTTAGCAAATCGAAGAAGTAATCCGCGTCGACGTCGAGCCCTTGCCGCCCGGAATAAAAGTCGACTTTTTTTCTCGGTTTTTCCGGCGTTTTTCCGTCGGCGCTCTCCAAAATTTCTCGCGTCGCGGTTCCGGAAATCTCGTGCGCGCCGACGCGAAGATCGGCAAGTTCGGAGTATCTAACTTTCTTCCGTTTCTTCCCTTCCCCCTCCTCGACGATAATCGACGGCGCGTTTTGCGGCGATTTTTTCGTTTTTACCGCCTTCGCCGTTTCCGCAGAATCGTCCGCGTTTGCCGGTTCGACGGAAGCGCCCCCCCCCTCGACCGTCCGTTGCGATCGCGTCTTTTCCGATTCCGCCGACTTTGCCGGTTCCGCAATCCGCGAAGAACCGGCGTCGGACGCAATCTCGGCGTCTTCGGCGCTTTGAGCGGCTCCCGGCGCGCCCATCTCGATCAACTCGATCAACTTTCCGAGCGGAATTTCGCAACGCGGCGGCTCGTAAATCGCGTTCCAAAGGAAAATTAGCGAAAATACAACGATTAAAACGGCCCAAAAGGAGTTTCCGCCGTCGTCGCCGGAGCGCGCCGCGCTTCCTTTTCGCCCGAACGGTTCGAAGTCGCGTTTGCGCTTCTTATCGCGCTCGACGTTAAAGCGTTCGTTTTCCTCGGACGCTCGCAAAGCGTCGTCCGGAACGCGTCGCGCGTCGACGCTCGTCGATTCGTCGGACGCGGCGACGTCATTAGGACGTTGAGAAGAATTTATGTTCATTGTTCGTCTTTTTGCTCGATAATAGTGATAACGGACGCCGTCGCGCCGCCCGGAAGCCGCTCCGCGCCTCGCCTCTTAAATAATAATACGTCAATGTAGATTAATAAAGACGTCGCGACGCTAAAATAGAAAAAAAGGCGAAAAAAATCGGTCGGTCGTCCGCGTTTCGTCGTCGTTTTTTAGGCGAGAACGCTTCGAAAGAAAGGCGCTTTTGGGATTGCGTTTCCGGCGTCGCGCCCCGTTTTAAAGTTCCAAGCGCCGCGGAAAAGACGTTAAAAATAAAAAAATTCGATAAAAATGAGGAAAAAAGGAAAATGTCGCCTTTCGGGGGCTATTCGTTTCTAAAAAATCCGTTATAATCGCGAGTGTTTGAGTACGGAATCGATACGCTTTTCCTCCGTTCCCCCTCCGGCGCCGGTCGGGTCGCGGAGTTTCAAGCGCGAACGCCGTCGACTCAACGTCCGATTTCACCGCCGCGCTTTTTTCGGCGCGTTTGAGAACGCGACGCCGAAACCATAAGGCGCGACGGCGGCGGAACGGGAGTCTGTTTCAAAAATTAGTTTTCGCACACTTTTCCGCGTCGTTTTCTCTTCTCGCGTTTTGCGACGGCGAAACTTCGCGGGACGTCGAACCCACCTTAGGAAAGGCCAAAATAATGAGCTTTGACTTGACTCAATACGGCATTACCGTCTCCAAAGTTTTCCGCAACGCCTCCCCGGCCCAACTCTACGAAGACGCCCTCACCTACGAAAAAGCGGCGATCAGCTCGGCGGGCGCTTTGATGAACCTCTCCGGCAAGAAAACGGGCCGCTCCCCCAAGGACAAGCGCGTCGTCCGCAACCCGGAAAGCGAAAACGACATTTGGTGGGGTTCCGTCAACATTGAAATGCCGGACGCCGCGTTCCTCCAAAACCGCAGCCGCGCCATCGACTACCTGAACACCCGCGACCACCTCTACGTCGTCGACGCGTTCGGCGGTTGGGACAAAGAAAACCGCATTAAGGTTCGCATCATTTGCGCTCGCGCCTACCACGCGCTCTTTATGCACAATATGCTCATCCGTCCGACCGAAGAAGAACTCGCCAACTTCGGCGAACCGGACTTCGTCGTCTTCAACGCCGGTCAATTCAAAGCCGACCCGACGACCGAATCCCTCACGACCCCGACGAGCGTCGACCTCTCGTTCGAACGTCGCGAATTCGTCATTCTCGGCACCGAATACGCCGGCGAAATGAAGAAGGGCGTCTTCACGATTATGAACTACCTGATGCCGAAAAAAGGCTTCCTCTCGATGCACTGCTCGGCGAACGAAGGTAAAGACGGCGACGTCTGCTTGTTCTTCGGCCTCTCCGGCACGGGCAAAACGACCCTTTCGACCGAACCGAACCGCAAGCTCATCGGCGACGACGAACACTACTGGACGAACGAAGGCGTCGTCAACATCGAAGGCGGTTGCTACGCGAAGTGCATCAACCTGAAAGCCGAAAGCGAACCGGAAATTTACAACGCCATTAAATTCGGCACGGTTCTCGAAAACGTCGTTTACGACGAAAAAACGCACGAAGTCGACTTCGCGTCCGACGCCATCACGGAAAACACCCGCGCGTCGTACCCGATCAACTACATCGAAAACATCAAAGAACCCTGCCAAGGCGGCCATCCGAAGAACATCGTCTTCCTCACCTGCGACGCCTTCGGCGTTCTCCCGCCGGTCAGCCGCCTGACCCCGGAACAAGCCGGTTACTACTTCATCAGCGGTTACACCGCTAAAGTCGCCGGCACCGAAGTCGGCGTTACCGAACCGCAACCGACCTTCTCCGCTTGCTTCGGCGAAGCCTTCCTCGTTTGGCACCCGATGAAATACGCCGAACTCCTCGCCGAAAATATGAAGAAATACGGCTCCAAAGTTTGGCTCGTCAACACCGGTTGGGCCGGCGGTTCGGCCGCGAGCGGCGCGAAACGTATGTCGATCAAATTCACCCGCGCTATCGTCGACGCGATCCACAGCGGCGAACTCGAAAAAGCCGAATTCGTTACCGACGAAATCTTCGGTTTGGCCGTTCCGACGACCTGCCCGAACGTCCCGAGCGAAGTTCTCGTTCCGGAAAGCAGCTGGGCCGACAAAGCCGCGTACAAAGAAACCGCGACCAACCTCGCCGCCGCGTTCCACAAAAACTTCGCGAAATTCGCCGACCAAGCGACTCCGGAAGTTTGCGCCGCCGGTCCGAAAGCGGGCAAATGAGTTTGACCTAACGATCGCCTAAACCGCGCTCGACGAAACGTCGTTTAACCGAGCGCGCGGCGATTCCGACTTAACGTTTTACCGTTTTAACCGTGTTGTAAAATCGTTAAAGTCGACAAAAAGCAAAGCCGTTTCGCCGGTTTTGACTTTATCCTTGGGCGCGTTCTTTCCACCGCTAGCAAACGAAAGAACGCGTCGACGGAGTTTTTGCGCCCCGAAACGTTGTTTTAGCGAATAACGCCGTTATAAGCGTTAAATTCGTCAAACAGCGTTCGGAGCTTTTTCCATTTCTTGCGTTTGCGCGACCCGCGCGACCGGTTCCGATTCCGTTCGCTTTTTTCGGTCGTTCGAGTCTTACAAACGCGGCGCCTCCTCGCCGTTTCCATTTTATCCGTCCGGCGCCGTTTTCGTTCGCTTGGTCGGTTTTCCCGTTTTTATCGTCATATTCCGCAAAGGCTTCCGCTATGCCGCGATTCATTACCGAAAATTTCCTCCTGCAAACGAAAAGCGCCGAACGGTTGTACCGCGAGTACGCCGCCGATATGCCGATCGTCGACTATCACTGCCATCTTTCGCCGCGCGAAATCGCCGACGACCGCCGCTTCGAGAATATGACGCAAATTTGGCTCGGCGGCGACCACTACAAATGGCGAGCGTTGCGAGCGGCGGGCGTCGACGAGCGTTTCGTTACCGGCGACGCGTCCGATTGGGAAAAGTTTGCGCGTTGGGCGGAAGTTTCGCCCAAAACAGTCCGCAATCCGCTCTTCCATTGGACGATGTTGGAACTGAACCGCCCGTTCGGAATCAACGACCGTTACTTCAACGCCGAAACCGCGCCGGAAATTTGGGAAACCTGCAACGCTCTTCTTCAAAAGCCGGAGTTCTCGGCGCGCGGCATTATGCGTCAAATGAACGTCGAACTCGTTTGCACGACCGACGATCCGGTCGACGACCTCGCCGATCACCGCAGAATCGCCGAAGATAACGCCGCCGGTCGCTTCCCGGTTCGCGTTCTCCCGACCTTCCGCCCGGACAAAGCGTTCCCGAGAAACTGCGGAACGGCGGAGGGCGTTTCCGATTATAACGATTATTTGCGCCGTCTCGAAGAGGCGTCCGGCGTCGCGATTCGTTCGTTCGCCGGTTTGCGCGACGCGTTTTCCGCCCGCCACGCTTACTTCGACGCCGCCGGTTGCCGACTCTCCGACTGCGGTTTCGAGCTGTTCGAATGGTCGGCGCCGGTCTCGGAGGGCGACTTGGAAAGCGCGTTCGCGAAAATTTTGCACGGCTTCCCGGTTTCGCCGGAAGAGTCGCTTTCGCTGACGTCGGTTCTCCTCTCCGACTTGGGCCGTCTCGACGCCGAGAAAAATTGGGCGTCGCAACTGCACATCGGAGCGATGCGGAACAACTCGACGCGAATCTTCAAGCGGCTCGGCCCGGACGCCGGGTGCGACTCGATGGCGGACGGCCCGTACGGACGCGCGCTTTCCCGTTACCTCGACGCCCTCGACCGCGACGGAAACCTCCCGAAAACGATCGTTTACAACCTCAATCCGGACTCGAATTACCTCCTCGCGTCGCTGATCGCCAACTTCAACGACGGTTCGTTCCCGGGCAAAATGCAGTACGGCGCGGGCTGGTGGTTCCTCGACCAAAAGAACGGAATGGAAGAGCAGCTCGAAACGTTGTCGAATATGGGCTTGCTGAGCCTTTTCGTCGGAATGCTGACCGACAGCCGCTCCTTCCTGTCGTACACTCGGCACGAGTACTTCCGCCGCATCCTCTGCAACCTCCTCGGCGGCGAGATGGAAGCGGGTCTCCTCCCGAACGATTTCGACTGGATCGGCGGAATCGTCCGCGATATTTGCTACAACAACGCCGTCCGTTACTTCCAATTCTAACGGTCGCAACGACTTTTCCGACGCAACCGTACAAAGTTTAACGGTTGCGTCGATTCTCGCGCCTCGCCGACGCGTTCCGATTTCACGCCGCACGGGAATGCGCTTTCCTAAGGTCTCGCTTTTTCGGCGCGTTTTTAACAACGCTCGCTAAAATTCTTCAATTATTTCTAAAAATAAGATAAATTTTTCCGTTCCGTTCCCTCTATTGTATTGAAAGCGAAAAGATTTTCACTTGTATCGCCTTCGCGCTTCACTTAACTTCAGTTCTCAACGGAGACAATAATGCATCGTAAAAAATTCCTCGCCGCCGCTTTCGGACTCTCGCTCCTCTGCCTCGGAAGTTCGACCGCTTGCACCGAGCAATCCGAGTCTTACAATTATTCGCCCTACGGCGGTTATACGCCCTACTGCGGTTATACGCCCTACGGCGTTAGCTCGATCGACTCCCTCGTCGCTTCTTCCCCCAAAAAGGAACCTCAAAAATGCGTTTGCTGGAATATTTCGATGGTTTCGCACGCGCCCGGCCAATGCCCTATTTGCGGGGGCGACGGTTACACCAACGGCGACTACGGCGCCTGGGAACCGCGTTCTCGCGAAAACGAATGTCGACATTGTTCCGGAACCGGCAAATGCCCGGCGTGCGGCGGCGAAGGATTTAAATACTACTAAAATATTGCCGCGCAAGAGCTTCAACAGACCGACGCGGTCGCCCGTCTCGCGTCGAGGCAATCGCGAGCTTCATCTTTCCCTCGCGCCCGTTCCCGTTTCGACCATTCCTTGCCTCTCCGTCCGAGGCGAGCCGGTAAAATCAACGGCTCCGCGCGAGATACGCGTTTTACGCGCGGAGTCGAAGATTTAAACGCGATTTATTTTAACGACAAACGGTTTGAATATGAGTTATATTTTCGAAAAACGAGCGTCGCGGGTTGACGCTAGGTTGACAAAATTCCGAAGCGTACTAAAATAGCAAAATAAACCTCGTAAATATTTTTTACAACGATTGTTTGCCGACGCGTCGACGCTCGCGCTAACGCAAACCGACGACGCGCGAGCCGTTTAACAAGTCGCGCGAACACGACGAACCGGCTGAGAAAACGGTCGATATTGATGCGAAAAGCGTCGTTTACGTCCTCGGATGGAATTCAGCAAAAAGCAACTTTACCCCTGTTGAAGCGCTCTTGGCGCAAACCTATTCGAACGCGACGCTCGAACGTTTCGAGCGAGACTCCAACGATTCGCTATCGCGGACGGCGGCGTTTTTGTCGGCTCCGTTGCGCCCGGTTCCGTCGCGCGTCTTCGCCTCGCTTTAAAACGCGGTGTTGCAGTCGTACTCTTTCGCCGATTATTTAAAGACTTGGCGCGATTTCGCCCCGAACGTCGGTCGCACGACGGTCGAAGCCCAACGCTGAGTCAACTAACCTAACAATAAAGAACAAAGGAACGCGCTATGTTCGGCCCCAACGGCAACAACAACGATGTCCATCGAATCGTTCGCAATTTTTCCGCCCCCCCACAACACCAACAATATCAACAATATCAATTCTCCCCCGGCAACAACAATCCCAACCCCAATTATAACGTCAACGATTTTCCCAACAACGCTCGCTTCCCAAGCTCCAATAAACGTTATTTATTCGCGTTGCCCCTCGTCGCGCTCCTCTTGGCGCTCTGCGTAGGAAACGCCGTTCACCGCGCTCGCACCTCCGAGCCAATAGGAATAGGTTCCTCGAACGCCGCGCCAATGGGAATAGGTTCCTCGAACGCCGCGCCAATGGGAATAGGTTCCTCGGACGCCGCGCCAATGGGAATAGGCTCCTCGCCCGTCGACAAAACCCAAACTAAGAATCCGTTCCCCGTTCCCTGCCGTCTTTGCGGCGGTCAAGGATTCTGTTACGTCTGCGGCGGCACCGGCGACTCCGGCGCGTCGTCCTTTTACTCCGGCTTCCAGTGTCCGACCTGTAGCGGAACCGGTTTCTGTCCGACCTGTCATCGCGAAACAATCAAGGAATGCCTAAAATACAATTTCGGATCGGGCCTCACCCTCACCCCAAACGCGCCCCTTCCCTTCGAACCCGTTCCCTTCGAACCCGTTCCCTTCGAACCCGTTTTCTAATTCGCCGTTTTGCCGCCGTCCGCGCCAAGACGGCGGCTTTTTCCCGTTAATCGCTAAATAAGTAGCGATAAAGTTTTAGCGATTGAAGCCGAAAAAAATTTCGCCGCTCCCCCCTTGTAAAAAATAAAATTCGGAGCATAATAAAAGGCAATAAAATTTAGTGAAAAAAGAGCCGCTTCCGCGCTTGTCCGCAACGCGCCGAGGCGGATTAGACGCGTTCCACGTTCAATATGGAAGGATTGCTCCAATGGCCGTCAATTATAACGAAGAATCGCTGAAAAAACACGCCGAATGGCGCGGTAAAATCGAAATGGTTTCGCGCGTTCCGGTCGGTAGTCGCGAAGAACTTTCGCTCGCCTACACGCCGGGCGTCGCCGAGCCGTGCCGCAAAATTAGCGAAAACGTCGATCTTTCCTTCGAATTGACCCGCCGCTGGAACACCGTTCCGGTCATCACCGACGGCACCGCCGTTTTGGGCCTCGGCGACATCGGCCCGGAAGCCGGGATGCCGGTGATGGAAGGCAAATGCGCGCTCTTCAAGGCGTTCGCCGACGTCGACGCGTTCCCGCTCTGTATTCGTTCGAAAGATACTGAAGATATCATCAAGACGATCAAACTCTTGGCCGGCAGCTTCGGCGGCGTCAACCTCGAAGACATTTCCGCGCCGCGCTGCTTCGAAATCGAACAACGCCTGAAGAAAGAACTCGACATTCCGGTCTTCCACGACGACCAACACGGCACGGCTATCGTTTCCGCCGCCGCGCTTTTGAACGCTCTCCGCGTTACCGGCAAGAAAATGGAAGACGTTAAAGTCGCGATGAACGGCGCCGGAGCCGCGGGTATCGCGATCGCGAAATTCCTCGTCGCGTTTGGCGTCAAAGACGTGATCATCTGCGACTCGAAGGGGATTATCTGCAAGGGCGACCCGCGTTTGAACGCTTCGAAGCAAGAAATCGCGGATTTGACGAACAAAGATCGCGTTACCGGCGGTCTCGTCGAAGCGATGAAGGGCGCGGACGTTTTCGTCGGCGTTTCGGTGCCGAACTGCGTTACCCAAGAGATGGTCAAGTCGATGAACGCCGACCCGATCGTCTTCACTTGCGCGAACCCGATTCCGGAAATTCACCCGGACGACGCGAAAGCCGCGGGCGCCGCCGTCGTCGGCACCGGTTCGTCGCAATACAACAACCAAATCAACAACGTTCTCGTCTTCCCGGGTCTCTTCCGCGGCGCGTTGGACGTCCGCGCGAGCGACATTTCGATGGGAATGATGATGGCGGCTTCTCGCGCTATCGCTAGCGTCGTTTCGGACGAAGAGCTTTCGAAGGACTACATCCTTCCCTACGCTTGGGACAAACGCGCTCACGACGCCGTCGCGAAGGCGGTCGCCGAAGAAGCGCGCAAAGAAGGCCTCGCGAAACTTTAATCGTTGCGATTCCTTAACTTAACGGCGTCGTTTTTACGTCTTAACGCGTCGCGGCGCCGTTAAATTCAAACGCCAAAACCGCCGCGCCGTCCGTTCCGCTTAACGCGAACGCGACGGCGCGGCTTTTTTTATCGCTCGATTTTTTCGGGACGCCGTTTCCTTCTCTTTCTTACGTCTTTTTCCCCCGCGCACTTTCAACGCGTTAGCTCGTCAATTACTCCGCTTTAGCGCGTTTTCGTCGCCGAGATTAGGCAAACCGGCGCCCAACGCGACCGATTTTATGATGTAACAATCGAAAAAATTGCGTCGCCTATGGCGCGTCGTAAGTCCCCAAGATAAAAAATTAAGTTCGAAACGGCGCGACCGCCTCCGTCCCGCCGAACGAACGTTCGGCGCGAATCTAAGAGAAAAGCGTCAAACTTGTCGAAAAATACCGACGCGGAGCCCGCAATTATCGCCGCGATACGTCGCTAAAAAGTTGAAACGCGACGCGCTGCGACAGTTTTCCGCCGGACTGCGCCAGCTTCCGCCCTTCGCGACCCGCTCCGCGCCGCTCGCCGGGCCGGTTGGATCGACGTTTCGCGTCGGGTCGTACTCGCCGTATCGGTCGGCCGTCCACTCGCAAACGTTCCCGTGCATATCGCAAAAGCCCCAGGGATTCGGCGCGAAAAGCCCAACTTCGCAAGTCGTTTCGGCGACAACGTTTGCGACGCGCCTCCGACCGCCGCTTTCCTCCTCGTTCCCGTCGTTCGAACCGCCGCTTAACCGCCCGAACGCACCTTCGGAACCGGTCGCGCAAGCGCCGAACGAATACGCCGTCGTCGTCCCGGCGCGGCAGGCGAACTCCCACTGCGCTTCGGTCGGGAGCCCGTACCGCCACTCAGGCCCGAGAAAGGTCGTCAGTTCGAGCAAGTATTCGTCGGAATTGAGTTTTTCGATAAAATCGACGCAATCGATCCAACTGACGCGCTCGACCGGCGCCCGCTTGACGCCGCGATTCTTGCTCGGATTCGAACCGACGACGGCGCGCCACTCCGCCTGCGTCGTCGGAAAAACGCTTAAATAAAAGAGTTGCGTCAGCGTCGTTCGGCGCGGCGTCTCGTCGGCGAAGCGACGCGGCTCGGTTCGCGGACTCCCCATCTCGAACGTTCCGGGCCGAACCGCTAAAAATTGCATCCCCAACGAGTTCGCCCAACGTTCGGGCGTCCGTCCGTTCGCGCCGTCGCTCATTCCCGCCTCCGCGCTCTTTACAACCCTTTATTTTTCAATAACTTCCCCGTCCGACGGCGACGCGTCCTCTCGAAACGCCGGTCTCGCAAGGACGCCCCAAAACGACGGCGAAAACCGCCGCCGCTTTTAAAAGGCGTCGACGCGTTCAAACGCTCGACGTCCGCCGCGTTAATTAACGAAATCGCATACGTTTGCGGCGTTCGTCGCTCTCGCCGTCAAGCGAGTTCAACGTCTCGAAAACGCTCGCCGGTTCGAACGGCGCCGCGTCGACGAACGCGCCGAGTCGCGCCGCGTCGTCATTAAATTCGCTCCAATCAGTAAAATCGTCCGCAAAAAGCGCGTCGTTCAGCCCCGCCGCCGTCGGCTCGTCGTCCAAAATCGCCGCCGAAACGCTTGCGACGGTCGCTTTTTTCCAAAGGGGCGTCGACAACTTCCAGCCTTTCGAGTCGACGTAAGAAACGTGTTCCTCGTCTTCGCTCGTTTCCGCAAGGTCTTCCGGCAAAACGACTTCGAAACGCTCGTCGGCGCTCTCCGCGACCCCGGTAATTTTCAGCGATTTGACGTTGCGCGCCGTCGTCGTCGCGTTCGTCTCCAAGTCGAAATAGGTCAGCGCGCCGATTTCCGCGACGTAATGCGCCCCGGTCGAATCGTCGCCGATCAGCGACAACGCGGCGAGCGTCGTTTCCGGAGCGAACGTCGTTTCCGCAACGTTCGTTATAACGCGAACGTATTCGCGCCCCGTCGTCGTCTCGTCGCCGCCGAACGTTCCGCGCAAAATCGCCGTTTTTTTCGCGACCACCGCCTCGACGTCGTCGCCGGAATCGGTCGCGTAAAACGAGTCTTCACCGCCGTTTACAAAAGCAATCCGCGCGTCGGTAAAATTCTTCGCGACCAACGAAAAGCCGCCGCCCGAAAGAATCAAATCGGCGTTCGTCGTTTTTAAGGAGTCGTTAAAAGCGGCGTCCTCGATCACCGCGACGTCGTTCCCGGCGGTTCCGCCGTCGACGACGACCGAGTTAACGTTTTCAAAGCGGTACGTTTTTCCGGACGACGTTTCAAAATACCCGGAACCGTTCGAATAATAAAGCGAGTCGTCCCCTTCGGTTCCAACAAACCGAACGTTTTCCCGAGAGCCGCCGCCCAAGTACGTTATCTTTCCGAAACCGCTCGCCGAGGTCGAGTCGCCGGAATCGCTCGTCCAAGTCGTTCCCCAATCGGAACTTGCGACGCTTCCGGACATCTCCGGCGCGAGCCAAAAATCGAGCGCCGCGTTCGGACGCCCTTCCGTTTGGAACGTCGGATACGTTCCGAACGGCGTCGAATCGGGCGCAAACTCCCAAGCGAAATCGTCGACGGCGACCTCCATTCCCGCGTCGTCCCAAAAAACTTCGAGCAATTCCTCCGTCGCGGCGTCGAAAATCGGGTCGAGCCGAACGACGTTGTTCTCGTCGATCGGCAGCAACTTTGCGGCGACGGCGTTAAAATCCGCCGCCGACTCGACGACGACCCAATATTCGACCGACGGATCCGCGAACCATTGAACGCGACGCCCGGTCTCGGTCGACTCGGAAAGCGCGAGCGGCTCCGCTTCCAACGAACCGGAACGAACGGTTAGCGTCAATCCGTTCGGCAAGTCGGCCAAATCGGCTTTCCAAGCGAAATATCCGCTCGTTTCGGGCGTCAGCGTAAAGACGTAACGCCGCTTCCCGCCGTCGGAATCAAGCGTTCCGGCAAACTCGTATTCGTCGACCGTTCCCAAAATAATCGGCGAGTCGTCGTCGTAAATCGTCCCCTTGACGAGCGCGTCTTCGTTCGTCAGGTAGGCGTTTTCCAAGTCGACGATCTCCAAGAAAAAGTCGGTCGCCGGATTCTCGTACCCGCCTTCGACCGCGGCGAGCCCTTCCGGTTTCAACGCGTCGTAATTGCCGAGAACGTAAAACTCGATCGTCGCCGTCGTCTCGCCTTGCGCGATAATTTTCGGATCGCCGACCGGAACGACGAACGCCTCGCTCTCGACCGCCGTTCCGCCGAGCGCGACGCGGTAATTGAACGCGACGTCAAGTCGAGCCGGAGCGTCCAACTCGACGACGAACGTCGCTAGGGTCGAACCTTCGTCGCCTTCGTAAACGAACGCCTCTTGAACGGTCATATTCGGCAGATTCGTCGGCTTAATCGCAAGGGTCAGTTCCGCCGCTTCGCTCCAGTAAACGCCGTCGAAAACGGAAATCGTTACGACGCGGTCGGTTAAATCGCAAAGTTCCTTCGCGTTGAAGTACGTCAGCGACGCGATCGCGTCCTCGTACTCTTCGAGCGTTCCGACGCCGGAGAGCGTTACGACGCCTCCTTGTTCGTCGAAAGTCGCCCGCAAATTCGTCCCGGCGACCGAAACGTCGAGCGTTTCGTCGACCGCGTCCGGACGGTTCGCGAATTGAATCGACGCGCCGTACAAAAACGCCGAATCCGCGTCGGTAATCGTTAGTTTCGACGTCGCCAAAACTTCCGCCGAGTCGACGGCGCCCTCGACAAAAACGGCGTCGAATCCGGTTCCGTCCGCTTCTTCCCCGTTCAGGTCGACGACCGGCGGCGCGGCGCCCGCGTCGGCGGTTCGGAAATCGAGTTTCGCGTTGACGCCGTCGTTAATCGAAACGGTTTTCGTTACAGGCGACGCAAACCCTTCCCCCGCAACCGTTACGCGGTACGTTCCGTTGAGCAAAAAGAGCTGATAACCGCCCGCGTTCGACGACGTTATCTCGACTTTTTGCGGCGTTTCGGAGTCGTCGAGCCGCTCGATCGTCAGCGTCGCGCCGCGGACGCCTTCTCCGGCGTCGTAAAAAAGGTCGCGGTCGGAGTCGTCGAACACGACGCCGAGCAAATACGCCCCGTCCGTCCGCGCGCCGAGAACGCTCGTTCCGAAATCGGTCGTCGCGACGTAAGGCCCGACCGCTTTCGACGTCGACGAAATCGAAAGCCCGATCTCCGTAAACGCCGAATCGATCAGCGCGTCGCGGTGCGAGTGCGTCGGGACGCCCCAGTCGACCGAGAACGCTTCGAAGATAAAGGAAGCGACCGAAAAACTTCCGTTCGCCGCGAACGAACCGCCGACGTTTTCCCCGAGCGCGGCCGAGCCGTCTTCGTTCGTCAGTCCGTTTTCGAATCCGGCGGAGACGACGCGGTCGGGCAAGGCCTTTTCGCCGTTCGTTTGATGCGACACGTCGTTGCGCGAAATCATCGTCCGGTTATGCGTCGCGGCGGCGGCGTCTAGCGCGGCGTTCACCGCCAACGGCGGCGCGGATTCGAGCGCCCTCCACTCCTTCAAAAACGTCTCGACCGAGTTGCGCGGGTATTGGTAAAGCGACAGCGCGTCGTTAACGAGCGAGTTGCGCGCCGTCAATTTCGTTTCGGTAATCGAGCTGAAAATCCGGTCGAGTTCGCCCGCCGGGTCGGCGCGGAAGCGATTGATTCGTTCGAGCAACTCTTGTTCTTCCGCCGTCGCGTCGAGCGTCGTTTCCGAGACGAACCAATCGGGCGTCGAAGGGCTCGTTTCGGCGTTCGAAGCCGCGACCGCCGCCGCGTCGACCGCGACGACTTCGCCGGTCGAATCGCTCGAACCGATTTTAGTGATTTCAACGGCGCTCGCGACGTCCGCGAACTCCGGGTTGATCGGCGCCAAGTCGACCGCCAAAAGGCGACGCGTTTCCAACGTTTCGAAGCGGAGGCGGCGCGCGTCGGCGTTTCGTCTATTTTTCGCTCGCGATTTCATCGTTTTTTCCCTTTCGGCATTTTCAGTTCATTTTTCATTCGAACGTCGACGGCGAAAAACCGCCCCTTGCCCCGGACGCTCGACTCGGTTCGTTTCGGACGCCGCTTCCCCGCGCAAAACGCAAACCCTCGCGACGCCCTTATTAATATATTGACGCAAAAGCGCCGCGTCGGTTCCCGCAAAATCGCGAAAACCGACGCGAAAACGCTCTTTCAATCGTTCCAAGCGTTTCAAACGTCAAAATCGACAAAAGCCGCCGCTTCGACTACTCCGCTTTTTTCTCGTCCGGGAGGCGGTAATTTTCGCCGCGCTCTTCGACGACGCGACGCAACCAAGATTCCGGATAGCCGACGTTCGGGTATTTGCCGTCGTCGGTTCGCGTGTAACCGTCGTTGAACTTAACGAGGAGGTCGTTCGCGAGCGTTTCCCAACGGTCGCGGGCCTTTTCCGTTTGCATAACCGAATAATCGGTCAAAAATTCGACGGCGGCCTTCTCGTCGGTCTTCGCAAGTTCCGCCGCGACGCGTTCGACCGCCGGTTGAGCGCGGTAAAAATACGTTTCCAGCTCTTCTTGAACCGTCTTAATTTCCGGAATCATTTCCTTGTAACGCGGGTAAGCGTAGTTGGCGACGAAGTTGAACGTCCACCAGCCGGACTTCATCTCGAAACGCTTGATCGAGCCGCAATCGCAGGACGCCGGAATCCGCGTCGTCGCGGCGTAAATCGGCGAATAACAGGTCGTGTACGTGTCGTCCCAACCGAACCAAACGAGCCCGCCGACGGCGTCCGGGAGGTCGGCGGTCGAGCGCGTAATCGTCGAGAAGCAAGTTTGTTGCGTCGAAATCGGGCGTTCCCACATATACTTTTTGCCGTCGACTTCCCAGTAAAGCGGGCGGCAGCGCATCGGAATCCCGAACTGCCCGCCGTCGATTCCTTCGCTCATATCGTACTCGGTGCCGTCGTAATGGTCGCGCATCAGAGCGGCGACGTCGGCGGTCGTCAGCTTTTTGTCCGGCTTAATCGACCAAGGATACGGCGCGGCGCCCTCGACGCCTTGCGCGTAATCGACCGGCAGATTCAGCGACGGCGCGGCGCGGCGGAAGATGCTCCAAACCCGTTTTTCGCAGGCGCGCAGGCTCGTAATATCGATGTTGCCGTAAGCCTCGCAGAACGAAAACGGCTTGCCCGATTTCGGGTCGTACAGCCCCTTTTCAATCGCGAACGACTCGACGTTTTTCGAGTAAATGCAATTCGCCGGGTCGTTTTTCGGGAAGACGCCGATGCGAGCTTGATTGGCGTGCGCGGTGATTTCGCCGTCCGGAACGCGAACCGCGACCCAAACGCAACCCTTGTTTTCGGTCTCTTCGGTCGAGCCGGTTCCGCTGATTTCGAAAATCCAAGCCTCGTTCTTGTCGCAAACGGAGATCGATTCGCCGACGTCGGCGTACCCGTGTTCGTCGACGAGGCGGCCCATCAGCTCGACGGCTTCGCGGGCGGTCGCCGCGCCTTGGAGCGCCGCGGTCATCAGTTCCGGATACATAAACTTCGCGCCGTTCTTGTTTTGCAGTTCCTCGAACCCGCCGAACGTCGTTTCCGCGATCGCGACTTGTTTCTCGTTCATAATTCCTTGAAACTCGTCGATCACCGTCTCGCCGCAGAAACCGAAGACGCGATAAGTCGGCGTTCCTTCCGGGAAGACGTCGGAGCCGCCCGCCGGTCGGAACGAGCCGTCCGACGCTTCGACGATCGCCAGTTTCGCGAAGAATCCGGCGCTGTCCGCCGTGTAGGTAACGACGCAAGCGTTTTCCGCCGACGCGCCCTTGGTAACGATGAGGTTGGTGCAAGCGAAGACGCTCGCCGCGCCGCCGACAACCAGCGCCGCCGCGACGCTCAGGAACGTCAAACCGCCGAGAAAGAACCGTTTCATTTTGCGCAATCTTTCTATCTTACTTAAATTCTCGTTAAAAATTCCGAACGGAGTCGGCTCCGCGGAAGTCGGCGACGCAAAGTCGTTAAAACCGGCGCAATTTCGCCGCCTTACGCGTTTTCGTCGCTCGCTCCTCCGCGTTTCCCCCTATTTTAACAGCGCGAACGCCCGCCGTCAAGCGAAAGCGCCGGTTTCAGGACGCTCGAAGCGACAATTTTGCCCGATTCGGCGAAAAATTTGGAAAAAATCGCGAAAAAAACGGTTTTGGCGGTTTATTTTGCGGCGGCGTTGCGGTATGATTAAGGGAAAGCGTCGATTTCGCTCGCTCGCCCGCGCTCCGAACGCTTCTTATCCGGAACCGGATGGAAAATCGGAACGACGTTTGCGCGAAATCGGTTCGCCCGAATTTTGTCCTTATTACTATAGCGCTCGTTCGACGGTTGCGACGCCGCGTTTGCCGCCCGCCGTTTGCCGTCGACGTTTTAGGAGGCTTGTTATGAATCCTTCGTCCAACGGTTCCCAAGGTTTCGACCGTCGCTCCTTCTTCGGTTCCCTCGCCGCGGCCGGTTTGACCGGTTCGGTTCTCGCGTCCGGCGCCGACGCGTTCGCCCAAGAAGGCGACAAGGCGGCGGAAAAACCGGCGCAACCGGAAAAAATTGCGGCGTCCTTCCCGCTCCTGCAAAACGTTACCGAAACGAGCGCGTCGATCGCTTGGTCGCTGAACCGTCCGGCGACCGGTTGGGTCGAATGGGGCGCGACGCCCGATCTCGGCAAATTCGCCCGCAATTCGGAGTTCGGCTTGAATCCTTACGAAGTCGACTTCCTGAACGCTCGTATCGAAGGGCTCGCGCCGAACACGAAGTACTACTATCGAACCGCGACCTGCTCCTTCGATTACGTTAACGCTTACAACAAAACGGTTTCCGCGCCGGAATACAGCGACGTTTACTCCTTCGAAACGGTCGGCCCGGCGCCGGAAAAAGTTTCGTTCGGCGTGATGAACGACACGCACAACACCGTCCCGACGATCTGCAAACTGATCGAACGTTTCGACGAACTGAAGCCGAATTTCATCGTTTGGAACGGCGACGTTTGTTCCGACTATATGACGAGCGAAGTCGCGAAAAGATCGATCGCGAACCCGAACGGCAAGCCTTACGCCGCCGAACGTCCGCTCGTTTTCGCCGCCGGGAACCACGACCGCCGCGGCAAATGGGTGCGCGACCTGAAAAAATGCTTCACGACCTGGAAGCACGACGACCCGCGTTTCGCCGAACTCGGTTGCAACTACGCGTTCCGTCAAGGCCCGCTCGCGGCGGTGATTCTCGACACCGGCGAAGACAAACCGGACTGGCACCCGGCTTGGTCGTCGATGGCGAACTACGAGCCGTACCGCGAACTTCAAGCGGCTTGGCTTGAGTCGGCGCTGACCCGTCCGGAGATCGCGTCGGCGCCGTTTATCGTCGCGTTCTGCCATATTCCGCTTTACGACGCGAACCCGAAAGCGAACCCGGGCAACATTTTAGACAAATGGGCGTCGTACCAATGGACGTGCCAAAAACTTTGGGGCCCGATTCTGCACCGCCACGGCGTCCAACTCCTCGTCGCGGCGCACCAACACCGCTTCAGCTACGCGGAACCGACGGCGGAGCGCGGTTGGGCGCAAATCGTCGGCGGCGGCCCGGAACTCAAGGGCGCGACGTGCATTCACGCGACGGTTACGAAAGACGAGATGAAACTGAGCGCGGAAATGGTCGCCGACAAGAAAGCGCTCGGCTCCTGGACGTTCAAACCGCGTAAAGTCTGAGACGACTAACGTTAAGCGCCGCCGATTTTAACGGTTAAACGCCCGCGAAATCGGCGCCGCTTCTCCGTCGAACGCGCTCGACGGCGCCGGTCGCGACGTTTTTAACGTTTAAAACCGACGTCGACGGGATGTTACGCGCCGAACGAAGCGTTTTCCTCCGTCAAACGGGCCGCATTTTCTTCAATAACGCAAAAAACGGCGACGAACGTTCAAACGCTCGCGCCGTTTTCTTCTTCAACGTTCTTCCAACGTTTTTAACGAAGCGACTTAACGCCGACTCACTCGCCTTCGAACTCGATCAGCGACGCGACCGGCAAGCCCGCCAACGCTTCGCGGCCCTTCAAGTCGACCAGCTCGATGACGAACGCGCAACCGACCGGAACGCCGCCCTGCCCTTCGACCAACTTGCGGCAAGCGGCGACCGTTCCGCCCGTCGCGAGCAAGTCGTCGAGCAACAAAACGCGGTCGCCCGGCTTGATCGAATCGAGGTGAATTTCGAGCGTGTTCGTTCCGTACTCGAGCGCGTACTCGACTGAAACCGTTTTATAAGGCAACTTACCCGGTTTCCGCGCCGGAACCAACCCGGCCCCGAGACGCAACGCGAGCGGCGCCCCGAAAACGAACCCGCGCGCTTCCGGAGCGACGATTTTATCGATCGGCCCCCAATCGGCGATCGCCTTAGCGAGCCCGTCGACCGCCTCTTTCAGCCCGGTCGGGTTCTCGATCAGCGGCGTAATGTCGCGGAAAATAATCCCCGGTTTCGGAAAATCGGGAATCGAACGGATATAATCGGCCAAGTTTTTCATCGTTTTTTTTCAAACTTTCGCTTTAAAAAATCATTAACGTTAAAAGAACAAAGAAATTAAAACGCCGTCAAAACCGGTAGACTCGCCGCATTTTAACGCCGATTCAAAAAAAGCCGCGCGTTTTTGCGTCAAACAAGGGCGACTTTTCCAACTTTTACATTATTTCCGACAAACGTTCGCGAACCGCCGCCGCGATTTCCCAAGCGCACCGTCGGTAAACCTCGACCGAACCGCCAAACGGATCCGCGACGTCGCCGCCGTCCGGTCGCAACAACTCGCAACGCTCCGCCGCGTCGGGAAACTCCGCCGACAACGCCGCGCGGTGCGAGCGTCCCATCGTCAAAATCAAGTCGGCGACCCGAACGAGGGCCGGCGAAACCGACTGCGCCGCGTGTCGGTCGAGCGACGTTCCAAAATCTTCGCGAACGACCGTCTTCGCGTTCGCGCTCGCCGGGGAAAAATCGGCCGCCGCAACGCCCGCCGACGCGATCCAAATCCCGCGTTCTTGAAGTTTAGCGTCGATTTCTTCCGGCGTTTGCGCGTCGATTCCGAGTCGCGCCGCGACCTCTTTTTTCGCGATCGCCTCCGCCATCGGACTCCGGCAAGTGTTCCCGGTGCAGACGAAAAGAACGACTTTCGCCGAAAAATCGCGCAGTTTTTCCGCCGAAACCGCCCCTTCGCGCAATATTTTCGCCGTTCCAATTTTATCGCTTTTGTCTGTTTTAACGATTTCAACGACGCTCGACGGTTCCCCGAACGCCGCGACGCCGTCGTCGACGATCAAATCGGGCCGGTCGTCGAGTCCGACTTTCGCGTCCGCCGCCGAGGTTGCGGGCGGTTCCCCGCTGAGGTTCGCGCTCGTCAAGACGACCGGCTCGCCCAACGTCTCTAAAATCTTCAAAACAAACGCGTTGCGAGGAACGCGGAACCCCGCTTTCCCCTCCGGCAAAATCGCTTTTTGCGACGTTTCGGGCAATCGCGCCAGTTCGCTCGCCGGGTCGGAAACGTCGAGAACGAGCGTCAGCGGGCCCGGCCAAAGTCGGCGCGCCAAACGCTTCGCCAACGTCGGAACGCTCGGCGCGAACCGCTCCAAAACGTCGGCGCCGGAAATCGCGAGGGCCAACGGTCGCCCCGCCGGACGCCCTTTCGCCGCGATCAACCGCTCGACCGCCGCCGCGTTCGACGCAAGCGCCGCGAGCCCGTACACCGTTTCGGTTGGCAAAACGACCAATTTCCCGTCCCGCAACGCGTCGACAACTCGCCGAACCGCCGCTTCATCGACGTTTTCCTCTCGGAGCGCGATAAATTCCGGTTGCATTTTCGTTACAGTCTCCCTAAAATCCCCAAACGTCGAAATTCGGCCCTCGAGCCGTCAAACCGCCCGTTCTTCGCCGCGACCCTATAAAAATAACATAAAAAATCGCCGTTGACAAGGCGCGTTTAAAAAAGTAAACTCGAAAAGTTGAAAAAGGCGGAGAAAATTTCGTCCCGGCCCGTCCGCGCCCCGACAAAGGCCGCCTTGTTCGTTTTTGTCGTTATATTTAAGGAGCGTTCCGTTGCGCGTCGTTTTTTCGTCCCTTTCGCTTTGGCCCGGCTTCGTCGGCGTCGTTCGACGCGGGCTTTGGGATCAGCTGGCGCTCGCGCTCCTTTTCGGCGTTTTCGCGCAAGCGACGCTTTTCGTCAACTTTTTTTGGCGAGACTATCTCGGCGGTTATCTCCGCGCTTCAACCGGCGTCGTTTTTTTAATCGCTTGGATTTTCCTCGGCGCCGTTGCGAACGGGCGTCTTAAACGTTACGAAAAATCGCTCCTTTACGACGCGGACGGCGAACTTTTCCTCGAAGCGCAAACTCGTTACCTCCGCGGCGAATGGTTCGAAGCGGAATGCGCGTTGAAATCCGTTCTCAAAAAGAACCCGCAAGACGCCGAGGCGCTTCTCCTTCTCGCTACGCTTTGCCGCCATACCAGACGTTTTTCCGAGGCGCGCCAAACGCTCGCGGCGTTGGAAAAACTCGAAGCCGCCGACTATTGGCGATACGAAATCGGTCTCGAAAAAGAAGCGATTCGAACCGACTTGCGCGCCCTTCGCGAAGAACGCCTCGCCGAACGCAAACAAGCGGAGGAAGAGACGCAGAACGTCGAATCGGAAGTTCCCGAAACGCCGGAACTTCCGAGCGAAGCGCGCACCGTCGAGCCGCCGACGCTTAAAACGCCCGACGAAAACGTTCCGCCCTCCGCGCCGTCGCTCGACACGGAGGTTGTTCCCAACGTCGGAACCGGTCGCCCGATCCTCCGCTTTTCCTTAACGCCGAACGACGTAAAATCCGACGCCGCTTAATGTTAGCGTTCGTCGTTTTCCCTTTTTCCAACGCGACCTTCGCAGTTCCGCTTTATCGGTCGTCTAATTTCACAAAACGCTTAACTCGCTAATTTTAAGGAGTTTGCGCCTTGCTTGCTCGACTTTTTTCGTCGCCCGCCTCGTTCCAAAATTTCGGACGTTCCCTACTTTTCGCCCTCGCGCTCGTCGGTTTCTCCGTTCTTTCCCTCGCCGACGACGCCAAGTCGCCGACGCAATCCGAACAACTTGCCGAAGTCGAACGCCTTGAAAAAGCGGAACTTTGGAACGAAGCCCTGAAACTCGCCGAAACGATTTACGAAATGTCGCCGACCGACGACGCGACGCGTCTTCTCCTGCGCGACAAATTCGACGTTTTGCGTCAAAAAGTAGCGCCTAACCGCGACCCGTCGAAGGCGGGCGTTTGGAAAGTTCGCGCCTTCGTCGTCCGCTCGCTCGACTTCTCTTGGCAAGACGGCGACGCAACTTGCCGCGCTCAATACGTTTACGACGACGAGGAAATCGAGCGGATACGCCGCGGAATGGCCGGTTTCGCCGCGTTCGTCGAGAAATTTTCCGACGGTTGGCTGCGAATCGAGTGGACGCTCGAAGTCGTCGAAAAGACCGCGACGGAGATGGCCGCCGTCGACGGACGGTACTGGGCGGGCCCGGTCGGAATCCTTCCGCTCTTGCCGGAAATCCCCGTCAATTCAACGGATACGATTATGGCGTTCGTGAAAACCGACGGAACCGCGCCCGCCGACGTCAAAAACGACGCGATTCCGCTTCTTCTTTTCGGCGGCGCGATCGGCGAATGGGCGCCCGTAACTCGCGGAGCCACTTACATTTCCTTCAACTGGGGAACCGGCGCCGCGTCGCACGAACCGGACGGCGAACCGATGCTTCACGAATGGCTTCACTCGCTCCAATGGGCGCTCGAAGACCGCCAAGGCTACCCGCGCAACCTCGGCGGAAACCCCGACGGCGGGCGATTTATCGGCGAAGAGCGCGATCCGGAAGCCGCCGACCCGTGTTATCGCCGCGATCCGGAAAAAGACAAAAGCTGGATCGGCTTGTACGAACACATTTTACGTTGCCACAACACGCGCAAAATGCTCCGCGAAGCCGCGTCCCGCGATAAAAGAGTCAAAATTTAACGCGACGCAACCGCTTGCCGTTTAACAGCTTGCTATTTAGCCTCAAAAAATAACGCCGAAGTCGAAAAACACGACGTCGGCGTTATTTTTTGTCGCAATTCGCCCGCGCCGTCCAGCCTTAAACACGACGCGACGTTTTATTTTTCAACGCGTTAAAGAGCTTTCTTTTCAACGTTTACGTCCTTTCTTTCCTTATCGCTCGAAAGCGGAGCCGTCGCCGAACGCGCCGTCGCGACTAAAACGATCGCCGTCCCGACGACGATTCCGACGGAAATCGTCTCGTATCCAAAAATAATCGAAAAAACGACCGCGAAAATCGACTCCAAACACGCGACGACTGCGATTGTCGTCGCGTCAAGTTTCGACTGCGCAAGAACTTGCGACCAATAAGCGAACCCGGTCGAAATAACGCCGAGATAAAGAAACTCCGCGACGCTTCGCGACGTCGCAATCGACGCGAAATCGATTTTGTCCCGTTCGAAAACCGCCGAAAAAAGTATCGCCCAAACAGAGACCGTCGCCAACTGCGCCGCCGCCGAGTTCAACGGGTCGAACCGCGACGCAAGTCGTTCCGTCGCAAGAAAATGAATCGCGAAAAAAACGCCGGAAATCAACGAAAACCAAGCGCCCATATTAAACGACGTCGTATCCCGGTAAACTTCGAAAAAAACGAAAAGCCCGACCGCGCAAATCGCCGCGTCGACAAACGGTCGCAAGCGAATTTTGCATTCGAGCGCCGTCAAAAAAAGCGGAACGAAAAGAACGTAAGTCCCGGTGAGCATTCCGTTTTTAGCGGGCGTCGTCAGCGTCGTTCCCCAAGTTTGCGTCGCGAACGCGGCAAAGAGCGCCGTCCCGCAAATCGCGCCGCGCAACGCTTCCTTCGCGCTTAACTTCGGCGATTTAGCCAACTTGCGAAAAACGGTCAACGTCGCCAGCCCCAAAACGAAACGTCCGGTCAAAATAAAGTAAACCGGCGTTTCGCGGTTCGTCAAATTTTTGACGACAAGGAACCCCAATCCCCAAATTACTGTCGTTAAAATAAACAAAAATAAATAGCGATATTTCGGCGAGGTCATTGAAATCGATTCAAAAGTAAAAAAACAAAACAACGACGCGGCGTCGTTTCTAACGCCGCGCCGACTTCCCAAACAACCGCTAAAACGTTGTTGTGTCTAACGTTGCAACTCAGCGGTAATCTCGTAAAACCCGGAGCCGAGTTCAAACTCGACGCGTCCGTCGGTCGTCGTTTTTTCAAGCGACACGGCGTCGAACGGCGCGAAAATCCGCTCGTATTTAACGCCGCGAATCTCGCCCGGTTCCGGCGGAACGATCTTAAGTCGCGTCGAACGGATGCTTAGCGATTCCGGTTTCGTCGTCGGAACGGAAACGAGGGCCGTCGTATTCGGCGGAACCGCGACGTTCCAAACGAACGTTCCGTTCTCGTCGATTTTCCAATCGCTGATAATCAGCCCGCGCGGCGACTCGTGCATCGCTTTGACGTAAGTCAAGTCGCCGACGACGTTTGGACGCATAATAATCCGCTTGAAACCGAGCGAATTTTCGTCCGCTTTGATCCCCGCCAAGTACTCGTAGAACCAAACGCCGAGGTCGCCGACGAGCATCACGTGGTTGCCGCTGTTCATCGCCGGGTCGGCGGTGTCGCCGTTCCAAAGTTCCCAAATCGTGGTGGCGCCCTTCTCAATCATATAACCCCAACTCGGGTAATCGCGGTTAGTTGCGAACGCGAACGGAATGTCGATTCGCCCCATATCGCTCAAGACGCGGTTGCTCCACTGCCCGCCGATCAAGCCCGTGCCGACGTGCATATTCGTAACGTTTTCAATGTTTTGCGTCAACGTCGCGAAGACTTTTTCGCGGTCGCTTTCGGGGACGATTCCGAAATAGAGCGGCAAGACGCAGGACGTTTGCGTCGCGTTGTCGTAGACGCCCTTCTCCGCGTTGTAAAACTTATCGTTAAACGCTTTCGTCATCTCGGCGGCGCGAGCGCGGTAGAAGTCGGCGTCTTCCTTTTTCCCGAGTTTTTCGGCGAAATCGGCGACGATTTTCATATCGTAAATCAAGTACGCCGTCGCGACAAGACTCGGATTCGTGCGGCGCGCCGGGTCTTCGGAGTGAATCAACTCCTTGCGCTCCGGCGGAACGCACCAGTCGCCGTAATTATCCTTCGACGTCGTTCCGTCTTCGTCGACGAGCGACAACATATAGTCGATCCATTTCTTGCGCGAATCGTAGTGTTTCGCGATCGCCCGCTCGTCGCCGGTCATCACCGCAAGCGTCTGCGGAATAATAACTTGCGCGCTCGGCCAAGTAACGTTCGGGCTGTAGAACCGCCAATACGCCGGGCAAACGTCGGCGACGTTGCCGTTTTCCATTTGCGAATCTTCGACGTCTTGCATCCACTTGTTATACATCGTGTTAGCGTCGAAAATGTACATTTCGCCCTTCGACTCGGCGGCGCGGTCGCCCTGCCAGCCCATCCGTTCGTCGCGTTGCGGGCAGTCGGTCGGCATGTGCAGGTAGTTGCCGCGCGTTCCCCAAACGATATTCGAGTAAATTTGGTTGATCGTTTCGTTCGAGGTTTCAAAGGCGCCGACGACCGGCAAATCGGTATTTAACGCGTTGGCGGTCAACGTGTTAAGGTCGGGCGTTCCGGGATAGCCGGTCAGCTCGGCGTAACGGAAACCGTGATGCGTAAAGCGCGGTTCGTAAACCTCTTGCGTCGAATCGCCGCGCAAAACGTAAATATCGCGCTGTTTCGCCGTGCGGAGGTTCGCGACGTAAAGGTTCCCGGCGCGCGGGCCTTCGGTAATCAACGTTTCGGCGAAACGCATCTTAACTTCCGTTCCCGCTTGACCTTGGACGCGCAAGCAAGGAACGCCGACCAAGTTTTGCCCGAAATCGAAAATCCATTTGCCCGGCTCTATCTCCTTGACGGACTTAGGTTTAACTTCGACCGTCTTGCGCATCGCCGGAATCGATTGCGCGACTAATTTCCCTTTCGGCGCGTCGAAAATTTCGACTTGACGTTCCGTCGCAATCGCGACCGAGGTTCCGAAACGAGTTTCGATAAAACGCGACGTCCCGTCGACGTGTTTCACAGCGTCGGAATTCGGGTCGATTAACGTCGCTCGGCGCGCGTCGTAAACCTCGCCGTCGTAATCGTTGTTTTCGAGAATCGGCCCGGCGTCGGTTCCCTTCCAACTTTCGTCGCTGACGAAAATATCGGTCGAACCGTCGGCGTATTCGACTTGCATTTGGAAGAGCAAACGCGGCAAACCGTAGTGAACGCACTTGTCGATGCGCGGCGCGTAAAACCGCCCGTTGCCGAGCGTTACGCCGACTTCGATTTCGTCGGCGCCGACCGCTTTCGTCGCTTTAAAAACGTCGGTCGCGTCGTAAGTAACGTAAGGAACGCGTTTCTCGTAATCGGTGAACATCGGCCCGCAGATTTGGTCGCCGAGTTTGAGCCCGTTCAGGTAGCATTCCGAATAGCCGAGCCCCGACATAAAGACAACCGCGCGCTCGACTTCGACGTCTTGACGCATTTCGTAAACGCTGGAAAGATAACGCGCCGGAACCGGAAGCTCCGCCGGAGCGGTTTCGACCGTCTTCCAAGGGTCGGCGTCGCAAGCGGCTAAAACAAAGGAATTACCCCATTTCGAATCGTCGAATTCGGGCGCGATATAACTTTCGTCGAAACCTTCGATCGATTTCCAGCTCTCGTCGGTAATGTAATCCGTTTGTTTACCGGACTTATCGCGGAGATAAAACGCGCCGAGAAGACCGCCCGGGTTCGGGGAGCCGCCGACGTTGTTGACTTTAATAACGAGAACGTTTTTCCCGTCGCGCAAAAGCGACGTCATATCGCGAGTCGCGGCGAAACGGTACTCGTCGGAACCTCCTAACTCTTCGCCGTTCAAGTAGATATAGCTGCTGTTGTCGGCGGAAAAGTTCGCGACCGCCGCGACGATTTCGGCCTTGGCGGCGACGTCGAAGGAAAAGCGATAAGTCGAAAACCCGCTCGGCAGCGAGAACGTGTCTTCGAACGCGATCCAATTCGACTTTTTAATGTCGGCCGGTTCGATTTCCGGCGCGGTCGAGCTAAGCCCGATCCACTTGCCTTTCCAAGGGTTAGGCTCGGCTTCCGTCGCGAAAAGGCCGGTCGAAAAACAACCGAAAATTTGCGACTTGCGCGAGCCGTCCTTGTTCCAAACGACCAATTCGACCGAATACTCCGTCGCCGGTTCGAGCGGTTTACCGTCGTATTCAATAAAAAGCTGCTCGTCCGACGCGACGCGCCCGGAATCCCAAACCAGCTCGCGGTCGCCAAACTCTTTTGCGACTTTAAGTTGGTACGCGGACTGGGTTTCGTTCAAATCTTGGGAAAATAATTTCCAACTGAAACGCGGTCGCGGGACGTCGATTCCCTCCGGCGCGGTCAAGCCTTCCACTTTAAAATCGGAAACGCTAAGTCCAACCGACGACACGGGATAATCCGGAAGCCGCATTTCATCGCCGGCAACGCTAAACGACGTCGCGGCGGCAAAACCGAACGTCGTCGCAAGCGTCAAAAGCGCCGCCGAACGCCAAAAACGTCGACGGTAGTTTCGTTCTTTCGACATATAAAACTCCTTAAAAAATAAAGCGCGCCAACTCTTTTTAACCAGCCGCTTACGTTGCGACGCATAATCGACGACGCGCTGTAAAATATCAACGATTATTTCGCCGAATTTTCGTCGCCGCCGAACAAATGCCGCGACCAAAATTCGAGCGTTTTCTTGCGCAAATGCAACGACGTGCCGCGCCCTTCGTAAATTCCGTGCGAGCGGAACGGGTACGCGAACGCGTCAAACTCTTTACCGGCGGCGATTAACGCGTCGATCAAGCGCTCGGACGTTTGATAGTGGCAGTTGTCGTCGCCGCTCCCGTGAATCAGGAGAAGTTTTCCTTTCAACCCGGACGCGAAACCGATCGGCGAACCGAGTTCGTAACTCTCCGGCGTTTCGTCAATTAGACCCGAATAACGCTCTTGGTAAATCGTGTCGTAATTGCGGTAATCCGGAACCGGCGCGATCGAAACGCCGCAAGTATAAAGGTCGGGATAGTTAAAGAGCAAGTTCAGCGTCGAAGTGCCGCCTCCGCTCCAACCCCAAACGCCGACGCGACTTAAATCGAGTTTCGACGCGCCGGGCCAAGTCTCGACAAAGCGTCGCAACGACGTCGCTTGGTCGCTGCGTCCGACCGCGCCGAAACGTTGGTAAACGCACTTGCGCCATTCGCGGCCCTTCGGCGCCGGAGTCCCGCGATTGTCGAAACTTACGACGACGCAACCGCGTTGCGCGAGCGCTTGATGGTACATATACGTCGAACCGCCCCAAGAGTCGACGACGGTTTGTCCCGCCGGCTCGCCGTACACGTAAACCAACACAGGATAACGTTTTCCGTCGTTCGGATTCCAATCGGGCGGCAAGATAACCCAACCGTCGATTTGAACTTTCGCGTCGGTTTGCGCGCCGTCTTGCGGCTTCTTGTCATAAGGAAATTCGACGTCGACCTTGCCGTCGATTTCGAGCGAAACGAACTCGAACGCGCCGAGATTTTCTTTCGCCAACCGCTCTCGCAACGCGACGTTATCTTCCAACGTCTTAACGACTTGCGCTTTGCCGCTTTCCAGCTTCACCAGGTCGATTCGCGACGGGACGCCAAACGCCGAACGCCGCAAAATCGCCCAACGCGAATCGGCGGAAACGTTCCAAGTTTCGAAACCGAACTCGTTCGCCGTCTGAGCGTTAGCGTTTTCCGACGTCGCGTCGTTTTCCGTTAAAACGACGCGCTCCGTCGAACCGTCGAAAGCGGAACGGTAAAGGAAACGCCGCGTCGCGTTTTCCGGCGACGCGTAAAAGTAAACGCCGTTTTCACCGCCGTTTGCGTCGTAATCGAACGCGACGAAGTCGATCGCGTCCGAACCGGCGGGGGTAATCGGCTTCAGCGACGCGGCGTCGTTGAAATTCCCCAAGTAGAAGCGGCGGAAACCGTCGCGCTCCGACGCGACCAAGAATCGCTCGCCGTCGCCCAACGGTTTCACGTCGTAAACCGTTTGCCAAGCGCCATTTGGATCGGCGTCGCTAAAAAGAAGCGTCGGTTCGGCGGTCTCCGCGTCGACGGCGTAAAAGTCGCATCGGCGTTGCGAACGCGGCGTCTTTTGCACGATCGGGCCGGGACGTCCTTTAAACCATTCCATTCGCGGGAGATAGAACTCGTTTTCGTCTTTAAAATCGACGAATTTCAACGGAATTTCCGACGTTTCGTCGCCGAGTTCGGGCAAAGTAGCGATTCCGATTTGCGCGGTCGCGTTTTCGCAACCGACGCGCGGATACTTAAACGAAACCATCGTCGGATACGACGCAAGCCGTTCTTTCAGAATCTTTTGCGCGTTCTTTTCTTGCGCGTCGTTCGACGCGGCGCCGTCTTCTTTTTGCGCCGGTTTCGCGGCGTCGTCGTCGAGCGTTCGGAAGTCGCCGTCGACTTGCACGACGCGCGCCGCTCCGGAGACTCCGGAAAGCCCGACGCCGTCGAGCATTACGAACGCCGGTTCGCGCGACGAGTCGAGCCGCCAAAACGCGATTTTTTTGCCGTCCGGCGACCATCGAAAGCCGTCGCGGCAGTCGAATTCCTCTTCGTAAACCCAGTCGAACGTTCCGTTGATAATGTCGGCGCTCCCGTCGAAGGTAACGCGGCGAATCTTCCCGCTCAAAATTTCTTCGACGTAAATATCGTTTTTACAAACGTATCCGACGCGCGTTCCGTCCGGAGAAATCTTCGCGAATTGGAGCGTCGACGGCGCCGCGAAATCCCCGCCGAGTTTGCGCAGGACGTCGTTTTTACGGTCGAGAATCCAATAATCGCCGCGCGTGTTGCGTCGCCATACGCGCTTCGAGTTCGTATAAATCAGGACGAGATTCGCGTCGTCGGACAGCGCGTAATCCTCGACGTTTAGCGGTTTTGCGCCTTCGATCGGTTTATTCGACTCGGCGTCGCGAGGAATCAGTTCCGACGCTTTAACGATCGGCGTCGACGTCCCGTCGCTCGGCGACGCCAAGACGACGTCGCGCCCGCCGCAAGGTTCGCTCGACGCGACGCGGCGCACAAACGCGGCGCCGGTCGGGGCCCATTTCGCGTCGACGCCCCGTTCGTCGAACTCGCCGGACGCAAAAATCCGCTCCATCGTTAGAAGCGGTCGAGCGGCGGCGCCCCCGTTTTCGTTTTTTACAACCTCTTGCGCCGCGACGTTTTGCGTTATCGCCGTTCGAGTAAAATCGCTTTCGAAAACGGTCGCGCTCCAGGCCGCCGCGACGGCGAAACAACCGCCGACGACGCCTTGTAAACGTCGTTTTTTCTTTTCTCGCAACGCGCTCATTTTGCTCCTTTTTCCTCAAATTAAGGTCGAAAAATTGAAAATCTTAAATTCGTTATCTTTTTTTTTCAGCGCTTGACGCCGCGTCGTTTTCGGCGTTCCGCGTCGACGCTAAAACGTTTCTATATCGCGAAACACATAAACGCCGCCGTTTTCTCCGGCCAAGCGGCGGAACGTCTTTTTTCTCGGCTGGGAGCCGCGCCCAAACTCGACGACGCAAATCTGCTTTACGTTATAACGACGCCGCGCCGTTTGAATCGTTTCGAGCGCCGCTTCGCTAAGTTCTTCGTCCGCGTCGGTTAGAAAAAAGACGACGTCCGGTTTCAGGCGCAACGCGTTTTCGAGCGCAAGTTCCGGGCGCGTCCCGCCGTCGGCGACGACCGAGCGCAAGTATCGGACGATTCGCGCTTTATTCTCAAAATTGACGTCGATTAGCGAGTCGGCGTTTTCGAAAATTTCAACGTCGTGATTGAAAATCGCGACTTGAAACTTCGTCGCGCCCTTCTTTGGGTCGAGCGATTCGACGCTCGCGACGGCCTCGTCGAGCGCGCGACGCATCGGAGCGCCGCCGTTCCAGCTCATACTTTCGCTACGGTCGATCACGTACAGGAAACGGCGTCCGGAGCCGCTCGTTCCGGCGAATCCGACGCGCTGTCCTTCGCCTCGTCCGGCGCCTACTTTTCCGGCGGTCGTCGGGCTTCCGGACGACGCGGCGCCGTTCCAGTCCAAAGCGGACGCTTCGGCGTTTTGCGCTCCGACGCCGACGCGCGAGTCGGCGGGAAGCAACGCCTCGGAAAGCGCCGTCAACTCTTCTTCGCGGGACGTTTCGGACGTTTGCGGGGCCTCGGTCGCGGTCGCTTCGGGAGCGACTTCGGCGTTTTCCTCGCCGCCGGCGTCCTCGACGGAGTCGGTAAAGACGATTCCCACCTCGTCCGTCCGCCGCTCGCCGCCGAAACCGCCGTCTTGCGCTTCCCGACTAATCGCTATAATCAGCAAAATCAGTCCCAGCGCGTGCAACGTCAAAGAGCCGCACCAGGAGCCGAGCCACGAAAGAAGCGCGTCGCGGCGCCGCTTCGCTCGCGTTCGTTTTGCTTCGACGGCTTTATTTTCGCGCATTTTTTTCCTCGTTCCGGTTGAAAATCGCGTTTTTTCGGAGCCGCGCCGATTGTCGCGCCCCGTTTTTTCGGTTATAATAACAGTCGAACGAAAAGTCGACCGAAGGAGCCCGCGACGCCGCCGCGAAAAGCTCCCGTCAATAATTATATATGAAATTCGGAGAATTACCAGAATGCGCATCGCAAAATATCCGCATCCGATCCTTTCCTATCGCAGCAAGCCGCTCCGCAAAATCGACCAAGGCCTCCGCGACATTGTCGCCGAGATGTTCGAACTGATGTACGAGTTCAAAGGCGTCGGGCTCGCGGCGAACCAAGTCGAATTGCCTTACCAACTCGTCGTCCTCAATCAGTCGGGCGACCCGGATATTAAGGAAGAGGAACACGTCCTCATTAATCCGACGATTCGCAAGCGCAAGGGCCGCCAATACGGCGACGAAGGCTGCCTCAGCTTCCCCGAGCTTTACGTTCCGGTCGAACGCGCCGACGAGGTCGAGTTCCAGGCGATCGACCTGCAAGGCCAACTGCAAACCTACCGCTGGAAAGGGTTTCAAGCGCGCATTGTGCAACACGAAACCGACCACCTGAACGGGCGTTGCTTCGTCGACCAAGCGTCGCCGGCGGCGCAACTCGAAGCTCGAGCCGCGCTCGACGAAATGCGAGCGTTCTACGAACGAGAATACGAACGCGGTTTCGAACCGACGCCGGAAGAGTTCGCCGCCTCCGTCGCTCGTTGGGAAGCGGAGCGAACTTGACGCTCGCCCGTCGCGGCGACGGCTTGCGCGTTATTCAAACGATTAACCGTTTTTCAAGCGTTTTACCCTTAAACGCTATTTCGCGGAGGGGCAAAATTGGGCGTTTTCCCCCAATTTCGCCCGCTCCGCGCCGTTATCGCCTCCTTATTTTCCCCATTTTCGGCTCTTTTCCGCTTTTAGGAGCGCTCCAATGCCGGCCCGAAACGTCTACATCGCGCTAATCGTTATTTTTGTTTCTCTTTTCATCGCGCTTAAAACGTCGGTGAAAGACCAGGTTTTCCGCGGCGTCGCCTCGCAACTTCAACAAGATTCGCTTTACGACGTCCCGTCGGAACGCCTCTTCGAAGGCGCGCTCGCCGGAATGACCGACGCGGTCGGCGACGACCCTTACACGACGTATATTCCGGCGGAAGCGAAAAAAGACTATATGCGCGAAATTCAGGGGCAGTTCGCGGGCGTCGGTCTTAGTTGTTTTATTAAAGACGGCGCGACCGGCGAGTTTTACTTCGTTCCGTTGCAAGGCGCGCCCGCCGCCGAAGCCGGTTTGAAGTTCGGCGACCGAATCGTCGAGGTCGACGGACAAAGCGTTAGCGAAACGTCGATTTTCGACTTGGCGAACGCTATTCGCGGGGAAGAAAAAACGACGGTTAAACTCAAGATTCGTCCGCGCGCCTCGATTCCCGCTTTCTCCGACGCCGCGCCAACGCCGGAAAACGACGCCGACCTCCGCGAAGTCGAGCTGACCCGCGCCGTCGTTCAGGAAAACCTTGTCTCCGGCGACCGGATCGACGAAAACGGCGATTGGATTTACACGCTAAAAGATTACCCGGAAATCGGTTACGTCGCTGTCGAGCAGTTCGCCGACGCGACGACGCCGCAAACGTTGGCCGCGCTCGAATCGCTCGAAAAAGCGGGCGTTTCGTCCGTTATTTTGGACTTTCGCGGCAACCCGGGCGGCTTCCTCCCGGACGCGGTCGCGATTTGCGACGAGTTCGTTCAAGCCGGGGCGACGATCGTCGAAGTTCGCGACCGAAACGGCGCCGTCGAGCGCGTCTTCCGCGGAAGCGACCGTCCGAAAAAAGCGTTCCGCGTCGTCGTTCTCGTCGACGACGAAAGCGCGAGCGCGTCGGAGATCGTCTCGGCGGCGCTTCAAGACGCCGGAATCGCGGCGGTCGGCGGTTCACGCTCTTACGGCAAAGGAACGATCCAAAGTCTTTTCGAACTTCCGTTTAACCTCGGAATGTTGCGCGTTACGACCGCTCAATTTTTCCGCCCGTCCGGGAAGCCGATTCGTCGAATCGACGGCGAAGACTCTTGGGGCGTTACTCCCGACGCCGCGCTAGCGGTCGAGTTGACGGCGACGCAATCCTTTTACCGCCGTCTGCTCCGCGCCGTTCGCGTTTCCGGCCCGGAAACGAACGCCGACGACGCCCGAATTTTCGCGTTCGCGACCGCCGAAACGAACGCGCTTTTCCAACGCGCCGCGCAAACGGACGACGCGCTCGTCCGGTTGGAAGCGTTGGCGGAACTCGGTTTCGATCCGGAAACGGCGTTGGAAGCGTTCAATCCGGAAACGCCGAACAAAGCGGAAAATTCCGACGAATCGGCCAATCCCGAAAATTCGGAAAACGCCCCCGCGACGGAAACGACGTTCGTTCCGTCCGGACGCGCGCCCTACTTCGACCCGCAACTCGACCGCGCCGTCGACTATTTGCTCGGAACGCAAGACGCCGAAACACCGGAAGAAACGTCAAATTCGGAAAAAGCGGAAACCTCGGAAGTCGACGCGACGCCCGACGCCGAGTAACGCCGCGCGAAACGTCGCCTCCGCAAAAGCGCGAACGCCGATTTTTTCCCCTTATATATTAATTATATTATTAACGACAAAACGCGTTTTCGCCCCTAAAAAATAACGACAAAATTTCCGTTCGATTCGTCCGTTCGCCTCCGTTTTCGGCGCGGCGAACGGGTTTTTCACCCGTTTTTTCATTACGAAAGGAATTTTATGCGACGTTTATCGTTCCCCGCGCTTTCGTCGGCGCTCCTTTGCGTCGCGACGGCGTTCTCGCTCTTGGTCGGAACCGGCGCCGCGTCGGCCTTCGCCGCCGACCTCGTTTTGGCGGAAAACGGTCGCTCCGATTACGCGATCGTTCTCCCGGACGCCCCGACGCCCGTCCAACAAACCGCCGCGAACGAACTGCGCTCCTACTTCGCGCAGGCGACCGGCGTCGAACTCCCGATCCTCGCCGCGAAAGACGCCGTCGGCAAAACCGACGCCAAGTTCATCGTCGTCGGCCCCGGCCCGCTTTCGCAAAAACTCCTCGGCGCCGCCGTCGACGAGTCGAAACTCGACTACGACGGGATCGTTATGAAGCGCGTCGGCGACTCGATCGTCTTGACCGGGCACGCCCAACGCGGCTCCCTTTACGCCGTTTACGAGTTCCTCGAAACGCGCCTCGGCGTCCGTTGGTGGACGTCGGCCGAAACGACCGTTCCGAAGAGCGCCGTCGTTAAAGTCGACGAACTCGATTACGCTTACGCGCCGAAACTCGAGTACCGCGACTCCTTCTATCGCGACGTTACGAGCAACGGCGTTTTCGCGGCGCGGCTCAAGTGCAACGGCAACGGCTCCCCCGCGCCGGAAGAGTTCGGCGACCGCCACCGCTTCCAATACTTCGTTCACTCCTCTTATTACCTGATTCCGCCGGCGAAATATTACCGCGAACACCCGGAATGGTTCTCGGAAATCGACGGCGTTCGCAAGGTCGGTTGGCCCGCTTGGGCCGGTTCGCCGGAAGGTTACGCCGAATTGGTCGCGGAACTGAAACCGGAGCAAATCCACGAACCCGGGACGCAACTTTGCTTCACGAACGACGAAATGCTCGCCGAGATGACGAAAAACGCGCTCGAAGCGTTGCGCAAAAACCCGAAGGCGTCGTTCCTCTCGATCAGTCAAAACGACTGGCGCGGCAACTGCCAATGCGAAAAGTGCCGCAAAATCGACGAAGAAAACGGCTCGCCCGCCGGTTCGCTCCTTTACGGCGTCAACAAAGTCGCGGAAGCGGTCGAGAAAGAG
>JAGBDD010000245.1 GCA_017937685.1 Thermoguttaceae bacterium | reverse complement strand
CGGAACGACCGGTTCCAAACCGACGTCGCGAGCCGTTTGGCGCGTCGCGTCGCCCTCGTAGGCGCGATCCATTAAAACAAACTTCGACTTAAGTCGTTTGACGTTAAGATTTCGGAGAACTTCTCGACCGACGGGCGCGTCGCCAACGTTCCCAGGCGTGAGTTTTAGCGCGACCGGCGTCGTCGGCCCCGCGACGATCGCGTGGATTTTTGTCGTGCGACCGCCCTTCGTTCGACCGATCGCCTGCGGCCCGTTTTTTTAAAGCTCCGGCGGCGCTCGGACTCGATTTTACAAACGTCGAATCCAACGACAAGACCGAAAAATCGGCGCCGATAAGTCTTTCCTTTTGAAGAACTTCCAGCACATGCGACAAAACGCCGTTCTCGGCCCAACGTCGAAAACGACGATAGACCGTGTTCCAAGGCCCGTAACAAGACGGCAACGCGCGCTGTTTGCATCCGTTCTCGACAACGTAAAGTATTGCGTTCAAAAACGTTAAATTGTCGACGCGAACGTTGCCGCGCGCGGTCGGCAGTAACGGCTCGATTTTTTGGTACTGTTTTTCCGTAAGTCTCATAGGCGTATTATAGTATTTTTGCAACGCTTACGCAAGGGGGGAGCAAAGTGGCAACACGCCCTAAGAAGGGCGTTGAGCGTCGACGTTTAACGCGTTTATTGGCGCAAGTTGCGTCGGGCGTTCGATTTTTTCTTTTTCTCCCTTCTTTTTTGCCCCCAAAAAACTCGAAATTTTTTCAAAATTTCCTTGACGGCGCCTTGTCGTTTTGCTATAATGTGTAATAAAGAAGCGGGAAGTCGCCGCTTTGTGTTTTTTCGTTGCGGACGCGTCGTTTCGGCGGGCCCGCGTTGCGTTTTTTTGTCGCTTGAAAGGACGGCGCTTTTTTAATCGTCGATAATACAAGGTTTAAGCCGATTAGAAAGGGAAAGAAAATGGAACGGAAAAACGAGTTTTCGGAAAAGACGTTCGAAACGACCGCGTCCGGCGAACTGAAAAACGCTCGGAAATCTTTTGCGCGAACGGCGTCGCTCGTCGTTTGGCGACGCGGCGTCGCTTGCTTTGCTCTTTTGGGCCTTTTGGTCGTTATCGTTGGTTACAATGCGAAGCAAAATTTGGCGTCTAAGGCGGATTGCAACGCGTACAGTTCCGCGATGCGCGTCGGGAACGGAAGCAAAGCGGTCGAATTGGCGAAGCGAATCGAACGGCGCGGGGCGTTCGGGGCGGATCGAGCCGACTATATGTTGGCGCAGGCTTACGAAGCGACCGGCGATTTCGATCGCGCGGCGGAGTATTTAAAGCGTTGCGGCGGCGAGTATTGCGACGATTGGGCGCGGCTCGATTACAAACGCGGGCAAAAGCGCGAGGCGTTCGACGCTTGGATCGACAAGGCGAAAAAAATTATTTCGCGTTCCTACCCGAAAAACCAAATCGTCTCGGAGGCTTGGAACGAAACCGGCGTCGGAACCTTCGCCAACGCAAGGGATTACGTCAAAACCAACGCTCGCGCGAGTTTCCGCTGCGCCGCGACGAGGGAAAGAATGTCGTATTCTAAGTTGTCGCCGTTCGCGACTTACGTCGATTTTCTCGCCTTTGTCGAGGCCGAGTTCGCCGCGCTTCCGGAGACCGAAAAGGCGGAACGCGCCGAGGCGATGGATTTTATCCGCTCCGTCGCGACCGACCCGGAAGTCGAATGCAAACTCTATCCGGCTCAACGTTGACGGGAGCGAATCCGCCGAAGCCGAGCGAAGGCGGCGGAGCGGACGGCGCCGTCGGCGAATTGTTTTAAAACGCCGACGTTAAACGGCTTAGAAGGCGGCGTTTCCGACGTTTGGAAAGGCGACGAGAAAAATTTCGCGAAAATTTTTAAAAAATTCGCAAAATCGCGTCGGGGGGGCTTGCAATTTTGCCCGACGCAATTAAACTTTAATTCTAGAAGCGAACGGGAGACGTCGGAAGCCGAACGGTTCGGTTTTGGCGTTTTCCGTCGCGGTTTCGAGCGAAATCTAACGATGATTTGCATTTATCGACAATTTTATTGGCGTTCCTGGCGTCGTTCCAAGTGAAGCGTTCTTGAACCGTTAGCTCTTGCAAGGGCGGCGGCGTTCGAGAACCGCGAGCGTCCGTTGACCCGAATTGCGTCGATATTTCTTTAAGCAAATTTTGAAACGGAATGCGCCGATTTCCCTTGCGTCGCGGCGAGCGACGAAAGAGCGGCGGCGAAAAATCGACTTCTTTTTGAGTAAATCCGGCGTTCGCGTCCTATAACCAACGTTTAACGGCGTTTTGTCGTTTTGAGAACGAACCCGACTTTTGAAACGAACTAAATTCAATAATATCAACGTTTAGCGAACGAGGAAAAGAAGATGAACTTTCGCGATTACCTGAAAAACTATCCGGACGAAAACGGCCGTTTCGGCGAATTTGGCGGTTCGTACCTCCCGCCGGAACTCCAAAAAGCGTTCGACGAAACGACGCAAGCGTACCGCACGATCTGCCTGTCGCAACGCTTCATTGCCGAACTGCGTCGCATTCGCCGCGACTTCCAAGGCCGTCCGACGCCGGTAACGCACTGCGAAAACCTGTCGCGCGAACTCGGCGACGGCTCGTGCCAAATCTACTTGAAGCGCGAAGACCTGAACCACTCCGGCGCGCACAAGCTGAACCACTGCATGGGGGAAGGCTTGCTCGCTAAGTATATGGGGAAAAAGCGTTTAATCGCGGAGACCGGCGCCGGGCAGCACGGCGTCGCGCTCGCGACCGCGGCGGCCTATTTCGGCCTCGAATGCGAAATCCATATGGGCGAAGTCGACATCGCGAAGCAAGCGCCGAACGTCGCGCGAATGAAGATTTTAGGCGCGAACGTCGTTCCGGTAACGCACGGTTTGAAAACGCTGAAAGAAGCGGTCGACTCCGCGTTCGAATCGTTCGCAAAGAATTATAAAGACTCGATTTACTGTATCGGTTCCGCGCTCGGCCCGCACCCGTTCCCGATGATGGTGCGCGACTTCCAAGCGTGCGTCGGATTCGAGGCGCGCGACCAATTTATCGAAGCGAACGGCTTCGGCCCGGACGTCGTTTGCGCTTGCGTCGGCGGCGGAAGCAACTCGATCGGGATGTTTTCGGCGTTCCTGGAAGACTCGTGCGAAATCGTCGGAATCGAACCGCTCGGACTCGGCCCGGAACTCGGAAACCACGCCGCGTCAACGACTTACGGCGAAAAGGGCGTGATGCACGGCTTTGAAAGCATTATGCTGAAAGACGAGCAAGGCGAACCGGCGCCGGTTTACTCGATCGCCAGCGGTCTCGACTATCCGGCGGTCGGCCCGGAACACGCGTTCCTAAACTCCGTCGGGAGAACGCGTTACGAAGCGATCGGCGACGAAGACGCGGTCGAGGCGTTTTACCGTTTGTCGCGTTCGGAAGGGATTATTCCGGCGCTCGAAAGCTCGCACGCGGTCGCGTTCGCGATGAAGTACGCGAAGGAACATCGCGGCAAGACGATTTTGGCGTGTTGCAGCGGTCGCGGCGACAAGGACGTCGATTTTGTCGTCGAGAAATTCGGCTTCGGCGACGAGTTCTTGGCGAAGCGCGCGACGGAAGGTAAACGGTTCTAAAATAATCGGTTAGGAGGTTTGCGTTCGTCGGCGATTCGACCGAGCGAGCGCGACTTCCGAAGTGAAAACGCCCGACGCGGCGGCGATAAGACGTCGAACTGTCCCTAAAACCGGCGCGGCGGCGACAAAATATCGAATCGCCCCTAAAAACGACGCGGCGTCGTTCGTTCGAGAAAGCGACTTTTCGAACGAGCGACGCCGCGTTTGCTTTTGAGAGTTAAACGCTTTGGAACAAAGAGGTTAAGGATGATTTAAAACAGCAAAACCGACGCGAGCGCGACGCCGCAGGGGATCGCGAAGAGCGGGACGACTTTCCAACCGAAACGCGCGCCGCCGATGGAAAAAACGACGCCGACTTTGAATAAATAACTAAAAATCGACGCGATCATAATCAACTTCCAGCCGTCTTGCATCGTCGCCGGGTCGGTCGTCGCCAACCTTGCGACCGAAAGCGCGACGGCGTTCATCTCGACGAGACCGGAAATTGCGACCGACGCGACCGTCCCGAGGTCGCCGAAAAGCGCGTTCGACGCTTTGATCGCGAACAAAATGACGACGTAAAGCGCGCCGAAAGTTAGGGCCGTCTTCCATTGCGTCGGATTTTTCTGCTCTGAAACGCCGCTCGACTCGGCGGGGGCGGCGACCGGTTCGCGACGGATTCGGCGCCAAATCCAAAGCGCGGGCAAAATCGACGCCGCGATAAAAACGACCGACGCCGGGACGCAGCGATAAAAGAATTCTTGCGAAACCGACGCTTCTAAAATCAACGCTCGCACCGTTTGCGTTGCCGACGCTAACAAAATAACGACCGCCGCGACGTCTCGACTCGTCGCGCCGGTCGCGACCGCTTTCGAGTAACTTGTCGTTGTCGCTGCGCTCGAAACCGCTCCGCCGACGAACCCGCCGAAGAGAACGCCCGCGTTAGCCCCGTGAAACTTGTACACAACGTAACCGGCCAAACTCATCCCTACAATCAGCGCGACCGTCAACCAAGCCTCAAAAGGATTAAACGCGTCGAACGGCCCAAAATTCCGATTGGGTAAAATAGGTAAGACGACAAACGAGACGAGCGCGAATTGCATAATCGCGTTGAGATCGTTTTCGCCGAGCGCGGCCGAAATATCGTGCAGTTTTCGCTTAAATTGCAACAAAATCGCGACGACGGCGCCCGCTTCGAGACCGACGAGCGTCCAAGCCGGGTTCGCCAAAATCGCGCCGACGCAGTAAGTCGCCAACGCGCTAACGAGCGTCGTCGCGCCGAAATCGCGACGTGGCGAAGACTCGTGTTCCAAGGGTTCTTTGATTTCAGGAGTTTTTGTCGCGGAAATGTCCGTCGACGCGGAAAAAGGAAACGCGTTTTCGGAAGCGTTTGCGTTTGAACGAGTTGCGCTGAGTTCGGCGGCGCGGATCCAACGTCTCGCTAACGAAAAGGCGCGTTCGGCGATTCCGATCAACGCGACGCAAAGGAGCCCGGACGGCAAAATCCAAACGCCGAACCGCGTCGACGCGAGGGCGCCGAGCGTTCCAAAAACGGCGATGAGCGGGAAGGTGCGCACGCCGCCGAACCCGGAGCGCGCGCTTTCGCGTTGGAGCCCGATGAGAAGACCGAGGCCGAGCGAGAGCGCGAGTTGGAAAATGAGGCGCGTTTGGGGGATTTCGGGAAACGGCGAAGTTTGGGCGGTTTCCGGCGAAAGGGCGGTTTGGACGAGCGGCGACGATTGAGCGATTTCCGCAAGCGTTGCCGCGGCGAACGTTGAGAAAAGAGGGAAGGCGGGGAACATTGCGAAAACCTCCGAAAACGCGTCGTTAAAGTTTAAGTCGTTTATGTATTTTACGCAAAACGCCGCCTCGTTCAAGTTTTTTTTAGGGCAAAGAGGAAGGAAAAGTGATTTTTCGGCGTTTTTTTCGGGAAAATCGATAAAATCGTCGCGGAGATAGGCGGACGCCGTTTAACGTTGCGGCGGCGGGGTTGCGTTCGCGTTGAAACGGCGTATAATGGCAAGCGGAGAAAAAGAGAAAACGTCGCGTCGTTTTTGACGAAAAGAAGGCGTCGCGGCGACAGTTTTTGATTATTTTGATAATGTAACGGAGAACGGTTAAAATGACGAAAATTTCTCGACGCGACGCGTTGGCGACCGGTTTCGGGTTGGCTGCGTTTGGAACGGTGTTGAGCGACCTCGGATACGCGGCGGAAACGGCGAAGAAAGACGCGGTTTGGCGGTTTGCGCCGGTCGACGTAAATCTTGTTGGAAAAATGGTTTACGAGAGTTACGACGCGGGCGGGTGTCTTTACGGAGCGTTCAAGGGCGGCGTCTTGGCGTATGCGTCGGCGGTCGAATCGGTCGACGCGGAGGCGGCGCGAATCGCTCGAAGTTGCCCGTTTGTCGCGTTCCGTTGCGCTCGCGGCGGGTTCGGGCGACTGAAGGAACTTTGCGGCGCGGTCGCGGGGGGCGTTATGTTCTTCAGCTGCTTCCTCGACGATTACGCCGACGTCTGCAAGTTGGCGGCGGCGCTCGGCGAATACGGGCGGGAAACGCCGCTTCCGGAGTACGTCCCGGAAAAAGACGACGCGCCGAACTTCTTGCGCGTCGTCGCTAAAGGCTTGACTTGCCGCGAGATGGGCGGCGCTTGGATGAAAGCCGCGACCGACGAGCAAAAGAAGCTGGTCGGCGAGCGTTGCAAGCGCCACACGGCGTCGATTATGATGAAAGCCGCCGAACTTTTGAACGCGCATTTCGCCGAAAAAGCCGCGAAAGCGACGAAAAACGCTTAGACGCTTAAATGTTTGAAACGCCGCGTCGCCGTTCGGGTTGGAAATAAAAACCGATGAACGCCGGAGCGACGTTTGATTTTTTGAAAAACGTTGAAATTTTATGCGTCCGACGTCGCCGCCGAATCCTCGAACTCCGCGTCGCGGTTTGGACAGCGACGGCGGCATTCCCTGCGGCAAGTTTCGCGGTCGCGCCCGCAAAGCTCGTAAGAACCGCCTTCGACGTCGAGGCAAAGTCCTTCGACGACAAAGGTTGCAAGTTTGCGGCGCGCGCTTTTGTACAACCGTTGAACCGTCGTTCGGGCGACGTTCATTTGCGTCGCCGCTTCTTCTTGCGTTAGACCGACGTAATCGACGAGGCGCAACGCTTCAAATTCCGTTACGTCGATCGTTATCGAACGGCGATTTTCGTTTGAAAAATCGGCGTCCGCCGTTTCAAAGCGTCGACATTTGGGTTCCAAACAGACGCGACGACATTTAGGCGCGCGCGGCATTTTAACTCTCCTAACGCTAAGCGTTGGTTATCCGTTGTTTAAGTTGGTTGCTTTTAGATGAAGAGCGTCGGGCCCGCGTCTTTGGCAAGGTCGATAAAACGACCGACGCCGGCGATTTCGTCGACTTCGATCAGTTCCTCCGGCGCGAAGCCCATCACATTCGCCGCCATTTCGCAGGCGACGAAGCGAACGCCGAGTTCCTTGGCTTGCGTCAACAACTCCGGAAGCGTCGGGACGTTTTGCTTGTTCATCGCGTATTTCATCGCCGCTTTCCCGAGGCCGCCGAAATTCATTTTCGACAGTTTGAGTCGTTCCGCGCCTCGGGGAAGGAGCGCGCCGAAAGCCTTGTCGAACAACGTTTTTTTAACGCGCGGCGCCGGATTTTTCCGCAAAACGCTCAGTCCCCAGAAGGTGAAAAAAACGCTCGTTTGAACGCCTGACGCCGCGGCGCCGCAAGCGATGATTAACGCCGCGAGCGCTTTGTCGAGATCGGCGCTGAACAGGACGATCGCCGCCGACTTCGCGTTTTGCGTTTGCGCGACAAAGTTTTTCGCTTGTTCCGCAAGATCGGCGCCGTTTGAGGTCGCGGACGCTTGCGGCGCGACGGAAGTCGCGGAACCGTCGGGTTTGCGGAGCGTCGCAGTTAATTCGCCGTTTTGCGCTTCAAATCGTTCGATTCGAACGCCGGACGAACGCGCCCAACTCCTCAAATCGATTTCGAACGTCGCCGCCGCTCGGAGTCGAACGACCGTTCCCGGCGACGCCGTGTCGAACGTTCGGCGCAAACGAACGATCGGGCCCGGACAGGCGAGCGCTCGGACGTCGAGTTCGAGCGGTTCCGCGTCGGCGTTCGAAGTCGTTGCGGCGGAATCGGTTGGAGCGTTCGGCGTCGTCGGCGCGCTTGGCGTTTGCGGGAGGCTCGGCGTCGAGGCGGGAACCGACGGGCCGGGCGTCGGCGGATTGAACAGCCGCCAAGTCGAAAAGCCGCCGGAAAGGTTGAAAACGTCGAAACCGCGTTGACGCAAAATGCGTTCGGCGACGTAACCTCTTTTCCCGACTTGACAAAACGCGACGATCGGGCGCGAGCGGTCGAGTTCGTCGAGGCGGTCGCGCAACTCGTCGAGCGGAACGTTGACGGCGCCGGGAATCGTCGCCAACTCGAATTCTTCCGGCGTTCGAACGTCGAGGAGAAGCGCGTTTTTCGGGAGTTCGTCCGGATAAACGGGGCGGGTTAGGCCGGTTAAAACGTTTGACGCGATCATGCCGGCTTCGTTGACCGGGTCTTTGGCCGCGTTAAAGGGCGGCGCGTAAGCGAGTTCGAGCGTCGCAAGGTCGCGAACCGTTCCGCCGAATCGGGCCGCCGTCGCGACGACGTCCGTTCGCTTGTCGACGCCTTGTCGCCCGACGAACTGCGCGCCGAGAATCTTGCCGTCGTTCGGGGCGAAAAGGAGTTTGACGAAAATCGGCGTTCCGCCCGGATAGAAACCCGCGTTCGACGAAGGGTTTAGGTAAATTTTGCGGAACGAAAGCGCCGCCGCTTTCAAACGTTTTTCCGTCCAGCCGACGCTTCCGACGGCGAGCGAACCGACTTTTAAAATCGACGCGCCGAGCGTTCCGACGTATCGCGATTCGGAAACGGCGCCGGAGGAAATGTCGGCTAACTTGTTAGCAGAGGCTAAATTCGGCGAATTCGAGCGATTGTTGGTCGACTCTAATATGTTCGCGCTTTCTAAATGTTGGGCGCGGGAAACGATCGCGTCCGCCGCGACGCGCCCCTGTTTTTGCGCCGGGCCCGCCAAGGCGACCGCCGTCGGACGTCCGGTCGTTAAATCGACGACTTGAACGACGTCGCCGACCGCGAAAATTGATTCGTCGGTCGTTCGCATTTGTTCGTCGACGACGATATAACCGGCGTCGTTGGTACGTAAACCGCAAGATTGCGCAAGTTGCGAGTTTGGACGAACGCCGATTCCCGTCAAGACGAAATCCGCGTCGAGGCGTCGACCGTCGGTTAAGAAGGCCGAAACGCCGTCGCCGTCCGGCGTCGGTTCGAACGCCGCGACCGAAGCGCCGAACTCGACGCGAACGCCGAGCGCCGCCAGCTCGTTTTCAATCAAGCGGCTTGTTTCGCGGTCGATCGTCTTCAAAAGTTGATCGCCGCGAACCGCTAAAACGACTTCCAAACCTTTTAAACGCAAGTTTTCCGCCGATTCTAACGCGATGAAGCCGGAACCGACGACGAGCGCGCGACGAGCGCCGGAGTCGAGACGGCGAGCGATTTCGTCCGAATCGGGAACCGTCCAAAGAGGCGAAACGCGCGGGTCGTCGGCGCCCGGGACGTTCGGCGACGTTGGAGAAGCGCCGGTCGCTAAAATTAGCGCGTCATAACTTTCGGCGTATTCCGAACCGTCGCGACGGCGGACGCGAACCGTTTTCGCGGCGCGGTCGATGGAAATCGCTTCCGAACCGGTTCGAACGTCGACGCGAAAACGGCGGCGCAACAGTTCCGGAGTCGCGACGAGAAGCGCGTCGCGGTTAGTAACGCCTCCGAGTCGGTAGGGCAAACCGCAGTTGGCGAACGAGACGTAATCGCCGCGTTCCAAAAGGATTATATCGGCGTTTTCGTCGAGGCGGCGAAGTCGGGTCGCGGCGGTCGCGCCCCCGGCGACGGCTCCGATAACGATCGTTTTCATTGCGAAGGCTCCTTTAATTTATAAGATAACGCTAACTTGGGGGTTCGTTTCAAAACGTTAGGCGAAACGACGGGTGAAAAGTCGACCAAAAAGGAAGTCTTAAAACGCTTAAAAAAATCGGTCGACGGCGACCGAACCAAATTTTTCGCGTTTTCTTTTTGAACATATGTTCATTATAGCTTCGAAAAGAGCATATGTCAAGAATAAATCGCAAAATTTAGCAAATTTTTTCAATTGGGGAAGACTTGGTAGGATGAGGGAAGAGAAAACGCATTTTAATCGAGAAGAGAAAAAGAAGGAAAATGGAAAAAACGGCGGACGCGGCGAACAAGAACATAAAACGTCGACGGAGCAAACTCCGTCGACGTCGCGTCGTTGTTTAGGGGGAAACCGAATTAAGTTAAACGGCGTCGATTCAAGATAATCGCAAGCGGCGTTAACTTATTTTACCGGAATCATTTGCGCCGCGTCGACGATCACGTGTCCGTTCGTGCCTTTCGCGAAAATTTCGATCGACGCTTTTTTGTCGTCGCCGACTTTGATTTTGCCGATCGAAACGAAAAGACCGTCGATCGCCGGTTTCGCCTTTTGGTCGACCGTCGCTTCGACCGTTTCGACCGCCGATTTCGCGACGACCGGGACGTTCGTCGCGCGGTTCGGGTTCGTCGAATACGAAACGCGGCAGTCGTAAACGCCGGGATTCGGCAGGTTAAAGTCGAAACGAACCGACTTGCCGTCTTTGTCTTTATTGTCGTCGTGCAGGTAGCCGTCGTCGACGAACGGACGCGTTACGTGCCCGCGAACCCAAACGCCGTTGAGCGTCGCTTGGTTCGAGTCGAGCGTCGTCGCCGGAAGGTCGCTCGCCCGAATCGGTTTCGGACGGTCGCCGTATTCGAGGACTTGACCGTCTTCGAGGAGGCGCGCCTTCAGCGTTTCATACGGCAAATCTTGCGGAGCGACCTTCGCGTCGAGCGAGAGGCAGGCGGCCGTCGCGGCGCTTTGGCCGAGAATCATAAAGACCGGCTCCATTCGGATCGAACCGAACGCGATGTGCGAACAGCTGACGCAAACCGGAACGAGAAGGTTGTCGCACTCCGCTTTTTTCGGCAAAAGCCCGCCGTAATCGATCGGATACGGGCCGCCCGGGTTGACTTGCACGTCGCCTTCGTTTCGGACGGTCGGCTTGCCGTCGGCGGTAACGTCGACGTAGCGTTGAATGTGGTGCGAGTCCATATTGTAGGAGCCCATCCCGACCGAGCGCGGCGTGTCGTCGAGGTAACGGAGATGGCGTTCCGAAACGACGAAGTCGCCGACCAAGCGGCGCGCTTCGCGAATGTACATTTGATGCGACCAGTTGCCGTTGTCGGTAAATTCGTCTTTCGCGAGACCCCATTTTTGGAACTCGGCGCGGATTTTTTCCGGAACGCGCGGGTGGTTTTGCAGCGTCCACATCAGGCCCTTTTGCCAGTTCAGGTGCGCTTGGTAAATCGCTTCGCGTTCTTCGTAAGTCCCGTTCGGATAACCGTAATTGCCGCCGATGTAGTCGGTCGAAACCGCTTTGTTGTTGTTCGAGTCGGTCTTGTAGTTCGGCATCGGCGAGAAGTTCGTGAAGATCGTCTGACCGGCTTCGATGGAGCGGAAGAGGATTTCGTATTGTTTTTCGTCGTAATTTTCAGGTTTTTCAAACGGCGCCATATTCCGCTTGTCGTTGGTGAGGCACATGCGGAGGTTGTAGGCTTGAATGCGGTCGTCGCCCTCGCCGTCGGCGCCGTTGATTTTGGCGTTGACGAACGGAAGAAGGCCGCTTTCGGGCTTGCCGCGCTCGACGTAAGGGTCGACCGGCCCTTCGAATTGGTGATAAATCGCGTTGCGGACTTGAATCCCGTTCAGCGTTTCGCCGTACTTGGCGTTCGGTTCGCGCCCTGTCGTGAAGGAAACGCCCGCCGCGGCCATGAGGTCGCCTTCGTAAGTCGCGTCGATAAAGATTTTACCGACGAACGTTTTGCCGGAAAGCGTCGTAATCGAGCGGATCGACGCGCCCTCTTTGACGACGCCTTTTTCGCGGTCGAGGCGTTCGTTTTTGAAAACGGGAATCTTATATTCGGCGACGAAATCTTCGAACACCTTCTCGGCGACGTGGGGTTCGAAGACCCACATCGTTTTGGAATCGTTGTCGATGCCGCGTCCGCCTTGACCCGGGATGCCGTTTTGACGCGGCATTTTTTGGAACGTCCAAGCGTCGTCGTTTTGGTAATGGAGCCAAAGTCGATGGTAAAATTCGCGCGACAGCCCGCCGATGACGGTTCGGTTGCCGGAGTCGGTGGCGCCGAGCCCGCCGCTCGAGAGGCCGCCGAGGTGTTTGTCGGGCGAAACTACGACGACCGTTTTGCCCATTTTCTTCGTTTGGACGGCGGTTGTGATCGCCGCGCTGGTTCCGCCGTAAACGACGACGTCGTATTCGTTTGCAATAGCCGGATCGTCGGCGCGAACCGTCGTTAACGGCGTCGAAAGCGCGAAAAGGGCCGCCGTCGCGCAAAAACCGGCGACGGTCGCGAAGAACGTTTTTTTCATAAAGCGTCTCCTAAAAAGGGGAAAGCGGAAGCGACGAACGGAGCGTCGCAACGCGTTGAAAAAAGCGAGTTTAGGACGAAATCGGCGGGCGAAAGGCAAGAAACCGCGCCAATCCGCCGCTTCCGTCGCGTTCATTATACCCGGAGCGACCGCGCCGCGCAAGCGTTTTTCGAGCGTCGACGCAAAAAAAATCGCTCGACGAGCGCTCGAAGCGCCGCGTCCGCCGTCGCGACTTGGCGAAAACGCCGATTAAACGCCGTCGCCGACCGCCGACGCGTCGTTTAACGCTCTACAAAGCGGAACCCGTTGGCGCGAGCGTATTTTTCCGCGACGGAACCGGGCGCGCCGTAACTCGTGAAACCGTCGACTTTTTGGTTGTCCCTGTTGCCGCCGCCAATATAGCCGAATGCGAGCCAAGCGACCGTCCGCAATCCGGCGGGAAGCGTAACCGCCTGCAACGCGTCGCAATTGTAAAACGCTCGTTCGCCGATAGTTTGCAATCCTTCGCCGAGCGTAATTGCTTGCAACGCTTGGCAATCGGAAAACGCCTCTTGGCTGATAGTTTGCAATCCTTCGCCGAACGTAACCGTTTGCAACGCGTGGCATTTGTAAAACGCGTAATCGCCGACGGTTTGCAATCCGTCGGGGAACGCAATCGCTTGCAACGCTTTGCAACCGGCAAACGCACCCCTGTCGACACTTTATAATCCGTCGGGCAACGCGACCGCTCGCAACTTATTGCAACCGGAAAACGCTTGCGGGCCAAGCTTTTCAACCCCCGCCGGGACGACGTATTCGCCGGTTTTGTCGCGCGGACAAGAGAGGAGCGTTTTTCCGTCGGCGTTAAGCGAAACGATTCTCCGAGGAGCCGACGACGAACTTCGTCCGGCGCGCTGTCCGGCAACGCGACCGCTCGCAATGCTTGGCAACCTTCAAACGCCTCTTGACCGATTGTTCGCAATCCTTCGGGGAACGTAACCGCTAGCAACGCTTCGCATTTGTAAAACGCGTAATCGGCAATATGTTCGACGCCTTCCGGAACGACGTATTCGCCGGTTTTGTCGCGCGGACAAGAGAGGAGCGTTTTTCCGTCGGCGCTGAAGAGAACGCCGTCGAGGCGCAAACGCGGAGACGCGTCGGTTGGGGGCGGAGCGATTCGTCGCGGCGAGGCGAAGAAGCGTCGTCCGGCGCGGAGTCGGGGCTCGCAATCGACCGCGTCTCGCTTAGGCGGCGTAAAAGACCGGCGAGGTTGTAAAACCGTATTCCGTCGGATAACGCGAAGCTCCATAAATTGTTGCATTGGTCAAACGCGGAAGCGTCGATCGTCTGTAATCCGTCGGGGAAAATAACCGCTCGCAAACTTTTGCATTTGTAAAACGCTTGGCTTTCGATCGTTTTCAAGCCGTCGCCGAAAATAATTTTTTCCAACGAACGGCATTTGTAAAACGCTTGGCTTTCGATCGTTTTCAAGCCGTCGCCGAAAATAATTCTTTCCAACGAACAGCATTTGTAAAACGCTTCTTGGGCGATCGTTTGCAGGCCGTCGGGAAGCGTGATCGCTTGCAACGCTTTGCATTCGTAAAATGCGCGCTCGGCGATCTTTTCGACGCCGTCGGGAACGACGTATTCGCCGGTTTTGCCGCGGGGATAAGCCAAGAGCGTTTTTCCGTCGGCGCTGAAAAGAACGCCGTCTATCAAGCGTAAAGGCGCGGCGTTCGTCGGCGTTAAGCGAAACGATTCTCCGAGGAGCCGACGACGAACTTCGTCCGGCGCGGAGTCGGGCAACGCGACCATTCGCAATGCTTTGCAACCGTAAAACGCGTCTTTGCCGACTGTTTGCAATCCTTCGGGAAACGTAACCGCTAGCAACGCTTTGCATTTGTAAAACGCCCATTCGCCGATTCGCGTTACCGGGCGTCCGTCGATTTCGGCGGGAACGACGCAGGTCGTCGCGGTTTTATCGAGGAAGCGGGTAATCGCGACGCCGCCGGTCGCTTCGTCGACTTGCCAAGCGAAGTCGGACGCCGGATTCGGCGTAAGTCGCGACGGATCGTTTGCATTGTTTTTTCTCCTTTTTTCAAGCGGCGTTGCGAACCGCGTCGCTCGGGGCGGTTTTTGCGTTTATTACGTAACGTCGCTGCGTTGCTCGGGGCGTTTTTGCGTTTATTACGTAACGTCGCCGCGTCGCTCGGGGCGTTTTTGCGTTTGTTGCGTAACGTCGTCGCGTCGCTCGAGGCGGACGTTCGCGGGGCGGATTTTCTTTTATTATTTCGTAAATAGAGCGCTTGGCAAGTTGATTTTGCGCAAAATTTTCGAAAAAAGTCCGAAATTTTTCAAAAAATAACGCAAAACGCCCTCCGCTTCCAAACGCCGACTCGCGAAAACGTTACGTCGCGAGACGGCGTTAGAACGTTGAAATAAAACGCGTTAAGCGAACGTTAAACGCAAACGCCGCGTCAGTTGCCGAGCGAGTATTTTTCGCCGCCGTTGGCCGACGCGATCGAGAGCAAAACGTTGTCCGACGTCGTTTCGGAGAGGAACCGCACCGAGCCGTCCGCCATCGAGACGTTCAAGCCGCCCGGGTGATGGCTCGTCCAAAGTCCGGCGCAACGGAAGGGGCTGAAACGCCCGGTTCCGCTCGTCGTCGAGGAGTCGCCGCGCGACTTCGCTTGAATCCCGGCGTTGATGTAAAACGCCGTTTTAAACGACTTAATCGAGCAAGTGTTCCAGTAGCCGTTGTTCGGCGATTGGTAGTCGGAACCCGCGTTCATAACGTAAGCGCCGCGCGGCCAACCGCGAAAACCTTGGTAATCGTTCCAAGACGACTCGAAGTAGAGAACCGTGTTCGACGTGCCGTCCGACGCGAACGCGAAATTGCGGTGGTAGCCGACCGTCAAAAGGCCGTTGTCGGAGATTCCGCCGCTGGTCGTGCGCGTGGTGATGAGACCGTAAGTTTGCGTGGAATCGGGCTTTACGCCGTCCGCGCCGCCGTTGCCGTAATAGTGCGACGTGAACCAAGTCGTTTCGCCGCCGCCGACCGAGTTAAGCGTCGAGCAGGACGGGCAAAGGAAAGCGTCGACGCGATGCTCGGCCGCTTTCGCGTTTGTGTTCGCGTCGTTGTAGTTGCGGTTCCAGTCGAGGAGTTCGTAAACCGCGGTTTGTTCGAGGTAAGGGCAAGATTTCGCGAGGACGCCGAGCCAATGCTGCTTGTTCGTTTTCCCGACGATGAAGTAGCCGTCGTTCGGGAGGTTGTTGTTAATATCGTGGTAGTTGTGCGCCGCTAAAGCGAGTTGTTTCATATTGTTAGTGCATTGCATTCGACGCGCCGCCTCGCGAGCCGCTTGAACGGCGGGGAGAAGCAGACCGATCAAAATGCCGATAATCGCGATGACGACCAAAAGCTCGACGAGCGTAAAGCCTTGACGGTTAACCGGTTGCGTCGAGTCGAAACGCGACGAACGGGAAGAAAAGCGTTGCATCGTTAAACTCCTTGTTGGCAATGAATGAAAAATAATAATCGCGGCGTCGAAAATTAAACGGGGTGAAACGACGTTGCGTTAACGCGTGTAAACAAAATTTGCGGAAAAATGTTGGAAACGAACGGTAAAGCGCGCCGTTACTCGGCTAACGGAACGTCGATAACGATCGGAACGCCCGCTTCGACCGTGTACGACGTCGAGTAGTCGGGAAACATTTTGTCGGCGACTTGGTCCGGATCGTCGGCGGGCGCTTCGTTGTAACCCTCGACGGTAACGGTATATGCGCCGGGCGCGACGCCGTGTTTCGCCGGAATATCGAACTTGCCGTCCGTAATCGTTTGAATCGCGCGGAAGCCGTCGCCCTGCGGCGTGAAGGTGATCGTTCCGAGCGGAATCGGCTCGCCGCCGTAGGTTGCTTCGCCTTGTAGCGCGGTTTTGCCGCCGTTCGAACAACCGGCGACGACGAAGAGTCCGCCGAGACCGACGCCGACGCAAAGGAGCGGCGCGAAAAGTCGAGAAAATAACGAGTTGGACATAAACAAAAGTTCCTTAAAAATAGTGGCGACGTCGCGTCGATTCGAAACGACTTCGCGGCGTCGGGAAAAATCGGAAGCGACCAAACGCGTTCCGTATGAGTATTATAAATTATTGTTTTTTTTTCAAGGGGTGTCGCGAAAAAAAGTAAAAATTGCGATTTAGGAACCGGTTTTAGCGACGCGGCGTTAACGCGCTTCGAAGCGAAAACCGCGTTTGCGAGCGAATTTTTCCGCGACGGAACCGCTTGTTCCGCAAAGCGTTAAGTCGGCGGAGCAAGAGTCGAACGCGTATTCGTCGATCTTTTCGACGCTTTCCGGGATAACGAGGCGCCGCAGCGAAACGCATCTAACGAACGCGCAGAGCGGGATTTTGGCGACGTTGGGCGATAAAACGACGTCCGTTAGCGCCGCGCAGGAGCCGAACGCTTCGACGCCGATCTTAGTAACGCTTGGCGGCAAAACGACTTTGGTGAGCGATGAACAGTCGCGAAACGCTTCGCGCCCGATCGTTTCGAGCGTTTCCGGAAGCTCGATTCGCGTCAACGCCGAACAGTCGGAAAAGGCGTAGGGCGCGATCTTTGTAACTCCCGACGGTAAAACGACTTCCGTTAGCGAAACGCATTCTTCGAACGCTTCGACGCCGATCGTTTTGAGCGTTTCCGGGAACTCGATGCGCGTCAACGCCGAACAGTCGGAGAACGCGCCGTTCGATATTTTCTTAACGCATTTCGGTAAAACGACTTCCGTTAGCGAAGCGCATTTGCAAAACGCGTATTCGCCGACCGTTTCGAGCGTTTTCGGAAGCTCGATTTGCGTCAACGCCGAACACCCGTAGAACGCGCTGTTCGCTATTTTCTTAACGCCTTTTGGTAAAACGACTTCCGTAAGTTTCGAACATTGATAAAACGCGTTCTCGGCGATCTTAGCGACGCTTTCCGGAACGACGTAGGTTCCGATTTTTCCGCAAGGGAAACGGTAAAGCGTTTTGCCGTTGCGACTTAGCAAAACGCCGTCGACGGCGCGAAATTCGCGATTTTCGGGCGCGACGCGAAACGATTTTAGCGACGAACAGTTTACAATGGCTCCGCCGACGTTTTTAACGCCTTGGGATAAAACGATTTCCGTTAACGCCGCGCAGTCCTTGAAAGCGTGTATGCCGAGCGTTTCAAGCGCGTCGGGAAGCTCGATTTGCGTTAACGCCGAACAGCCTTCGAACGCGCTCCAGCCGATTTTCTTAACATTCGGTGAAAAAACGATTTGCGTCAACGAACGACAGGCTTCGAACGCGCGGGGGGCGATTGCCGTAACGCTCGGCGGTAAAACGATTTGCCTTAGCGCTTCGCAACCGCGAAAGGCTTGCGGCCCGATTTCTTCGACGCTTTCGGGAACGACGCAAACGCCCGTCTTCGTTCGCGGACAGAACGCAAGCGTTTTGCCGCCGCGAGTTAGCAAAAGTCCGTCGACGACGCGGATTTGAGCGTTTCCCGGGGCGACGCGAATCGTCGTTAGCGCTTTGCAACCGTCAAACGCTTTGGCGTCGATACTTTCGAGCGACGCGGGAAGGTCGAGCGACTCCAACGCCGAACAACCGGAGAACGCGAACGCGCCTATTTCTGTAAGCGTCGACGGAAGAACGATTTGCGTTAGTTTGGCGCAACCGAAAAACGCCGAACTGTCGAGCCGCTTAACGGGGCGACCGCCGAGTTCGCTCGGAACGACGAGCGACGTCGCGTTTTTATCGCGAACGCGGAGGAGTTCGGCGCCGTCGTCGTCGATTTTATAATCGCAAAGCGACGATTCATCGTAAATAAACGATTGGCGATTTTTCGACATAGGCTTGCGAAGAGGTTGAACAAGGGGGCGATTTAAAATTCGTCGAAAGCGACGTTGCGCTCCTTCAATTATAGACGAAGTAAACACGTTTTTCAAGCAAGTTAGGGCCTTTTTTAAAATTTTTTGCGAAATATTGAGAGGTAAAATTGAACAAACGGAACGCATTTGATTTAAAAGAAAAACGTTTGATAACGTTTAAATCAAAGACGCCGGTTATAACGCCGTTTTCAACGGCGACGCAAAAAAAGGAACGCGGCGGCTTTTCAAACGGCGATTCGACGGTAAAATAAAGGAAAGAAAGCGAAAACGAACGAGCGAGCGAGCGGCGCGTCGTTGGGACGGCGAGACGCAAGGGGGGAACGGCGTCGCTTGGAACGGCGGAACGCAAGGGGTAAACGTCGATGAATCAAGGACTAAAACGACTCTTAAAGGGCGCGGGATTTTCGGGCGGGGCGCTCCTCGTCGGGATTTTTTTCGGAATTTTTTTGACGCCGTATATGCTCGCGACGTTGGGCGAGCGCGCTTACGGGATTTACGTTTGCGCGTCCCTTTTCGCCGGGTGGTGCGGGTTGCTCGACTTTGGGTTGACGACAACGACAAGTCGTTTTGTAACAAAGTATTACGCGCTCGACGATTGGGACGGACTCAACGAAATCGGCTCGACGGCGATCGTTCTTTTCGGCGCGCTCTCGGCGGCGGTCGCGTTAACGGCGCTCGTCGCTTGCGGCGCGGCGTCGTTTTTCGCGACCGGGCCGGACGCTCCGACGTTGGCGACCGCGCTCTTTTGTTCCGGCGTATCGTTCGCGATTTCAAAGGTTTCGGACGGAGTTTGCGGCGTGTTGCGCGGCGCGTTGCGACAAGAGTTAACCGGCGGAACCGTTTTCGTTTTCCGGATACTATTCGGCGTCGTCAACTTCGCGATTCTCTTTTTTGGCGGACGCGTCGTCGCGCTCGTCGTTGGAAACGCCTTTTTAACCCTTTTACAACTCGGCGTTTATGTCGCGCTTTTACGAGCGGCGGTTCCGCGTTTTCGCTTTTCGCTTCGCTCGTTTCGACGCGGGCGAGTTCGCGAGTTGTTCGAATACGGCGTCTTTGCGTTTTTGGCGCAAGTCGGCGAAACGGCGGTCGACCGAAGCGACCTGTTGTTGATTTCGGCGTTTATGTCGCTAAACGACGTCGCGCGATATAATTTGGTCGTTGTAACGCTTTGCAGTTACTTGACTTCCTTTATTCGCGAAACGTCGACTTGGCAAACGAACTGGTTCGCGAAACTCGCCGCGTCGACCGAAGCAACGTCAAAAAACGACGCGGCGTCAACGTCGGAGGAAACGGCGAAAAACGACGCGGCGTCAACGGCGAAGAAAACGGAAAACGGCGACTCGGCGTCGTTAAATGCGGGGGAGAAGCGAACGCGTTGCGGGAACGACGGTTGCGTCGTTGCGTTGAGCGGCGAGTTTTTCGCGTCGCGGGCGGCGATTCATCGCGCGTCGATTTATTGGACGTTGTTTTTGGCGGGGGGCGTTTTGGCGTTCGGGCGAGCGTTCGTCGAGCGTTGGATCGGCGCGGCGTATTTGGACGTTTTTCCGGCGCTCGCTCTTTGCGTCGTCGCAACCGCTTTATATCGCGGGAGTTCCGAAACGAACGCGCGAGCGTTGCAGGGCGTCGCTCGACACCGCGTTTTGGCGGTCGGCGCGATTTTACACGGCGCCGCGAACGTCGTTTTGAGCGTCGTTTTTATTTATTGCGGGCTCGGGTTATATGGCGTCGCGCTTGGAACCGTTTTGCCCGGCGTCGCGATTCATTTTGGATGGCTTCCGAACGCGACGTGTCGCCTTCTCGGCGAGCGGCGGCGGACGTATTGGGCGCGCTATCTTAAGGCGACGGCGCTCGGCGTCGCGGCGCTCGCGGGGCCGTTCGCGGTTGCTTTGAATTATGTTAAACCGGATTATTATTCGATTTGCGCTTGGGGCGTTTTTTACGGCGGCGTCGGCGCGGCGGCGTTGTTTGCGTTGGGAACGACCGAAGCCGAGAAGCGAACGCTTGTACGTCGGCTTCAAAAACGTCGCGACGCGGCGTCAATGAATAACGCCGAAAACGGCGCGAAAAAAGACGTTGCGTAACGGCGCCGCGACGTTAAAAATCGGATTGCGATTTTTTTAAAATTTTGGCGGAAATTGCTTGCATTTGGCGCGTCGCGGCGCTAAAATAAAAGGAAAGTCGACGCGACCTTCGTCGTTGAAACGGCGACGCGTTTAACGTTATTATTGCCAATTAAGAGGTTATCGAAATGAAACGTCGGGATTTTTTGCGCGCGACCGCCGCCGGAGCCCTCGCCGCTCCGCTTCTGCCGAATCTGTTAACGAATGTCGCGAAGGCCGCCGAACCGACCGCGCGTTGGTACAAAGGCGATTTGCACGCCCATTCGCAGTGGAGCGACGGGCAAGATTTGCCGGAAGTCGCGCTCGCGGAATATAAGAAACGCGGATACAACTTCTTCGCGTTCACCGAACATAACGTCTTGCAACGAAACGACTTCAAGTTCGACGGCAAAGACGCGAAACCGTTCGACGGCGAAACGTCGTATTGGAAACGCTTGGCGACGCCGGGCGTTCGCTCGAATTTGACCGAAGAACGGGTTCGTAAAGCGCGCGAATTTTTCGGCGAAGACTCCGTCGTTATGAAGGAAACCGCCGAGGGAACTTTCGTTCGTTTAAAGACTTGCGACGAGTTGCGTCGACAATTTGGCGATAAGGAAAACTTCCTCCTGATGTCCGCGTTCGAGATGACGACGCCTTGGTCGCACCTCAACTTGATCAACGTCGACGAGAATTTTTACCTCGGCGACGAAAAAATTGGCGGCGTCATTTCGAAATCTTACGACAAAGCGCGCGAAATGTACGACGGCGCCGGCAAACCTTGGCTCTTTATGGTCAACCACCCGCTTTGGCAATATTACAACGTGCAGGCGAGCGATCTCATTGCGCGGCCGGAGGTTAAGTTTTTCGAGTTCACCAACAACTGCACCGCTTATCCGTTCATTCCGGGCGCTTGGACGCCGGAGTCGCTTTGGGACGCGGTCAACGCTTACAGGGCGTCGCACGACCAAGATTTCCTTTACGGAACCGGAACCGACGACTCGCACGGCGTCTATAACACCGGATTTGTCGCGTTTTACGGTTGGACCGGCGTTCGCGCGACGGAACTGACGCCGAAAGCGATTTTCGACGCGATGAATCGAGGCGACTCGTATATTTCGACCGGACTCGAGCTGGACGACGTAACGTTCGACGGGAAAACGCTTTCAGTTAAGGCAAAACCGGAAAAAGAAGGGAAATGGCGCGTCGAATTTTTCGGAACGAAAAAGGATTACGACCCGACGCCGAAGTACTTCGACGCGCAAGCCGGGCCGAAAATGAACCGTCGTATCGAGGGATATTCGGAAAAAATCGGCGAAAAATTGGCGACGTTCGACGGCGTCGAAGGTTCGTATACGTTGAAATCGGACGATTTATACGTTCGGGCGAGAGTAACGCGAGTCGGCGCCGAACCGGTTTACTTGGGAACCGGGGCCGATAAGTCGCCGCTTCCGACCGACGCCGCTTGGACGCAACCGTATCGCGGTTAAATAAGCGACGCGACGTCGTTCCGAGAGACGGGGCGACGATAAAAAACGCTCGTCGTTTGCGAATGAAACGGCGAGCGTTGCGAGGATTTGGAGCCGGTTAAGCGTAAATAAAAACGTTAACCGGCGATTTTAAACGGGTTGCGCGCGAACAAGAAGAAACTCAACCGGCGATTTTAAGGGCGGGACGGAGCGTCGCGGCTCTCGCGGCGACGTCGCGGATGATCGCGTCGGCGACGGCGACGGCTTGCGCGGCGCGTTCGCCCGGAACGGTCGACGGCGTTCCGCGTAAAATCGACGAAACAAAGTCTTGCATCTCAAGCGACAAAGCGTCGAACGGGTCGCGGACGAGTTCCTCCGTCTCGTATTCCTCCGACATAAAGGTCGGAACGCGCGGCGCCATTTCGCCGAACGAAACGCGGTTCGGGGAATATTCGCCGTTAAGTATCGATTTTTTCGGAGTTAAACGCTTCGCCGAACGCGCCGCGAAGTCGATTTCGAGCGTTTGCGACGCGGTGCGGAGCGTCGTTTTGCGAACCGGCGCCAGCTCGACGCGAGAAGCGGAAAGTCTTGCGACGGAACCGTTTGAAAACTCCAACGTTGCGAACGCGGCGTCTTCGCAACCGCCGAATTGCGAGTAGCCGAACGCCGAAACGCGCTCGACCGGCGACGGAATCAACGATAAAACAAGTTCTAAGTCGTGTATCATCAAGTCGTAAACGGCGCCGACGTCGGTCGAGCGGAACGTGTATCCGCTGCAACGCGTCGCGTCGACGAAAACCGCTTCGCGACCGGCGCGGACGTCGGGCAAAAACGCTTGCGCAGCTTGCCAAGCCGGATTGTATTGTTCGACGTGCCCGACTTGGAAGACGAGATTGCGCGACGCGGCGAGGCGAGCGAGTTCGAGCGCGGACTTGCCGGACGTCGTCGCCGGTTTCTCCATCAGAAGGTGCTTGCCGGCGCTCAAAACCTCGCGACCGATTTCCGCGTGCAGAATCGACGGCGCCGCGACGACGACCGCGTCGACTCGAGGAAGAAGCTCGGCGACCGTCGCAAAGTCTTGAATATTCAGTTTTTCCGCGACGCGGCGACGGTTCGATTCCGAAACGTCGGCGACGCCGATCAGTTCGACTTCCGGGTTGGCCGCGGCTTTGTCCGCGTGAAAACCGCCGAGACGACCCGTCCCGACGACGCCTAAACGCAATTTTTTCATTGGTTCGCCTTTGGGTTGTCGTCGTTGCTTGATCTTGATTTCAAACGACTTAGCGCGAAACGGCGCGGGTCGGCGACCAAGGAAAAAACGACGTTGATAACGCGAAAACGACCGACGGCGCGGACGGTTTCGCCGAGTCGCGGCGCGTCGGAAAAAGACGCGCCGCCGTATCTCTTCATTATAACAGAATTTCCAATTTTGGGAACGCGGAAAATTCTGTGGATCGGAAGAAAAATGCGGATTCTGCCGATTTTTCTTAAAGTTTGGCGTTTTTACCGTCTTAGCAGATGTTAAAACGGGAGAAACGCGGCGATTTTAACGGATGATTTCGAGCGTTTTCGCCAACGCGTCGGCATTTTGTTGATGGCCGGTTTTGCAGGCTCGGAACTCGCCGTCCCAATCGACCGGCGCGAGCGCGAAATCGCCGAACATATCGAGAATTTTGTGCCGCGCGCACTCGTTTTCAAAACGGAGACGGTTTTCAATCGGGCCGTCGGGGCCGTACACGAGAACGTCGCGCGGGCCGACTCGACCGCAAATTCCTTGTTCGCGGAGATAGCTCGCTTCCTCGAAAGTCAAAAAGGTGCGCGCCGGAGCGATTTCGCGGCGAAAGGTCTCGGGCGCGAAGTCGAAACGCGCCATTTGGTTCGGAATCGACCGCGGAACGTCGTAAACCAATCGATATTCGTAACAGGGCGACCCAAAATCATACGCGGTATTTTCGGCGGAATCGATTGAAGCGTTAAAATCGGCGTCGTCGGTCGATTCATCGGTTTTCGGCGCGCTTGGCAGAACGTCGATATACGCGTCGTCGTCGCCGAAACGACCGGGGAAAACGACTTTAAGTCGAGTCCGCTCGCGGGTTTGCTCGACGGCGCCGGCTTCGAGAAACGCTTCTAGAAACGGCGCGGCGGAACCGTCGAGGCCGGGCGCTTCGGGCGCGTCGACCAAGACGTCGCAGTTGTCGATTCCGGCGCCGCGAAGGGCCGCGAGAACGTGTTCGATCATATCGACTTGCGCGTCGCCGACGACGAGGCTCGTTTGGCGCGGTTTGCGAACGCGGTTGGCGACGCGGGCCGGGATCGGCGCGGAATTCGGGAGGTCGACGCGGAAAAAGCGGACGCCGGAATCGTCGTCGGCGGGCAGGAAGGAAAAGACGACGTCGCGACTCGTCCAAAAGCCGAAACCGGCGACGTCGACGCGGCGCGCTAACGTTCGTTGGCGGCGCGTCGATTCGACGCGAACGATTTCGGGAAGCGAAAAAGTCAAGGGAACTCTCCGGCGGCGGTTCGCTCGTGCGAGCGCTCTTGCGAGGGACGGGAAAAGGGGCGAACGCTCCGCTTGACGCCGCAAAGGACGGAACGAAAGGAGCGAAGGAGGCGAAAACGGCTTGACGAGCGTTAAGTTGGAAAAACGGCGCCGATCAAGCCGATTTTAACGTTGTTTAACGGGGCGCGAAAAAAGCCGTCGATCGAAACCGGCGGCTTTTCGACGAGCCAAGGCGAAAAAATTAGCGACGCGGCGCGGCGTTCGGAACGGCGGCGCGAGGAGCGGCCGGGGCTCCGTTGGCGGTTTGCATCGCTTGTTGACCGAGGTTCGAAAGAGCGCCTTGCGCCGGAGCTTTCGTCGTCGGTTCGCCGACTTTCGCGG
>JAGBDD010000244.1 GCA_017937685.1 Thermoguttaceae bacterium | reverse complement strand
CTTGCCGGTCGCGTCCTTAACGACGACGTCGGCGACGTAAAGAACCGGCGTTTCCGGCGTCCAAAGTTCGCAATTTTCGATTTTAACGTTCAAAACGACCGGGCGCCAACTCTTGTCGGCGGCGCGATAGCGGGAATAACCGGGCGCTTGGGCGCGACCGACGACTTGCCCGTCGAGCGTTTTGATTTCGACTTCGACCGAACCGGCGCCGCGCTTCGAATCGGCGGTCGTCGACTCGGCGGCGTTCGGGCGTTCGGCCGGGCGGAGCGCGAGCGTTTCGCGGTCGGCGGGGGAAAGTTCGTCGTCGAATTTCGGGACGGCGCGCCCGTTTTTGTCGATTTCTTTGACGAAAACTTGAATTTGCGCCGTTTTCTTTTCAACGTCGCCGCGAACCCAAACGTCGTCGACGTAAACGCTCGGCGTCGCTTCCAGCTCGACGTCGCGATAAAAACCGCCAAAGTGATGGTTGACGCCCCAAAGTCCCATTCGAGACGGAACGTCGTTCCGGACTTGCGCGACGATTTCCGCCGTTTCGCCCGGCTTGACGAACGGGGTTATGTCGAATTTGCGGGCGCCGCAGTAAGTATCGACTTGCGCCGCGCGTTGACCGTTCACCCAAATTTGCGCCGTCGAGCGAACGCCGCCAACTTTCAGCCAAACGCGCTTGCCGTCCCAACGCTCCGGAATCTCGACCGCTTTGCGGTAAAGCGTCGGACCGACGTAAACGTGTTTTAAGTCCCAATCGCCGCAGTCCCAAGGACAGTCCCAAGTAACGCCGGGGCCGGGTTCGCCGACGCCTTGAACCTCCCAAATCCCGGGAACTTGGATTTTGCGCGCGCCCGACCAGTCCATCGGGAACGAACCCCAAATCCCTTCGCCGACGCTCAACCGGAACCGGCGCGCGTCTTGCAGAAAGTCCCATTCGCCGGAAAGCGAGACGACGTCGGCCAGCGGCGAACGAACGACCGGGTTAACGACCGCGAACGACGGCGGCGCGCCCCAATCTTTAGCGAAAATCGCGTTTCGACCGGCGGCGAACGCGGAGGCCGCGACGGCGAGCGCCGCGAGGAAAAGCGTCGATTTTTTCATTTCGAACGGCTCCTTCGAAGAACGTATTAATAATATTGACAAAATCGGCGAAAAAACGGACGACGCGTCGCGCCGAGAACGACGTTTATTATCGCCGACCGAGCGCGGCAAGTCAAGAAAAAAGAAGAAACGACGCGGAAAAAGAGACGAAAAATCGAGCAAAACGCCCCGCTTTCTTAGGTTTAGGTAAAATGGGAAAACGGGGCGGTTCGGGAAACGGTCAAGCGGGAGGGCGCGTTAAATTCGGCCCGACTCTTCCGTTAATTTGCGCAATTCGCGGCAAGTTTCCGGCGTCAGCGCGGCGTCGGAGAAACGCCAAGTCCAGTTGCCGTTCTCGACGCCGGGGAAGTTGACGCGGGCGTCGTTCGAGAGGCCGAGGACGTCTTGAATCGGGAAAATCGCCAAACGGCAGGGCGACTGAGCGACCGCGCGCAGGGCCGCCGTTCGAAGCGCCGCGATTTGCTCCGACAACGGCTCGCAACGGAGCGAAACGCCGAGCGTCGGGACCGTCGAGTCGGAAGGTTGGGGAAAATCGGCGGTTTGCGTTGAGTTTGACGGCTCTTCGTCGGGAGCGTCGCCGTCGAGAATCGCCGCCGGGACGTCGTCCGGACGTCGGTAACGTTCGAGAACGTCGACGATTCCGGCGAAATCGAGCGACGACCAAGCGCCGCCGCCGTATTTCTCGACGTCCGCCAACCAACCGAGAATCGGGGCCGCGTCGTGCGTTCCGGTGTACGCGACATAATTTTCCGACCAATTTTCAAGCGGGTTCGGCGCCGCGCCAGTTTCGGCGTCGATTTTTACGTCGTCGAACGAAAATTGAAAAACTTGCATTCCCGGGAGGCGGTAACGGTCGCGAAGGGCGCAAACGCCGGCGTTCATCACCCCTAAATCCTCGGCGATAAACGCTTCGCGGGGGCAGTCGGCGAAGATCGCGTCGAAAAAAGCCCTTTGCGGGCCCGGTTCCCAACCGTCTTCGTAAACGACCCCGTCGACGATATTTTGTTTTTTCGGTTGATTTTGGGCGCTAACTTGATTTTTCTTTGATTGTCCTGTTATGGTTTTAATCAGACGTAGGACGAAATTTCCTTTTTGACACGGCGATTTTGTTTTTGTTTGATTGTTGTCGCTCGGCGCGTCGCCGCTTTCCGGAACGCCGTCGCCGGGAAAACTGTAAAAGTTATAAAAACCGATAAAGTGGTCGAGACGAACGAGGTCGAAGCGCGAGAGCGTCTTTTTCATCCGGCGGCGCCACCAGTCGAAATCGGTTTCGCGGTGCCGTTCCCAACGGTAAAGGGGCGAGTTCCAACGTTGACCTTCCGGGTTGAAGTCGTCCGCCGGGACGCCCGCTTCGCGAATTGTTCGGCCTTCGAGGTCGACTTGGAAGAGGTCGCGGAACGCCCAAACGTCGGCGCTGTTCTTGCCGACGTAAATCGGAACGTCGCCGAAAAGTCCGACGTTGCGTTCGGCGCAGTACGAACGCAGTTCGTTCCATTGAACGTCGAAAACGAGTTGCAAAAAGCGCAAATAATCGAGTTTATCCGCCTGCTTTTCGGCAAATTCCGCCAACGCCGCCGCGTCGCGACGTCGAAACTCGACCGGCCAATCGCGCCAAGAGTCGCCGTATTCCTCGGAAAGCGCCGCGAAAAGGGCGTAATCGTCGAGCCAAAAATTGTTTTCGTACCGGAAATGTTTTTCGAGAGCGCGATATTTCGCCCCGCCGACGCCGTCGCGGTACCGCTCGAAGGCTTTGCGCCAACAAGGACGCCGACGCTCGAACGCGGCGCGGTAATTAATCCGCTCCGAACGAGCGTCCGTTTGCGGCGTCGACGACGGCGGAAGCGCGGAACTTGCGGGATTGGGGACGTCCGCGCGGTTTAGGGAAGCGGCGTCGTTTGGAAGGAACCAAGCGACGGTCAAGTCGGCGTCGTCTAGAAGGCCTTCGTCGCGCAAATCTTCCAAGTCGAGATAAAGCGTCTCCCCCGCGAACGCCGAGCGTCCGGCGTAAGGAGAGCCGAAGCGGTCGATCGGATTGACCGGGAGCGACTGCCACCAACGTTGCTCGGAGTCGGCCAAAAAGTCGACGAAACGCCGAGCGGAGCGTCCGAGACTCCCGACGTCGCGGACGCCCGGGAGCGAAAAAAGAGGCGCCAAAGCGCCGGAGGAACGACGAACGGACATAAAAACCTCGCAAAATATCAAAAACGCCCGGAATTTTCGCGTCGTGGAGAGCGGATTGGGCGAATATTGTTAAAACGGTGAAAATAGGCAAGCGGCGAAACCTTGGCGGCCCCCGTAACTTGCCCCGGGGCGTTGGCAAAACGGGAAACGTCGCGTATAATGACGGCGAACCTCGCGTTTTTCGAACGGCGTTTCCATTATAACCGGAATTTTTTAACGGGTAAATCGGGGGCGCGAAAATTTCGACGAGCGTTTGCGGCGGTAAAGCGGAGCGACAAGAGGAAATTTAACGGCGGTTTGTAAGAATAGGAGGAATAGGGAAATGAGCGAAACATTGGATTGGAGCAAACCGACGCTCGGCGTCATTAGCGACGTGCACGGCGAGATCGAAACGACGGCGCGAGCGTTCGACGAGTTTGAAAAACGCGGCGTCGAACGTGTCGTCTGTTGCGGCGACCTTGGCGACTTGGAGATTCTCGACGTTTTCCGCCGGATTCCGACCGATTTCGTCGCTGGGAACTGCGACGCGTCGCGGCGAGAAGCGTTGGCGGTCGAGATTCCGAAGATCGGCGGGCGGTTTTGGGGAGATTTCGGCGAAATTGAATGGCGCGGGAAGCGAATTTTCTTTACGCACGGTTGCGGGCGGCTCGAAGGCCGAATCGCCGACGAAGCGTATTCCGAGCTTTGGGACTTGATTTGCTTCGGGCATACGCACCGCTTTGAAACGCGGCGTTATAATCGAACGTTGATTTTGAATCCGGGCGCGATTCAAGCTCGCGGCGAGCGGGCGAGTTGCGCCGTTCTCGACGTCAATCTGCGATTGGAGCGCGTCTTTCCGGCGACTTTCCCATTTTGGGAGTTTGCGTAAAATAGGAGGAACGGCGAATTTTTGCGGCGAAAGTTGAGGAAAAGGACGAAAAAAACGGCGTTTTTTTGAGAAAATTTCGTTTCGGCTCTTTTATTTTGGTTGCGTTTCTGGTATGCTGAAAAATCGAGAATTTGTTTTCGAATTTTCGCCCGCGACGGTTTCGCCGCCCGTCGACGCCGCGTTGCGTTTGCGTCGGCGCAAAGCGCGTCCGGATTTTGCGTCGAGCGGCGGCGTTTTTCGCCGTTTGCGGCCTGTTTGTCGTCTTTATTAATATATAAGGAAAAAACGCGATGGTAATGAAGAAATTTATGAACGCCCCGGAAAATCTGACGACCGAGCTT
>JAGBDD010000033.1 GCA_017937685.1 Thermoguttaceae bacterium | reverse complement strand
CTCAGCCTTAGCTTTTCGCTCGAAAGCGAACCGGCGTTTTTCAAACTCGACTCGTTTAACTTGGAGTCTCGCTTGTCGTCGTCGCGGTCATCACCAGCGACAGGCAAGAATATACCCCAAGAAACAAAAACCGCAAGGGGCAAATCCGAAAATTTTCGGAAAAAGTTTTCCGGCGCGTTTTTTGACGGCGCGACGAAAACCCGGTAAACAGCTTTATTGCAACGTGTTACGAAACTTTCGCGTCAGCGTTGGCTCGGAACCAAAATTACGCGAAAACCAAGATTATCCTCGGCGGCGTTTCTTTGTCTCGCGCCGCCGAACGACACGCAGGCCAGTCGTCCGGGCCTATATCCAACCCCATAAAACCACTTTCCCCATTAGTTTTTCTACTATTCCACGCGCCGCCTCGACAGACGCGTTTTCCAGGGCCGCGAACCGCTTTCGCCGGATCGGTCGCGTCGCCCGTATATTCTCCGTACTTGTCGACGCGCCACTCGCGCACGTTGCCGTGCATGTCGTATATCCCCCAATTATTGGGCTCGAAATCGCCGAACTCGCCCACCGGAAGCGTTCGAGTACGATCCACCGCGCAATATTTACTAGCGCTATCTCTACTTTCCCAGGAATATCGCGTTCGAGTCCCGGCGCGGCAGGCGTATTCCCACTGCGCTTCGGTCGGCAAGCGGAACTCATATCCCTTCGGCACGCCTTTCATTCGGCTCGCTTTTTTGCAGAACTCCACCGCGTCGTTCCAACTCACGCCCTCGACCGGAAACTTCTCCGGCGCGAAATCGCCGCCCTTGAAGAAACTCGGGTTGTTCCCCATCACGCTTTGCCACATCGCTTGCGCTACTTCCGTTTCGAGCATCCAAAAGCCGCGCGTCAGTTTGACAGAGTGAACCTTTTCGTCGTCGCCGCCTAGATACACGTTCTCCCCCGAGCCCATTCGGAAGGTTCCCGCCGGCGCCCAACGGAACATATATTCAACGCCGTCGATCGAGAAGAAATTCGACTCGCCCGCGGTTCGCGCCGGGTCTTCGCTCCAACCGTCGCCGCGTTTCGGCTTCGGAACCGTCGCCCACGCGTCTTCCGACGTCGCCCAAGCGGGCGGGGCGGACGACTTCGGAAGAACCGGAAGCAAATCGCCAACCGATTTACCCCAATCCTTGACCGCCTTCGGCGGTTGCGAAACCAATTTGTCGACGCTCCAGCCCAACTTCGCCAAGACGAAAGCCAACGTCGCGACGCCGAGACAAAAAACGACCGCAAACCGCGCCCCGAAGGCAACCGCCGCCTTTTTTGGGCGGAGCCGGAGGCGCGGGCGGCGTTTCGTTATTTCGCACTTTCAACGCTTGGATTTCGTCCCGCAAACGCTTAATCTCAACGATAAACGCGCCGCGCTCTTGGGCCCAGTTTCCGCCGGAACCGGAACGTTCCCGCCGTCGTTTCTTTGCGGAACCTGCGGAACGGAACCGCTCGGTCGCGCGACCGGCGGAGGACTCGCTTTGCCCGGCCCCCCCCCTCTCGTTTCCCTTTCTTTTGCCATTTCACACTCCTTAATTTCAATAATAACGCGTCCAAACGGTCGCCTCCTTTCCCGATTATAACGACGCGTTGAAAAGCGCCAACGCGCAAAGAAAAAAAACAAATTTCAGCGTTTTTCTTCGGAAAGCGTTCCTATTTTAACGCTCGCGCCGATTTCGCCGCCGACGTCTCGACGCTAAATGAAGAAAGGGCGACGTTCAAGTTTGCCTCGAACGCCGCCCTAATTTGCCCATTTTCCGCGTTTTAACTTTTATCGCCGTCGGTTCGCGTTATTTTTCCCAAACGAAGAGCGTTCCGTGCCCGGGCAGAATCCAGAAACCGGCTTCCCGCTCCGCTTCGTCGACCGGGCGCGCGACGCCGTCGACCGGCGAGACGATCTTCAACGTCGAAAAGCCGTCCGGTTTCGCAAACTTTACTTTCGTCGACGTTCCGAAGTTCAAGTTGACGACCATCGCCGCGATCGAGTCGCCGTCTTTTTGCGCGAACTCGCCGAGCATCAGCTTCGGCGTTTCCCTCGCTTCGTAAACGCCTTGCGACGAGAACGCCGCCGTCAAACCGGGCAAAACGTTCGTCGGAAGGGGCGGCAAACCGTCCGTTTCGGTTATCCCGACCGCGTTCGGAAGCGACGGCGGCCCGTTGTGTTCCGTTATCCCGACCGCCGTCGAACGCCAGCCTTTGAGGTAAAGCCCGAGCGCCTTCGCTTGAGCGTTGATCTCGCGCATATACGTCCAGGAAAGCGTTTTGTTCCCGTTTTTGTCGATCGGCGAACTATGCCAGCCGAGCGGGTAATAGAGGAACCACGTCAGTCCCTCCGCGCCGGCGGCCAACGCCGTGTACGCTTGACACGCGTAACGAGCGGGCGTCGGCGGCGACGAATCCTTCATAATACACAAACTCGACCCAATATACCAAAACGGCAGCCCGTACTTTTGCGCGACGGAGCGCACTTCGAACAAGTCGTCGAAATGACTGCGCCCTCGTGTCCAGTCGCGCAAATCTTCCGAATACTCGATCATATAATTATCGTAACTCAAAAACTGCGGCTTCACCTCTTGGACGAAGCGCTCCAAATACTCGCGGTACGACCGAGTCCCCATCTGCGAGTCGACGTCGGCGCCGATCGTCGACGCGTATCCCGGATACAAGTTAATATAGGCAAGTTTGCCCGGCGCGTATTTCTTGATCGCCGCGACCGCCGCCGCCAACGAACGGAAATGATACGCGCCCGGCTCGTCGGTGATCGAGTACCCCAACACCGTCGGGTCGTTCTTCGTCGACTCGACGCGCTCCTTGATTTTCGCGTCGATTTCCGCTAATTTAGCGCTAATTTCCTCCTCCGAAAGCGGACGTTCGTCGAATCGCTCGACGTTCGCTTCGAGGATGCACTTCAAGCCGAGTTTGCGGCAAGTCTCGACGTCGTCGACGTTTCCGACGAACGCCGACATAGTGAAACCGCACTCGGCCATACTCGCGATCCCCTCCGGAATCGGCTGATACTCCGCGCCCCAATGAGCTAGGTGATCCCAAGGAAAGAGCGGAAAAAAGTCGTCCGGCAAGACGAGCGGCTCGAGCCCGAGCGATTCGGCGGTCGCGTTCGGGTCGTAAGTCGGCGCTTCGCTATTTTGCCCGGCTTGCCCATTCCCCCCTTCTTGCGCCCAAACGAAACCGGCGCTTCCGACGCCGACTCCGAGAACCAGCGCGAGCGCCGCCGTCGCCGCCCGCTTTTTCCAACGTCCGTTTTTCATCGTTAACCCTCCGTTTTTCAACCGTTGCAAAATGGCCGTCGTTTCTAAAACGGCCTCTTCGAGCAAGCGAAGCGCGCGTTCCGCTTCCTCGCCGCCGTCATTATACCCGAAGGCCCGCCGCGACGCCAACGTTTTTCCGCTTTACGGCGTCGTTTTTGCGAAAATTTTTCTTTACTTCGCTCCGCTATTCCGCCTCGCTTGCCCTTTTAGCTTTTTTTACCGTCAAAATCGGGCGCTTCTCTCCTTTCGCTTCCCTTCTTCTCCTCATTTCGACAAATTTTCCCTAATCGACCGTCCGCCGTCGTCGCCTCGAACCAACCCTTAGTTTCACAACAACTTAAACCTCTTGAACGCGCCCCTTCGTCTCCAGCCTAACGGGAGAGTTCTAAAAAAAAATCGAGAAAAATTTTATTTTTCCCCTTTACGAGCCGCGACGTTGGGATATAATGCGAATGTCGATTAAAGAAACGACGTTTTTTGATCGCGGGATGGAGCAGCTGGTAGCTCGCGAGGCTCATAACCTTGAGGTCGTAGGTTCAAGTCCTACTCCCGCAACTGATTAAGCGCGACGCAAGCGATCGAGCGTTTAATTGTGTTTTGCGAAGAAATTCGCGTTTTTGATCGCGGGATGGAGCAGCTGGTAGCTCGCGAGGCTCATAACCTTGAGGTCGTAGGTTCAAGTCCTACTCCCGCAACTGTAACCGTCGAGAAATCGACGGTTTTTTTATTTCTTGCGGCTCCTAATTTTTAATCGTCGGCGCCAACTTATTTAAACGCAACGTTCGCCCGCCGGCGCGTCGGTTCTTAAACTCCGCGACGACAGACCGCCTTCGACCGACGTCAACTTGTTCGCAAGCCGGGCCGTCGATTTAGTATTTTACGCGCCTCTTGCCAACGTCGCTAATTTCAACAACTTTTTCATTTCATCGTTTTTAATCTTCTCGAAAGTTTGATTCTCGACCCAATATCAATTAAAAACGATTTAAATCTTGCGCAATAGCGTCGCTTCGTCAGGCGATTCGCCGCCGCGACCGTTCCCAACGGCAAGCGATTTGCGCTTGTTCTTCCTTATCCTCCATACGCCCTCAATTTATCGGCGTCCCAAAATCGGCGCGTTCCCTCGCAAACCGCGTTGTTTTACCGACGAATCCAAAGGACGCGCAACGTCGCCGAGGTTTCGCTTCGATTTTTTCGCTAAAAATAATATCCCCCAACGGCGCGCCGAAACGCAACGCCCCCTTTGCGCGATTTTCCCGCTTTCCCCTACCCGTTCCGATTTTGGCGCTCGGGCAAACCTCCAATTTTAAACGCTCGCTTTCCTTCCTTTTGGGTTTAATATTTCGCAACGACGGGAGCCGCGGCCCAAGCGGTCGCTTGCACTTTTCGACGCCCAATTTTCCGTTGGCCCGGATTTTAACTCCGATTTATCGCGTTTTTGGCTCGCCTCCGCTCGACGCCGCGCTTTCGTCTAAAACCCCGACGCCTGCGAAACGCCGCAACTCGACGTTTACTCCGACGGCGCAAGCTCGACTCGCGACGCTTCGGAATCCGGCGTTTGTTTTATCGGCGCAGTCTCGACGCGCGTCAAAACGGTCGGCTCGCCCCAAGCCGAACGCCGCGCGCCTTCTTTAACCGGAACGCGGCGTTTTGTCCGGCGATTATTCCAACGAAACGTCGGGCAAGACGCGGATTCGTCGCTTGGTCGCGGACGGCGTTATTCCCGGTTTCGACTGCGCGGCGGCGTCAGTTTTGTTCGTCTTCCTCTTGGTCGCGACGCGGAACGTCGAAACGTCGGGCAAGGCGCGGATTCGTCGCTTGTCGCGGACGGCGTTATTTCCGGTTTCGACTTCCGGCGGCGTCAGTTTTGGCCGTCTTCCTCTTAGTCGCGACGCGGAACGTCGAAACGTCGGGCAAGGCGCGGATTCGCCGCTTGGTCGCGGGCGGCGTTATTTCCGGTTTCGACTTCCGGCGGCGTCAGTTTTGGCCGTCTTCCTCTTGGTCGCGACGCGGAACGTCGAAACGACGCGGCGCGGCGCTCGAACGGAAAGTGCGCGCGCGAGGCTTGCCGAACGGGAAATCGCGTTTCGACGTCGGCTTCTTTGCCTTTTCCAACTTCTTCAGTCCCTCCGACTTATCCAATCTCTCCAATTTTAACGTCGAGTCGACGTTTTTTTTCGCCTCCGCGTCGATTTTTGAGCGGCGCGCTTCTTCCCCAACGCTCCGAACGACGGTCGACGAGCGGCTCTCGGACGGCGACGTTTCCGCAAACGTCTCTCGCTCGAACCGTCGACGCGCGGACGTCGGTTCCGCCCTTCCGACTTGCTCGGACGTCGGTTTCTCTTCCCCATTTTGCGCGGGACTCGATTCCGCCCTCCCGGCTTGCGCGGACGTCGATTCCGCCCTTCCGGTTTGCTCGGACGTCGGTTTCTCTTCCCCATTTTGCGCGGACGTCGATTCCGCCCTTCCGGTTTGCTCG